>NZ_JBMVFU010000007.1:0-338942 GCF_049538315.1 Nocardia sp. AB354 | reverse complement strand
CGGAGCCGGACCCGGTGGCGCAGGCGGAGAAACCCCCGGAACAGACGACGACGCCGCTGGAGCATTCCCCCCGGACGGCACTCCCGGGAGCGACGGCGTCACGGCCTTGTCTGGCTTCGACCGTTGTTCCATCGGGCGCAGCGTCCACGGCGTCGTCCCGTCGGACGGCTGCTCCTCGTTCGGCTCGCCGGTGACCCCCGGCTGCACCTCGGCGGGTGATGTCATGCCCCCGCCCCCAATACCCGTTTGACCTGTACGCCCCGGCTCGTCGGAATCGTCTGCTGCACAAGTCTTCCCGTCGTCGCGTCGGCGGTGATCATGGTCCCGTCGCCGAGTGCCACACCGGCGCGAGCCGGCCCGCGCGAACCGTACTCCCAGAACACCACATCGCCCGCCGATGCGGCGGAAAGCTGTACGCGCTGGCCGCAGATCGCCTGACCCGCGAGGGTCGTCGGAAGGATCACCGCGCCCGAGTTGCTGCCGCGGATGGCGTCCGTCGACGTCTGGCAACCGTTCCCGGTGGGGGCGGGTATTCCGTCGAGCGACGTCTTCTCACATCGCTGTGTGGTCGCGGCCACCGACGCTTGGTAGATCACTCCTCGCACCAGTTCGGCCATATCGGCCGCCTCGGAGCGATAGCCCGCGGCGAGCGCACCCGCGCAACGGCCGGCGAAGCCGGTATTGCCGTAAGCCAACTCCGGCATTTGATAGGGCGCCGACTGCATCGGTCCACTCAGGCACGACCGGATCCAATCGGAGACGTCGGTGTCGCTCGGGTCGACGGTCACGCTCCCGTACGGATTGGTGGACGGGATATCCGATGCCGCAACCGTGCCCCCGCCCCCGCACTTCGAGCCGGTGGTGGCCGTGGGCGTCTCACTGGGGTCGTCCCCGATCGCGCTCGCGCATTGGCACTGCAGGTCCGACGCCGACGAACCCGACTGTGCCGCAGTAGGAAACACCGCTCCCATGAGTACTACACCGCACAGCGCGACGACGACCACGAGACCCCAAGCCCACCACGGTACGAATGCCAATGCTGTCCGCAGCCCGTCCGGCCGATTGTTCATCGACAGCCTCCTCACAAGCCTCTCGGTTAATCCGCTGCTCAGCGCATCTGCCGGCCGACGCGGCCCATTTGGCGCCGCCAATTCGGATTGGGTGGGTTGGTACCGGGCGGTTGCGGAGCATTCCAGGGCGTCCGGTGGACTCGAGAAGCCCAGAGATCCGTATCCGCCGCATGGGAAATGACTCGGCGAACCTCTCGAATATTGTGCGGATCCCCCGGGTCGTCGACCAATCGGTCGACCGCTGTGGATACGACACGGGCGTGCTCGTTACCGATCCACATGAGCATGCGGTCGGCACTGGTTTCGTCGATTCCGGCGAGGGCCGGCAGTGTAGATGTGCCGCCGCCGGCAACCAGCTGCAGTTGTTCGATCTGATCCTGACTGGGAGCCGCCATGTATCGCTCGACGAATGCTCGCTCTTGGCCGTAAGCCGCACCACCGTCCAACGTGACACCGCCCGGATTGGCACGCCGGAAGCGGAAGGTCGCTGCCTGTAGGGTCGCCAGGTCCGCTGCCGCCTCTTCGACCGACCCCTCCCCCCGTAGCACACGATTGGCGGAATGCTGGGCGCGCGAGATAGCCGAGACCACATGACCGAGGTGTTTGTCGGTAAGCGTCTCGTCTTCGGCATTCTGCGCGACGATGCCCCAGGAACGAATGGCATTCGACATGATCTGCTCATCGGTGAATCCGGCGCCGAGCATCGCGCCCCACGCATGGTCCAGACCACCGCCGTAATCGAAGATGCCCTGGATGGCCGCTGACGCACCCATGACGGTGTCGATACCGCCCGCGGCCTCGGCGGCTTGCCGTGCCGCGAACGAGTACTGGTGCCGGTTCATGTAGGACTGCGTATACAAACCGTCGGCACCACCGAAGTTCTCCCGGCCCCACACCCCCCACTGCGCGAGTTGCGCCTGACGCTCGGTGCGCGAGAATGGGCGCAGCGGGCTACGCGTGCGTCCCCACATCCATTCGGTGAGCGGCGAATTGCTCACGGTGCTGAAACCGGCCAAGGTTGCCAGCATCGCCGCGCCGCCCAGCTTGTGCTTGGCTCCGGCCTGTCCCATACCCAATGCCGCACCCGAGCCGCCGCCACCCCCGCCACGGGACACCCCCTGCATCGCGAGCGCGAAGCGATTGGCCACCCATTCGTTTCCGCTACTGAGCCCATTGCTCAGCCGTTGGAGCTGGAAGATGGCGATGATTTCCACGATGGCGCCGACGACGAAAATCGCCATCACATCGTTCTGCGCCTCCTTGAACAGGTTTCCCAGAAAGAGAACGTAGACTCCGAGAAATATCGTGTAGCACGCCATGCGTGCGCCCGCGATGAAACCGTCGACGACATTGCGGACCAGGAAGGTCTGAGTCGGACCGTAAACGAATCCGCCTGCGGCGAAACCGAATATCGACATGAGGCCGTGGTAGATGGTGTCCAACGCGGCTTTGATGATCTTCAGCGCCAAGTAGACGGCGAACAGCAGCAGCACGGTGCCCGCGAGCAGGAGGATCAGCCCCGCTCCGATCTGCCCCACGGTCGGCTCCCGGGTGGCATCGAAGGCCGCGCGGTCACAGTTCTCGAGACCGTCTTTCATCCTCTTGTCGCTGCCGGACATGACGGCCGAGGTCCACACCGACTTGCACGCCGGGTTGGTATCCACGACGCGTCCGAAATTCCAGACCTGCAGCGGCCGCCGCGCGAAGTTGTCGGCCAGATCCGACTGCATGTGTGGAACCATGGCCGCGGCATCGGGGCGACTGTTGCCGTTGAGACCTGCGGCCACCGAGATGCCGATGTCCCGTCCTTGGGCCAGCAAGCCGTCGGAGGACAGTACGTCCGCGAGCGGCTCGGCCAGATAGATCGGACCCATGACGGCGATCAGCAGCATGGACACCACCTGCATGGTGGCCTTCGCGTGGAAGCCCCGGACGGTGAACCAAGCGACGAAGAACGCTCCGATCGTGACGGCGACCGCTAGCAGCATGGGTGTGGCGATCTGACCGCTCAGACTGTGGGCAACCCCGTTGAGAGCCCGGCTGAAGAGGTTGAGCCATTCGAAACTGAGGGCGTAGCCGATGAGCCAGATCGCCGTTGTGACGATGACGATCCAGCCGGCGAACTCGAGGCTGATCACGAGGGATATGGCGGTGTTTCCCGGATGCAGGAGACCCCCATGGTTGGTCGCGAAAAGGTAACTCGCCAACTCCGCGCCGGACGAATCGCGCACATGCATCCAGCTCAGTCCACTGTTGACCGAGGACCCCTCCGCATCCCCCTCCCCCGTCTGCGCCGTCGCCACCGCGCCGAGCACCACCGGCAGCACGACCATCACGACGAACACAGCCAGCGCCGAGACACTCCAACGCCGCCGCCGGGTGGCCGACATCCAATTCCAGCATCGGCGGGCCACCGCGCGCGGCTGCCACCGAGCCGGGTCGAAGAATTCGAATTCCCAGTCCGGACCGAACCGGCCGTGCACGGTGCCCGTATCGCCGATCACAGCACCGCCTGTCTCTCCAGTATCGCGCGCTTGGGTGCGGCATTCGGCGTACTGCTGATGGCCTCGGCGCGATCGGGGCGGGCGGGCCCGAGCACCTTGCCGCGACCGATGCGGTTCAACGCGTCTCGCATGAACATCTCGCCGCGCCGCTCCTCGGGCACCTGCCGTCCGGGGCCGATCGGCGGGGAGGTCTCCTCGCGCAGAATCTGGAGCAGGAAGGGCGCCTCGTCGAGGTCCACGCCCAGCCATTCCAGGCTGTTGCGGGCCAGCGTCTCGTCGCGCTGCCGGAAGACGAACCGGTTCGGGATCAGATTGTGCGCCGCGCCCTGGAAGTCGGTGGCCGGATCGTGTGAGGCCAAACCGATCGCGGCCAGATGCTTTCGGCCGTCGCGACTGAAGTCGCTGGTCACCGCGGATCCCACCTGAGTCTGAGTGAAGTGGTGCGCCTCGTCGCCGACGAGCAGCCCGAACCGGCCGTTGTCGGAGAGGAACGCCTCTCGCGCGGTGACGCCCACCAGTTCGTACAGCGCGGTGCCCAGGCGCTTGGTCAGCGGCAACCGGTTGTACAGGTGGGGGGTGACCAGTTCTTCCGCCGTCGGCAGCGCCAGGTTGTGGCTTCGGATGACCGTGGCCGCGGCGTCGAGTCGCAGCGGTCGCAGGCCGGGATCGAACAGGACCGGCACCCGCTCCACGATGGCTCCCAGCCGGGCGGCGAGATCGGCGTACTCCTCGGCACTGCCGTGCTCGTCGCGCAACCGGCACACCACGCGATAGAGATCGAGCAGACTCCGAATGCCGTGCTCGGCAATACCTTTCGGAGTGAGCATGCTGCCGATGAGCGCACCGGCACCGCTGGTGGGCGACAGGTCCAGCAGCGGCAGGATCGAGTCCAGTGCGCGTTCGCCGGCGACACGCGGATCGAACAATCGCAGCGGATCCAGCGACACGGTCGGATTGCTGAGGTCGATGACGACCGCGTTGTCGATCGAGGAGGCGAAATGTTCCCACTCCCCGACCTGACTGCGGTCGATGGCGAGGAACTGCCCGCCCATATCGTGGACCAGCACCGCCATAAGTTTCAGGAAATACGATTTACCCGAACCCAGTTCGCCGGTCACCGCGAACGAGGCCGACAGGTCGTGCAGCGCCGCTTCCATGATGCCGAAGTGAATTGGCTCGAATTGGCCGGAGAGCAAATTGACGCCGATCACCGGACCGCTGTCGTCACCGATCTGACTGGTCGTGAAGGGAACGAAACCCGACCACATATCCGACGGCACGATATGGGCGAAGTCGTCGTAGGCGCGCCGGGGCGGACTGCCCGGAATCATCATGGACCACAGGTCGACCTGAGCGCCGACGGGTGCCGTCATCTCCACCTGAAAGCGTTTGTATCGGCGTTTGAGGGTATTGACCGCATCCATGGTGGTGTCGTGCGAGGAGCTGCCGACCGCGATCACGGTCGTGAACGACACCTCCGATTCGCCACCGTTGACCTCGAAGTGATTGTTGTATTCACCGAGCATCTGCACCTTCGACATCAACGTGTTCTGCGCGAACGACACCTCCTGATCGCGCTGATCCATCTGCTCACCGAGACGGCGCAGATTCTGCTCGTTGTTCTTCAGCACCGCGTCCGCGGGGCGCGTCGAAATTCGCATCGCCCAGTCGATGGTGACGTTCTCCATACCGTCGAGGACGCTGAGGAATTCGCTGCCGCCCGGAAAATTCATCCCGGAGTACGGGAACGAATGGGGGGTCAGGATCGCCTGATAGGACGGCCGGAATTCGAAGTCGGGCTGAACCACCTTGATCACCGGCACGAACGACGGACGCAGGCGGCGGTTGCTGTCGGCCTGGGCGCCTTCGTCCAGGGCCGCGGACCGGAAGACGGCGGCGGTGGCATCGTCGAGAACGCCCGCGCGGGTCGGCGCGACCGGATCGCCGACCGCACCCCGGGACAGATAGTGCTCCCACAGCCACTGGAACAACGCCGCCGGCACCGGCACCGGTTCGAAATCGCCACCGATTCGCGAGAGGATCTCGTTCGCGGTGTCGTCGTAGGCCTCCAGATCGGCGCGTGACAGCGCTGTGGCATCGATCGTGGTGGTGCTGCCGCGCCAGATCCGCGACAGTCCCGACAGTGCCGGACCGCTGGATCCGACGGGTATGGACAGCAGGAAGATCCGGGTCTGCGGCACGATGGCACGCACCCGTTCGTAGGCGGCGACCACCTCGAGCGCGTAATCCTCGCATTCGTCGAGATCGACGCCCTCGACCATCTTGCCCAGCACGTCGATGGTGTTGAGCCGCGCCTGAATTCCCAGCAGGAGCGAGCCGTTGGGCAGGTTGTTGATCAGCGCGTGGTGGGCCGCCTTCACGTCGAACTTGTCACCGGCCTTGCGCAATCCGTAACCGAGCGGATTGATGAAATAGGTCGCGGTGACCAATCCGGCGTGCGTGAATTGCAGGTTGCCCCGAATGGCCGCGGTGGGCTGAATATCTCGCTCGAACGCCATTCAGTGCACTCCTCCTGCCACTGCGCGGCTACCCTCGGCACGAAGCGAAGTGGACTGGGTAGCAAGCAACTCGGCGACATTTCCCGATCCCGGCCGGCCGACCGGCGCGGCCTCGGGCGCCGACCCGTCCGGGAAGATGATGACCACGGATTCCTCGATGAACAGGGTGTGCCGGGCGGATTCGGCGGTGACCGGAAAACCCGAGGCCGACACAGGTTTACGGACGAAGACCAAACGGCCGAACCACATGGCCCGCGAGATCATCCGTACCCCGGTATAGGGCAGCAACCCCAGGCCGAACACCGCCACAATCGTCAGGATCAGCCCCACCACGAAAGTGATCGCCGGATTCACCGGCAGGATCATGGCGAGGACCGAGGTAACGAGAATGACCGCGATACCGCCGGCCACCTGTGGAAGTGTGTACGGCCCGAATGGCAGTTTCTGCCCGTTCTGCGCTTTGCCGATCATGGTGGGCACCCGTTTGATCGGCGTGTACACCTTGATCAGCTGAGTCATCGGTATCGCCCGACCGGTTGATCGGGCACGACGCTGGTGGCATCGGATCGTGCGTAGTTGACCAGTGTCGGCAGCATCCAGAACAGCACCGCCGCGAGGATCGCCGAGCCGACCACGCCGAGCACCTTCGTCGGCGACAACTTCGACTTGGCCGCCTCGGAGATGAGGATGCCCATGGCGAGGATCGTGATGACGATGATGCCGAGCGCGCGGACCACCAGCAGGATGTAATACAGCAGCGCGTTGAGATTGTGCATGAGCGTCCCTTCTCGGATCAGTTCTGCGTCGCCGGCGGGATCTGCACGGTCGTCGTCGGTGCGGCGGGTTGGCTACTGCTCGGCGCCGGTGCGCCGGCGCCGCCGGGACCGGTGCCGTTCACGACCGTGAGCGGATTCGTCAGCGCCGGAACACGATCGATGGCTTGTATCTGCCACTGTCCGGAGGGGCGCACCATGGTGAGCGGATAGGACAGCGAGACCGAGGCGCCACCACTTCCCTTCGGCGCCACCGTGGCGAGCACTTTCGCGGCGTTTCCGCTACTGCCGCAACTGGATTCGTCCGCCGTGACCGAGACGCTCTCGAGGCCGGTGAACGGAGCCGGGCGCAATGCCGTGATCCCGGCGCCGACGGCCGTATAGCGGGCGACATCCCCCGATCCGGTCAGATAGGCAGTCAGAAAGCCGGTGGCGACATCGGCCAGCGGCGTATCCGAGGGGCAGGGCGTGCCGTAGGCGAGGGCGATATCCGGGCCACGCCCGGGCGGCTCCACCGCGGCCGGCAGCGACAGCGCGCGCCTGCGGCCGTCCGGTGTCACCGATACCGCGACCTGGTAGTACTGGCGGGCGTCGGTCACGCTGCCGGTCCGACCCGGGTGCACCGATATCGTGACCGCCCAGATCTCGACGCTCGCAGTCGATTCGGTGCGGCTGACGTGGACGACCATCGGGTCGCTCACCGGATGCGCGGTGGCCGGCAAGCGCATCTGCTGGCCCGGATCGACATAGTCGGCGATCCGATCCTGCTGCCCCGCGCTCGAACCGAGGTAGCTCACCACGAAGTCCTCGGCGAACGATGCCGCCAGCTGAGCATGGCCGATCAGGGTCGTCGTGTTCGCGTCGGACGGCCCCTGCGGCGGCTCCGAGAACCAGGACAGGACGGCATGTCCACCGCCGAGGACGGCTAGTACGGCCAGTACCGCGACGAGGATGTTGTCGCGGCGGCGTCGCGCGGCCATCCGGCGAAGCAGTGCTTCGCCCGAATCCGCCGATCTACCAGCAATTGCCCGCACTCTCGGAATGGTAGAGAGGACAAGGGCATTCACCCTTCGGACTGTTCCCTGCCGTGGGAAGGCGATCAGTACGCGGGGCTGCGCTTCATCCGGCCGGCCAGACGATGCCGCAGCTGGTCGTCGTAGCCGATCGGGGTGTGCAGATGCGGAAGCCCCGAGGACTGCCGTTGCGGCTCCATCACCGGGAGATCGTCGGCGACGCGAACCATCTGGGCGATCGCCAATTGCCGCGCCGAATATCCCGGATAGGGGTACAGCAGCAGGGAGGTCGGGGTGTACCCGCCACCGTAATTCAAAGCCCGGACGGTCACCCCGGCGGTGTCGCCCGCGCGCAACCGCTCGTCGAGGGCGAGCAGGCGATGGCGATCGTCGGGATGGAAGACGTCGATCGGCCGGAACAGATAGTCCCACCTGATCCAGGGCGCCGGATCGGTCAGCCAGTGCGAAATGCTCGTGTATTCGAGTTGCACCACAGCCAGATGAGTGCCGGCACGGCGATGCGCTTCCCGCAGACCGACCTGCTCCAGCGTCGACCACGACATCGACGCCCGCTCGGCGCCGATCTCCTCGATCAACAGCCATGCGCCCCTGGATCGTTCGTCGTTCCGTGCGCGCATCGTGATGCGCCAGCGGCCGGGACGTTCACCGTCGGCGCGGACGGTCACGTCGAACTGCATCTTGGCGCCGGCCGTCGGCTCGTACAGCAGATCGAGCACCTCGGTGTGCCGGTCGAATCCCGACATCCGGTGGAACAGTTCGGCGATCGATATCCGCGGCACGTACTCCTCGGCGGACATCCCCGACAATCGCGCGATACCGCCCGGCAGCTGGATGGTCTGTGTCGACAGATCCCAGATCGCTCCGACCGCCGGACGCAGCGCCGGCACCTCCGCGGTCGCCGGACCCAGCCACAGCCGGATGGCATGGACGTCACCGGCGGGACCGAAGACGGGTTTGATCAGCAGCCGATGCGGACCCGAGCGGGTCGCGATCCGCAGATCGACCTCCTGCGCGTGATCGCGGGCCGAGATCATGGCCTCGGCGATCCGCGCGGTCGTCAGGCCGTCGTAGATCGCGGGCATCTTCGCCAGCTGCCGTTGCAGCACACGCTGCCACGCCGCGAACTCGCGGGGCGTTTCCCCGACCGAGGCGACCGACATCGTCTCCGGCGTCAATGTTTCGATCGTCGTCCATCCGATCACCGCGTCACTCATCGCACTTGCCCTGCACCAGCCGTTCCTCCGCACTCATGACCGACGGGTTCAGACGATCATCGTGACCTAGACAATGTACCGTTATCCAGCGGTGCGATCAATAGGAGAAGAACAACTGCACTGGTCAGCAGTCCGACCACTGCAAGTGAACCATGTTGAACGAACGCCCATTTCGTAAACAGACGTTGAACATGCGAAATCACGGCCGACGCCCGCATCCTGCGCGCCTTCGGCCGTGATCGACGACGGTGCCGCTAGTCCTGGGCCGCGATCAGGGCGAGAACCCCCGCCCCGGCCAGGACGCCGAGATCCTCCAATTCCGAAGGGACCACTCGCAGTGCGGCCAGGAAGCCGGCCCGGGCATGGGTGGCCACGGCCGTGTTCAGCGGCTTCCACAGCGCTGGGCCGGCCGTGGCCATCGAACCGCCCACGACGACGAGACCGACATCGAGCAGCGGCGCGATCGAAGCGATGGCCCGTCCCAACGCGGTACCCACCCGTTCGAACGCCGCGACCGCAACCTCGTCGCCGGACTGCGCCGCCGAAACCAGTTCCGCCACCGTGGCTCCCGGCCAGCCCCTGCCCCGAGCCCACCGCACCGCGGAGAGGCCACCCGCGACGGCTTCGAGACAGCCTCGACCACCGCATTCACACGGTTCGTCGTAACCGGGAACGAGCAGATGGCCCAGATGACCGGCATTGCCGGTACGCCCCACGACCACCAGGCCGCCGACCATCACCCCGGCACTGATCCGATCCGATACGGCGATCGACACCGCGTCCATCACCTGACCCGTCGCGCCGAAATTCTGTTCGGCCAGCGCGAGGCACACACCGTCCAGCCCCAGTTGCACACTGGCGCCCGGGAACGCCTTCTTCACGGAATCGACCAGCTCGAAACCGGTCTGCCACTCCTTGACCGCGGTCGGCGCGACGACGCCGGCGGTCATGTCGATCGGCCCTGACGATCCGATCCCGATCGCCGCCACATCCTCGCCGCCGGCGGTCTCGTGCAGCAGTGTCCGGCAGGCTTCCCAGGCGCCGGCGGCGGGGATCGGAGCCCGGCGAATATCGTCCGTACCGACATCGTCTGCCACGCGAGTCGCCGCGAAGCCCGCCGGGCCGATTTCCAACGCCAGCACAGTCATGAATTACCCACCGTCACAGTAGTTTTCGCCTGTCGATGGTGACGGCTCTCAGCAGCCACCGGTCGCTGCCGGTCGCAACCGGCGCCCCAGCACGATACGACGACGCGGCGTCGCGGGCGCGGGTTCCACACAGACCGGCCGGGCGCCGGTCCGGATGATCCGCAGCGGCCGTTTGTGATCCAGCGGGGCCGTCCGATGCCGATCGAGGTTCTCCACGATCTTGCCGGCGCTGTCGTAGGCGACTCCGGCCCAGATCATGGCCCGGGGACCGTCGCCACGAGCGATCAAAGCCTCTGCGAGCTGGGAACATTCGGTCAGCAGCGGGCAGCTCGCGCAGATCCGGACCGCGGCGCGCCAGGAGTCGGGGGTGCCGACGTCGAGGTCCCAGTCGTCGGGTCCGTCGGCGCACGGCGGGCGGTGCGCGGCCGCGACGGCGACGGTCGCTACGGCGGGCGTGGGAACAGTCGAAAGCGGCGGCGCCACAGGGGATCCGAGGGGTAGCCGACGCGAGTGAATTGTGCTCATTTCCGTCTCCGGGGATGCCGAGGACACACGTGTGCAATCACCGTGTGGTTCGCAGACGTGGCCTATGGGTCGGGCGGGCATCGGGGCTGCTCAACAGTCCCCGGCAACCAGCAGCGAACTGCTGTACTCGGCACGTTAACCCACGATTTGGCTGTCAGCAACCACTTTCGCCGCTATTTAACGGCACATTGACCAAGTCGTTGCACGGATGTATCGTCACTTAACGGGACGTTTTTGTACGGTCCGTTTTTCTACGGGGTAAGTTGTGATTTCCTAAGAGGTATGGCTGTGCACTCGGAGTACACGATCGACGAGCTGGCGCGGGCAGCAGACACCACCGTGCGCAGTGTCCGCGTGTACCACGAACGAGGGCTGTTGCCGTCACCGGAAGTCCGGGGGCGCATCGGCTACTACGGATCCGATCATCTGGAGCGGCTGCATACGATCAGCCGGCTGCTCAGCCGAGGTATGAAGCTCAACGGGATCCGCGAACTGCTCGAGGCATGGGATCGTGGCGACGGGCTCGCCGACGTCCTCGGGGTCAGCGACAGTCCGGGCGAGCGCGAACCCGTTGCGGCACAGGAGAAACCGGTCGGCGACGATCCGCTCGCCGATCTGCCCGACTACGTCAAGCAGGCGCTGGCCGGCAGTTCCGACCCGCTGGAGGCCTACCGGGTCGCCAATCCGCGCTGCGGCGATCTCGCCGCGCGCCTCATCGACAGCGGGGTGCCGGACGCCACCGCCTTCCAGCTCGTGGAGCGGCTGCGCGCGGACTGCAATCAGATCGCCGATCGCTACGCCACCGAATTGTTCTACTGCCTGGCCGGGCAGGCCTACGAGCGCTCGCAGCGCGACAGCAAGGACCGCGCACGGCTGGAAACCGAGGTGGCCATCGCCCGCCTGATCGTCACCCGGGCGGCCTCCGAGCTCATCGACCAGGCCTTCGCCCGGCATGCCGAACTGCCCGCCCCCAACGAGGCTGCCCGATAAGTCCGGTTGTTCGATGTGCCCGGCGCGCCGTGCCGGGTACGCTCGGGTGAATGCGCAGGCCTCTCGTCCCGCGGCGGGTTCGCGGAATCAATACTCTGGATCGGCGACTGGTCGACCGGAGCGCACGGTTGCGCCCGAGTACCGCCGACACCGTGCTGCGTTCGCTGAGCCACGCCGCCAACGCCAATCGGCTGTGGATCGCGGCCGGTGTCGGTGCGATCGCCGTCGGGACCACGACTCACCGCCGTGCCGCGGCGCGCGGACTCGTCGCCGTCGGCATCGCGAGCGGGCTGGCCAACGGTGTCGGCAAACCACTGTTCCCGCGGCGCCGGCCACCCGCCGAGGCGGTGCCGCAGATGCGGCGCCTGATCTCGCCACCGATCTCGTCGTCGTTTCCCTCCGGCCACGCCGCCTCGGCGGCGGCCTTCGTCACCGGCGTGGCGCTGGAATCACCGGCACTGGCGGTTGCGGTGGCGCCCGTGGCAGCCGCGGTCGCGTACTCGCGGGTTCACGTGGGCGCGCACTGGCCCACCGACGTGCTCGCCGGCGCGGCACTCGGCGGCGCCGTCGCGGTCGGCACCAGGCGGTGGTGGGCGGTGCGTCGCGACGAACCCGCGACGGTCGGCCCGGCACAGCGGATCGAACCCCTGATCGGCGGCGACGGCCTGCTGTTGGTCGCCAATCCGAACTCCGGCAGCGGCGACGGCGGCGGACTGCTGGCCGATCTGATCCGCAAGCTTCCGGCCGCGACGCTGCTCGAACTCGGCGACGACATCGACCTGGACGCCGAGATCGACACCCGGGTGAGATCCGGATCGATCCGCGCGCTCGGCGTCCTGGGCGGGGACGGCACGGTTTCGGCGGTCGCGGAAGCGGCGGTGCGGCACGGACTTCCGCTGGCCGTCTTCCCGGGCGGCACCCTGAACCACTTCGCCCGGGACATAGGTGTCGAGGACATCGCCGCCACCCTCGCCGCACTGTCCTCCGGACAGGTCGCGCTAGCCGACACCGCGCGGGTGCGCCTGGACGACGGCAGCGAACGCACCCTGGTGAACACCGCGAGCCTCGGCGGTTATCCCGATTTCGTCCGGTTGCGTGAACGCTGGGAACATCGCATCGGCAAATGGCCGGCAGCGGCGGTGGCGATGGTGTGCGTGCTCGTGCGCGCCCAGCCGCTGCGCACCACCATCGACGGCGTTCCGGCCTCGGTGTGGATGTTGTTCGTGGGCAACGGAGCCTACCGCCCCCGCGATCAGGTGCCCACTGCCCGAACCGATCTGCACGGCGCCGGTCTGGATATCCGGTATCTGCGCGCGGACCGGCGGTTCTCCCGGTTGCGGCTGATCTGGGCGTCGCTCACCGGCACCCTCGGCGATTCGCCCACCTACGTCCACCGGCATGCGGACAAGTTGCGGGTACGCGTGGACGGGCCGCCGATCTCATTGGCCACCGACGGCGAAGTCGACACGCGCGGTGCGGAATTCGAGTTCATCGGCGATCCTTCGACACTGCCGGTGTTCCTGGTTGCCGACGGTGATGCGGAGCCCCGCCGCTAGCCGGCATCGGAGACTGCGCCGAGAAGAACTACACACCTCATGGTATGAAATTCCTAGTTTTCACATGACGGAGGTGTCGGATCGTGACGCAGGCCAACCCCATGACGGTCGAATCGGCGGAGGCCGCTTTGGCGCGGCTGACCGCCCACGATCGCGGCGTGCTCACCGATCTGGTGTGCCGAGTCGACAAAGCGGCCTCCGGCTCGGCCTGGTCGCGGAAGGCGCCGCTCGTCGACGAGGTGGTGCGCTTCCTGGTCGATAGGCATCTGCTGCTGACCCACTTCAATTGGGGCGCTTGGGAAGAGGGACAGCAGGCGATCCAGCGCCGTGACCGCGCGGCGCTGGCGACCTGCACCGCACAGCAGTGCCTGCAATACCTGACCCTGCTGGTGCGCGCGGACCGCTTCACCGAGGGGACACTGGCGTCGGCCTTCGAGTCGGGGCTGATGCAGGCGCTCCTGCACCGCCTGCATCAGCACACCTACCCGCACGCGGCGCGTTAACCCTCGGCCAGCGCCCGCACTCGGGCCAGGACGTCGGGATAGCGCTTCAGATGTGCGCCGCCGTTGAGATCGATGGCCGCACCCGTCATCCACGCCGCCCGGTCGGAGGCCAGGAAGGCTGCCATCTCGGCGATTTCCTCGGGTCGGCCGCTGCGTCCGAGCGGGGTGTTCTCGAGGTACTCCTCGGTCAGCCCTGGAACGAAGGCGATACCGGCGACCAGCGGAGTGTCGACCAGGCCCGGACTGATCGCGTTCACCCGGATGCCGCGCTCGGCCAACTCCAGCGCCGCGACCTCCACCAGCATCAGCACACCCGCCTTGGCCGAACAGTAACCGGCCATCCCGGTTCCGGGCTGGCGGCCGTTGAGGGAGGCGATGCAGGTGATGGATCCGCCGTCGGCCAGGTGGCGGCCCGCGTATTTGATCGCCAGGAACGATCCGGTGAGGCAGACGTCGACCGTCGTTTTCCAGTGTGCCAGTTCGAGTTCGGTGATCGGGCCGGGTAGCGGCAGCCCCGCGCAGTTCACCACCGCGTGAAGGTGGCCGCTCGCTTCGAAGCAGGCTGCCACCGACGCCTCGTCGGTGACATCGAGCGCCACCGCGCTCGCCGGATCGCCGATCTCCGCCGCCACCCTCCGCGCCGCCTCGAGATTCACATCGGCGACCACGACGCGAAACCCGTCGCGCGCCAGCGCATGTCCGGTGGCGCGGCCGATGCCGGAGCCACCGCCGATCACCATCGCGCCCCGCGTGGTCGGCGCTGCCTCCGGGGCATTCGCCGCTTCACCGGCTGTACTCATCGCTGTGCCCCCTCGGCGATCGCGCGGTCGGCGGCGAGATGGCGGGTCAGGAAGTGCACCTGATGGTCGACGGCGGGCTCGAACCAGTCGTTGCCGGCGAAGATGTCGAAGTGGTCGCACGGGTAGTGGCGAACCTCGGCACGTGCGGCGAACGCGGCCTTGGCCGCGGCGTGAGCGGGCGCGGCGCGGTCGAAGTCGGCGATCTGCATCAGCACCGGCGCGGTGATGCGCGCGGCCCGTCGGTCGGCGCGATAGCTGCCCAGTTCCAGACCGATCGCCGCGTCCACCTCGTTGCGCCAGGTGGGGCCCGCGAGTGCGGTATAGCTCTCGTAGTAGCCGTCGGCGGTCAGGGCGGCATGTTCGCCGGGCCTGCCGACCAGCGGCATCATCACCCGATTACCGCCGAACCGTCCGGCCAGGGCGCTGCGCACACTCGACACCGTGGATTTCGCGATCGCCGCGGCGCCGACCTGCGCGAAAGCGACTCGGCCCGCGGCCAATCCGTTCACCAGCGGCACGAGCGCGACGACCGCGCAGATGTCGGTCCGGTCCGCGGCGACGGTGAGGGCGTGGCCGCCGGACAGTGAGATGCCCCAGGCGACCAGTCGATTCGGATCCACGCCGGGCTGCCGTGCGGCCGCGGACAGCGCGGCACGGTAGTCCTCGGCCTGTGCGGCCATCGAGACCCGCTGCCGGGGTTCACCGGCGGAGGCGCCGAAACCCCGGTAGTCGAAAGCGAATACGGCCAGTCCGGCCGCGGCGAGGTGCTGTGCGAACGGTTCCAGTCCGGAATCCTTCGTCCCGCCGAATCCGTGCGCCATCACCACGACCGGACGGCCGGCGGAACCGTCGAACGGCCCGTCCGGCGTGCCCTCGAAAAACCATGCGTTACAGGTGGTTCCGGCCGAGGTGAACTCGACCTGCCGATACGTCGTCACTGTGCCACTCCCACCGGTCGATCCGTCTCCGCCACGCGCGCCCACGGGGGCGGCCCCGACAGCCGCGCCCGCTCGGCGCCGGCCGGAATCTCACGCACCCGCATATCGTGTTCGTAGAGGAAGTAGTCCACCTGCTGGGTATGCCGGGCGCTGGGCACCATATGGCCGGTGTAGTGGTGCTGTTCGGCGACGATCACCCGCCGCATCTCGTCCGCCGACGGCAGCCGGTAGCGGCCCACCGCATAGGCCCCGATCAGTCGCGCCTGGCATTCGACGAACGGGAACAGGGTCGGGGTGGACTGGGCGAATCCGGCGAAGGCCAGATCCTCGAAACCGGGCAGGAACATCCGCTTGTACAGATCGATCTTGTTGTCCGGAGCGCTGATGAACTCCGGATCGAAGAACGGGAACGTGATGTTGTAGCCGGTGGCGTAGATGATGATGTCGAAATCGTCGGCGGTGCCGTCGGCGAAATGCACGGTGGCGCCGTCGAATCGGTCGATATTCGGTTTCGGGATCACGTCGCCGGAACCCAGCCGCAGCGGCAGTTCCACCGATTGGGTCGGGTGCGCTTCGAAGAATTTGTGATTCGGTGTGGGCAGGCCGTAGTTCTCCGGACGGCCCGCGGTCAGCGGTTGTCCCCACTGCGCGATCTTGCGCTGCCAGGAGAACGGGATGTAGGGGCTCGTGCGGTAGTACTTGTCGGCCGGCTTACCGGCGATGTACTTCGGCACGATCCAGGCGCCGGAGCGAGTGGACAGCGTCAGCTTGTTGCCCAGCGCCTTCGACGACAGCTCTACCGCGATATCGGCGGCGCTGTTGCCCAGTCCGACCACCAGGATGCGCTGATCGGAGAAGTCCATCGGGGTGCGCGGGTCGATGTAGTGGTGGGCGTGCATGGTGCGGCCGGTGAATTCGCCCGGGAATTCCGGATAGCGCGGGTCCCAGTGGTGCCCGTTGGCGACGACCAGGAAATCGAAATGGCGCACCTCGTTTCGCTGCGTGCGCAGTTCCCAGCCGCCGCCCGGCAGTCGCCGCGCGTGTTCGACACCGTTGCCGAATTCGATGGAACGGTAGAGGTCGAAGGCGGCGCAGTAATCGTCGAGATACTGCTTGATCTGGGTGTGGTGCGGGAAGTCGGGGAATTCCTCCGGCATCGGGAAGTCACGGAACGACAGCTGATGTTTGGAGGTGTCGATGTGCAGGGAGCGGTACGCGCTGCTGTGCCCGTTCGGATTGCCGAAGGCCCAGTTGCCGCCGACACGGTCCGAGGATTCGAAGCACACATACGGCACCCCGTAGTCGCCGAGCATCTTGCCGGCGGTCAGACCGCTGATTCCGGCGCCGATGACCGCGGTACGCGGTTGATACATCACCACTCCTTTCACGCCATGGGCGTGTAGACAGATTCTCGATAGTGTCTACTAGTAGACACATTCTCAGATCTGTCCACACATTGCTAGGGTTTTCCCGAAACCGGTCGACAGCGAACCGGTACGGGTGTGCGGCGAAAGGGGCGGCGGATGAGCGACACGACGACCACGACGGTGGTCGACCGGCTGTTGGAAGCGACACAGAAATTGCTGGCCGCCAAGGGAATTCGCGCCACCACGATGATGGAGGTGGCCGAGGAGGCGGGCGTCTCGCGCGCCTGGCTGTACCGGCACTTCCCGGACAAGCCCGCGCTGATCGGCGCCGCGATCGTGCGGCTCACCGACACCTGGTGGAACGACGCCCGCGCCGAACTCGACCGCATCGACACCTTCGCCGAACAGCTCACCATCGGCGTGCGTATCGGCCGCGGCGCCTACGACGATCCGGGCGCGCTGCTCATGCGCCTGCGCTCGTCCGAACCCGAGGAGTTCGCGGCCTGCGCCGGCGCCGGCGTCACCGCCCTTGTCCCCGCGCTCGCGGCATTCTGGCGGCCCTATATCGACCGCGCCGCCGAACGCGGAGAAGTGCACCCCGGCCACGATCTGGCCGAGGTCGCCGAGTGGGTGGCCCGGGTCCTCATCAGCCTCGGCACCGTCCCCGGCGACACCTTCGACCCCGACGATCCCGCCGCGGTGTCCCATCATCTGCGCACCTACCTCCTGCCCGCGCTGACGCACGCGCCCGCCGGCGCTTCCGAACGGAGCCGCCGTTCCAGCTGATTACGAGCTCACCCACTTCACACCACTCGGCTCGCCCGCCGAATGGAAAATGGAAATCATTTCCGTTAATGTCTGATGCCGCTCCATCGAGCGCTGCGCAGAACACAGAACGGAACAGAGATCAGATGAACAAGATCACCCGCATGACCGTCACGGCGATCACGGTGGTGAGCGCGTTGGGCGCCGGTTCGGCTGTCGCATCCGCCGCGCCCACGACGGCGGCAGATCACGTCCTGAGCACCGAGATCATGCCGGGCGTGCAGTACACGAGCTCCACCGCGGATCAGTCCGTAGTGATCGAGACCGCGACGGCCACGCTGGTCGCGGCGGGCGGGCAATTCCAGGTGCGCGACGCCTCCGGCGCCACGGTCGCCGGTGTCCCGGCCTTCCCGACCGAGCCGAAGGCCCTGACCGCCGTCCACGCCGCACCCGAGGTGCGGGCGGCGGCACGCGCGGCGACGCCGGAACTGCACCTGGAGAATATCGACGGCGACCCGCAGACCGAGCGATTCGATGCGGCGATCCAGGCCGCCATCAACGAATTCGGCCTGGCTACCAGCGTCGGAACGATGACCGGCGGTCTCATCGGCCTCGCCGTCGGCTGCGGAGTCGGCGCCGTAGCGGGCGCGGTGTTCGGCGCGCCCGTCCTCGACGCCGCCGGACTCACCCTCATCGCCGGCTGCCTGGCCGGAGCGGGCGTCCTGGGCGGTATGGGCGCCATCCTCGGCGCCGCGCTCCTCGGCATCCCCGTCGGCATCGCCTCCGCAATCAAGTTCCAGCACACCATGAACCAGCCCTACGAACAGCACACCCACGACAGCGAGAGCGACTGAGGACGGAACTCGGGCGTGGGCGGACCACCGCCCACGCCCCTGCCCGCTGGACGACCGCCCTCCGAATCCGCACGTCGAGCCACTGAACAGCACGGTTCGGCCCGCTACGATGGGCATCATGTCCTGCCCGGATGTCGCGCGACCGGATCTTCCCGAGTACATGACCTGGGAGGAGCTGGAGCAGTTGCCCGAAGACATCGCAGCTCGCATCGAGCTGTGGGAGGGCCGGGTGGTGTGGCTTCGTCGCGGCCCCGGTGAACACCAGGAGTTCACCAACCTGTTGTGGAGCGGCCTTCGACGCTGCGCTCGGAAACAGATGTCCGACGATCCCGAACAGTGCTGGAGTGTGCGCACGAAAACCAACGTGTTCTTCGGCAAGTCCGGCAAGTCCGACTTCGTAACACCGGATTTCATGGTTCACCGCTGTCTCGAACAGCCGTACCAGCATGTCCGCTCCCCCGACGTCGTGTTGGTGGGCGAGGTGCTGTCGCCATCGAATTCGGATGCGGATATGGAACTGAAGAAGGCACGCTATGCCAAGGCGGGGATTCCCTGGTATTGGGAGGTCACCCTCGCCACGCAACGCAGCGCCATCGCGCACGTGCACGCGTACGTTCTGGCCCCGCAGGTGGGGCCGCTGCCGCCCGGAGTATCGGTCCTGCACCAGGCGAACTACGTCCTGGCGGGCGCCTGGTCACCCACCGCCTCGGAATCGGTTCGCATCGACCATCCGTTTCCGATCGACATTCCCTGGTCGGAACTCGAATTCGGCTGAGTGTACGGCCTTTTGTAGCAGCCGCGACTCGCGGAGTCCGGAACGCGAATCGGGGCCCTGCCATCTATCGCAAGGCCCCGATTCGGTTGTCAGTCGATGGGTTGAGTCAGGTCGTAGACCGTCGTTCCGCCCACAGTTATTGCGGTGTAGTGGGATTCGACCCAGCTGGTGATCTCGCCGGCGCTGCCGGAGCCGCCGCCCGGGCCACCACGGCCGCCGGGGCCGCCGCCCGCGAAGAAGTAGTGGATGTCGCCGTTCTTCACGTAGTCCTGGAATTGGGCCAGGGTGGGCGAATTGTCGCTGCCGGTGAAGCCGCCGATCGCCATGATCGCTGTGCCCGTGGACAATTCGAGGCTGCCCGCGGATTGCGAGCCGACCGTGGCCGCCGCCCAGCGGTTGTTCGCACTCTTCAGCAGTTCCCGCAGGGCGGTGTTGCCGGAGTTGCCTCCGCCGGGACCGCCGTCGCGGGTGCCGGTCGAGTCGGCACTCGCCGGTGGTTGCGCGTTCGTCGCGCCGCCGGATGTCGAATCCGTTGTGCCCGAATCAGTCCCATCAGGTGCGGTGGCGCCGGACGCGGTTACCGAAGCACCCGGGGCATTTCCGTCCGGAGACATACCTCCGGGTCCGCCACCGAATCCGCCCATGCCGCGGCCAGTGTCGGGGCCGGAGGTCGGAATCGACCCGCTGTGCGCGGTCGCCGCTGTCTCCAGGGCGTAGGCGCTCGTGCCGGCGAAGCCGAACAGCAGTGCGGCGGCCGCGACGATCACGGTCATCCGGCCGAGGGCGTGCGCGCCGACGACGAGGACCGCCGCGACCACGATCGAGCCGATCAGGACGATCCAGCGCAGCGCCGGGTACCAGTCGGGCGTGCGGTCCAGCAGGACGAAGTTCCAGACCCCGGTCGCCGCCAGCATGAGACCCAAGGCCGCACGCGCAGAGGCGAATTCACGTCCGCGCCACAGTTCCACCACCGCGATGCCGACCAGCGCGGCGATCGCCGGCGCCAAGGCCACGGTGTAGTAGGGGTGAATCGTGCCCTGCATGAAGCTGAAGACCACGCCGGTGACCAGAAGCCAGCCGCCCCACAGGATCAGGCTCGCGCGGATGCGTCCGGTGCGGGGTGTGCGCCGGGTGAACCACAGGCCGGCCACCAGCCCGATCAGTGCCGCCGGGAGCAGCCACGAGATTTCGGTGCCCATCGAGTCGCCGAACAGGCGGGTGATTCCGGTGCTGCCGCCGAAGCCGATGTTGCCGCCCCCACCGGGACCACCGCCGCCACCGCCGTTGCCTTCACCGCCCATCACGCGGCCGAGACCGTTGTAGCCCAGGGCGAGTTCGAGCAGGCTGTTGTCCGTGGAGCCGCCGATGTAGGGCCGCGAATCGGCGGGCCACAGGCTCACCAGCGCGACGAACCAGCCACCGGAAATCACCAGCGCGACAACGGCTCCCAGGAGTTTCAGGATCCGGGCCCGCAGTGCGATCGGCGCGGCGACGAGAAACACTAGGCCGAGTGCCGGCAGCACCAGGAACGCCTGCATCATCTTGGTGAGAAAGCCGAAGCCGACCGCCACCCCGGCCGCCGCCAGCCAGCGACCACTCCCCTTCTCGGTGGCCCGGACCGTGCAATACGCCGCCGCGACCAGCAGCAGCACCAGCAGGGCGTCCGGGTTGTCGAACCGGAACATCAGCGCCGCGACCGGAGTCGACGCCAGCGCCGCACCCGCGATCAGTCCGGCCGCCGGACCGCTCCAGCGCCGCACCGCCCCGTACAGCAGCCCGACCGACGCCACACCCATCAATGCCTGCGGCAACAGCAGCGAGAACGAACCGAATCCGAGCAGCCGCCCGGACAGCCCCATCACCCACAGCGCGGCGGGCGGCTTGTCGACGGTGATGGCGTTACCGGAGTCTAGCGATCCGAACAGCAGCGCCTTCCAACTCTGCGTGCCCGCCTGTACCGCGGCGGCATAGAAGTCGTTGGCCCACCCGGAGGCGCTCAGTCCCCACAGATACAGGAACGCGGTCGCGACCAGCAGCACCAGCAGCCCGGGCCGCGCCCATCGCGGCTGGTCGGGCGGTCCCGAGAGGAACGCGCCCCACCGCGCCGGCTGCGGCGGCGATCCGGTCGGCTCGGCCTGCCGACGCGGCGCCTCTGCGATCGTCATACGGTTCTCCTCCGCCTCGGTCGCCGGGCTGTCTGCCGCGGCCGTTGCATCGAGGATCGCGCCCGGAGGTGGGTCGGCTCTTTGCCGAACCTATGCGCCGACTGTGAGGAGCTTCTTGACCTCAACCATGGTTGGGGTACCAGAGTTGCCGCATGACCACTTCGATCGACACCGTGACGCCATGGGTCGAGCAGCACGCTCATCCGCTCTCCGCCTCGGCCCCGGAGCATCCACTCACCGATCTGGCGCCACTGCGCCGGTCGGCCGGCGCCGCACGCGTCGTCGCGCTGGGCGCCGCGACCCGCGACACCCACGAGCTGTCGGTGACCGCCCATCGGATCCTGCGTTTCCTCGTGGAACACTCGGGACTTCGCAGCCTCGTCCTGGAGGGCGACGATGCGACCAGCGCCGCGCTCGACGAGTACGTGCGCACCGGGGCCGGCGACCCGCGCGCGCTGCTGGCCGGGGCCCGATCGTTCTGGCGAACCGAGGAGATATTCGAGGTCGTCGGATGGATACGCCGATACAACCGGCAGCACCCCGACGATCCGGTTCGTATCGCCCATCCGGAGCCCGAGCGCCGGGTCACAGCGGAATCCGGCGACCTCGGCGATATCGAAAAGATGCTGGCAGACACTGTGATCCGCTGGCACGAGCGCACCGGGCACAAGGTCGTCTATTGGGGCGGCACGACGCATACGGTCGCCGCCGCGGCACGAAATGTGCTCCTCGGCGAGAAGCGGGTCACTCATCGCAGCGCGGGCGGCCATCTTCGAGAGCATTTCGGTTCCGGCTATCTGTCCGTCGGCCTGACGTTCGACCACGGCTCGACCGCGCACACCTTCCCATCCCCACCGGTCGACTTCGCCGAAGCCGTACTCGGCCGCGTCGATATCGCCACCTACCTGCTGGATCTACGAACCCCGGGCCCGGACTCGGTGCGAACCTGGCTCACCGCGCCGACGAAGACCCGCGTGATCGGCCCCGTGTACGCCCCCGAGAACGACGGCGCGTTCCACCTCTCGGGCGGCTCCCTGAGCGAATGGTTCGACCTCGTCGTCCACCACCGGGCCGTGACCCCCGCGCGGCCGCTCGTCTAGGCCGGGGCGCACCGCTACACTCGGCAGCGGGCGAGAGGCGCTGCGACGGAACGGTTTCCGCCACGCTCGTCCGCCGATACGACCAAGGGCGCCTTCGACGACGGAGGCGATGGTGGACGATACGGCAGCGACTACGTGGGGGTACGGCGACTATCCGGCGATGGCGGCGCGGTTGTACCCGGCGGCCGTGGCCGCGATCGAGGCGGCAGCGGTATCGCCGGGCGATCGGGTGGTCGACATCGCCACCGGTACCGGCAATGCCGCGCTGCTCGCGGCCGCGCGCGGCGCCGAGGTCGTCGGCATCGACTTCGAACCGACGCTGCTGCGGATCGCGGCGACGCGGGCCGCCGAACACGGTGGCCGAATACAGTGGCTGCGCGGCGATGTGGGCGATCTCCCGCTCCCCGACGCCTGCGCGGACGTCGTCGTCTCGGTGTTCGGTGTGATGTATGCGTCCGGCCATGACGCCGCGGTAGCCGAAATCGCCCGCATCGCCGGCCGCGGCGCACGGATCGTGCTCGCGTCGTGGCTTCCGGGCAGCGCCCTGCCCGCGATGGGCCGCATCCTCGCCCCGTACCTGCCACCACCCCCTGCCGGTGCCCCACCGAGCCGCTGGGGCGACCGCGACGCACTCGCAACACTCCTGCAGCCCCACGGCATGCTCATCACCACCAGTACGCGGGAACGCATCACCCTGCGCTTCGAATCCCCCAGCGCCGGAGCGGATTTCCTCATCCGCACCGCAGGCCACGTCATGCACGAGCGGCAGGCCTCGATCGACGAGGGCCGCTGGGACCGATTGCACACCGACCTCACCACTTTCGTAGCCGCACACGCCGAAACCATCGACGGCACAATCGAGCTGCCGCTCGATTACCTACTGGCCACCATCACCAACCGGCACATCTCGTGATCGGCGATCCGGTTCGCTGGCGAGTAGATCGAGTTTCCGCTGAGCGGTTGCGAAGTCCGCATCGGTGAGCGATGCCAACCATTCGGCCACTTCTGCGCGCCGGGCGGCACGGCATGCAGCCCCTACTCGGCGGGTGTGGTCAGGTCGTAGACCGTCACTCCGTCGATGGTTCGGGCGGTGAAGTTCGCGGCTACCCACTGGGCGATGTCGGACGCCTCGTGGCTGCCGCCGCTGGGGGCACCGCGCATTCCCGCCATACCTTCACCGCCGATGAAGTAGTGGATCTTGTGCCGGCCCACGTACTCCTGGAACCGGGACAGGGTCGGTGACGGGTCGGTGCCGTTGAAACCGCCGACGGCCATGACCGGGTCGCCGGTGTCGAGCTGGTAGGCGGCGGCGCTGTTGGAGCCGACCGCGGCCGCTACCCAGGTGTAGGCGGCGGCGTTGTCGCGCAGTGCCGCAGACAGAGTCGAGCCGACGGAAATACCGCCGAGGAGGCCGCCCATCGGACCACCGGCATGCGCGCCGGGACCGCCGCCGGGCGGCATCCCGCCTGGGAAGCGCCCGCTGGACGGGCCGGCGGACGGAATCGCTCCGGTGTGCGGAGTCGACGCGGTCGCCAACGCGTAGGCGGTCGGCCCCGCCAGGCCGGCGGCCAGCGCCACGGCCACCACCGCCGCACCCAGTGCCCGCGGCAATCGGGAGACCACCAGCAGCAGTGCCGCGGCACCCACACCCACCACCGCGACGACGGGCCGCAGCCACGGATTCCAATCGCTGGTGCGCGCGAGCAGGAGGCAGGCGAGAACGGTGGTCACCACCAGCGTGCCCGACAGCACCGCCGTGGCTCGAAGGTCGTTGCGCCGCAACCACAATTGGCAGGCGCCGATCGCCAGAATGCCCGCAGTGGCCGGAGCCAGCGCCACCGTGTAGTAGGGATGCAGGATGCCGCTCGCGAAGCTGAAGATTCCGCCGGTGAGTATCAGCCAGCCCAGCCACAGCACCAGCGCTGCCCGCGTCGGATCGGTGCGGGGCGCGCGACGAGTGAGCCAGAGACCGGCGACGCCGATGATCAGCGCCGCCGGGATCAGCCAGGAGATCTGACCACCCATCTCGGAGCCGAACAGTCGCGCCCAGCCGACGTCGTAGTTCATATTGCCCAGACCGCCCACCTCGTCACCGGTGAGCCGCCCGAAACCGTTGTAGCCCAACGTCAATTCGAGCACGCTGTTGTGCTGTGAGCCGCCGATGAAGGGCCGCGAGGAGGCGGGCCAGAGCGCGACCACGGCCAGATACCAGCCCGCGGACACCACCATCGCGAGCACAGCCGCCACCGCGCGGATAATCCTCGTTTTCCAAGTAACTTGGGCCGCAAGCAGATAAACCACCGCGAAAACCGGCAGCACGATGAACGCCTGCATCATCTTCGCCAGGAATCCGAATCCGACGGCCGCCCCGGCCAGCGGCAACCACCACGCGGCGCTGTCCTTTTCGACGGATCGAAGCACGAAGTAGGCGGCGGCGGTCAGCAACAGCACGAGCAGGGCATCCGGATTGTCGAAGCGGAACATCAGCGCCGCGGCCGGTGTGAGCGCCAGAACGGCACCGGCGAGAACTCCCGGCCAGTGCCCGGCGACCCGGCGCACCGCGGCGTACAGCACGGCGACGGCGGCGACGCCCTCGAGCGCCTGAGGCACCAGCAGACTCCACGAGTTGAGGCCGAAGATCCGCGCGGAGATATCCATGACCCACAGCGCGCCGGGCGTCTTGTCCACGGTGATCGCGTCGGCGGCGTCGCTGGATCCGAAAAGCATCGCCTTCCAGCTCTGCGATCCGGCCTGTACGGCGGCGGCGTAGAACTCGTTGGCCCAGCCGCCGGCACCCAGGTCCCACACATACAGCAGCGCGGTGGCCGCCAGCAGCGCCACCAGCGACAGCTGCCGCCACCGCGGGCTCGCGGTCCGCGGCGGCGGCGGTCCGGTCACCGCGGCCGGGGGCGTTTCCAGCACAGTCGTCGTCATATGTCGATCGTCATCGACCGAGGTGGTTGCTGCCTTGGGCTTCGCTGTGTGCCCGCTGTGAGGTCTCCTCCGGCAGCCGGACGGTGAAAACCGTATGTCCTGGTGCACTGTCGAGGCTGATCGCGCCGCCGTGCGATTTCACCACCGCCGCGACGATCGCCAGCCCCAGACCGCTGCTTCCGGCCCGCCGCGAGCGCGAGGAATCGCCGCGCGCGAAGCGTTCGAACACTTCCGGCTGCAGTGCGGCGGGAATACCGGGACCGTTGTCGGCGACCTGCCAGATCGCGCGGCCGGCGCCGTCGCGTTCCAGCGAGACCGTGACCGTGGTGCCGGGGCCCGTATGCACCCGCGCGTTGGCGAGCAGGTTGGCCAGCACCTGGTGCAGTCGCGCCGCATCACCGGTGACGACGACCGGTTCGCCGGGCAGATCCAGATTCCACCGGTGGTCCGGGCCCGCGATGTGGGCGTCGCTGACGGCGTCGACGGTCAACCGGGTCAGATCCACCGGCTCGTGTTCGAGGCCGCGCCCGGAATCGAGCCGGGCCAGCAGCAGCATGTCCTCGACCAGCGCCGTCATCCGCCGCGATTCCGAATCCACTCGGTTCATCGCGTTGGCGACGTCGCCGGGCACCTCGGCCCGTTTCCGTTGGGCCAGTTCGGCATAGCCGCGAATCGCGGCCAGCGGGGTGCGCAGTTCGTGACTGGCGTCGGCGAGGAACTGCCGCACCCGCGTCTCACTGGCGTGGCGGGCCGACAGCGCGCTGTCGATGTGATCGAGCATGCGGTTGACCGCGGAACCGAGCTGTCCGACCTCGGTACGCGGATCGGCGTCGTCGGCCGGAACCCGCACCGGTAACGCCACTTCGCCGCGATCGAGCTGCAGATCGGCCACCCGGGAGGCCGTGGCGGCCACTCGGTCCAGCGGTGCCAGCGCGCGGCGGATCACCCAGATGCCCACGGTGATCGCGACGACGAGCACCACTGCGGTGACCACCACCAGGATCAGCAGGACCCGCATCAGCGTGGCGTGAACCGCGGTCAACGGCATACCGGTCACCACCGTGGCGCCCGACCAGGTCGAATTCGCGACCACGCGATAGGAGCCCTGCCCGTCGAGGTCGACGGTCACCGGATCGCCGTCCGACGCCACCCGGGCCAACTGCTGCCGGGCGGCCGCGGACAAACTGGTCTGGGTCCCGTCGGCATCGATCTTGGCGGCGGTAACGTCGGCGCCGTCGATACTGGCGCCGACGGTATCGGCTTGAATGCCGCGCCGGTCCAGGAAATCCGGCCCGGGACCGCCGTGGTTCGGTGGCGGCCGATAGCCGTGGTCCGGATCGCCGGGTGGCGGCCCGAGACTCGGCCCACCGCCGGCCTCGCCGAGGGAACGCTTCTGCACATCGACCAACTCGGTGTCGAGCTGATGCACGAGAAACTGCTGCAGCGCGAATTCCGTTGCGGCGCCGATACCCACGACCACGACCACCAGCAACAGCAACTGTCCGACCAGCAGTCGCGCGCGCAGCGACCAACCACGCGCCGACCACCAACGGCGAGACCGCGGCTCGCTCGCCGGGGCCTCAGCCGGCGGGTTTGAGGACATATCCGGCGCCGCGCAGGGTGTGGATCATCGGTTCGCGACCGCTGTCGATCTTCTTGCGCAGATAGGAGACATAGAGCTCGACGATGTTGGAGCGGCCGCCGAAGTCGTAGCTCCAGACCCGATCCAGAATCTGCGCCTTGCTCAGCACGCGACGGGGATTGCGCATGAAATAGCGCAGCAGTTCGAACTCCGTGGACGTCAGCGTGATCGGCTCGCCCGCGCGCGTCACCTCGTGGCTGTCCTCGTCGAGCATCAGATCGCCCACCACGATCTGAGCGTCGTTGTCGACAGTGGTGATGCCGGTGCGGCGCAGCAGTGCGCGCAGGCGCAGGACCACCTCCTCGATGCTGAACGGTTTGGTGACGTAGTCGTCGCCGCCGGCGGTGAGCCCGGCGATGCGATCCTCGACCGAATCCTTCGCGGTCAGCAGCAGCACCGGCAGATACGGCAGATCGCGGCGCAGCTTCGCGAGCACCTCGAGCCCGGTCATATCCGGCAGCATCACGTCGAGAACCACCACGTCGGGGCGGTTCTCGCGGGCCGCGGTGACCGCGGTGCGGCCGTCGGCGGCGGTGACGACCTGCCAGCCTTCGTAGCGCAACGCCATCGACACCATTTCCGCGAGCACCGGCTCGTCGTCGACGACGAGGACGGTCACGGGGCTGCCGTCCGCGCGGCGCATCACGACGCGCTCGGCCGGGGTGTTCGTGGTGGTCATGACCCCAGTCTGGGAACGGCGGCTAGGTGTCCGCTGTGCCGTGTCTGGGGGTCGGCTGTGAGTGCCGCGGTCGCGGCGCGTTCACCACAGCGGGTACCGAACGAGTCCACAGCGCAGACCCAGCTTCGCACCGCAGGGTTGACCGAGCAACGCGATCGCGGCATCGACGGCCCGCGATCGCATTCGACGACAAGGAGTACGCGATGACCGAGCCCACCCCACAGCCTCCGGCCGAGCCGGAACACACCTGGGGCGCGCCGCAGACCCGGCCGGCCGCCACCTGGTCGACGAAGAAGTCGCTGGCCGCGGTCGGTATCGCCGCGGTGATCGCGGCGGCCGGGGGCGGCGTCGTCTACGCGGCCACACATTCCGACGGCAGTGCGCACGGTGGTCCGGGCGGGCCCGGGACCAGCTGGGGCGGCGGGCACAACACCGCGGGCCCGGGCGGTATGGGCATGACCGGCCAGAGCCTGCACGGCCAGTTCGTGATCAGCGACGGCAACGGCGGCTACACCACCGAGATCACTCAGACGGGCACGGTGACCGCGGTATCGGACACCTCGATCACCGCCGAGAGCGCCGACAACTTCACCCAGACCTACACGATTTCCGGCAGCACCCAGCATTCGGCGGTGAAAGTCGGTGACACCGTGCGCATTCAGGGCACGGAGGCGAACGGGACCGCCACCGCGACCGCGATCACGAGCGGCACCGAATCCGGGCAGATGGGTGGTCGCACCGGACGGTCGGGCCGCTTCGGCGGAATGGCGCAGGGCGGCGATCCGGGGCAGAACGGTCCCGGACCGGGAGGCGCGGCTCCCGGACAGGGCGGCGGACCCGGGATGGCACCGCCGATGGACGGCGCTCCGAATCAGCCCAACGGCTGATCGCAGGAACGTCGGCGGGTCCATGCCCGCCGACTCGCGGCGCGTCACGCATGCGCGGCGCGACGCGCCCCACCGGCGGAATCCACAACACCCGACGGTCGGCACACCTCTGGCAAACTGGGCGGATGGATGGCGATGCGGTGATCGTGCCCATGGGTCTGGGGCATTTGCGGCAGGTGCTGGATCTGGGTCACGAAGTGTTCGACACCAGCGTCAAGCCCTACACCTCGTGGTCGTTGACGTCGGTGGCCGAACATTTGGATTCGGCGGACAACGCCTGCTGGGTGGCATTGGATTCGGATCGGGTGGTGGGATTCGTGCTCGGGTCCATGGAATTCGAATTGCGGGACGACTGGGGATATCTGGAGTGGGTCGCGGTGGCGCCGGATATGCAGGGGCGCGGGCTGGCGCGGCGACTGGTGGATATCTGTTCGGAAGCGTTGTTCGCGCGGGGAGCGCGCCGCATCGTGACCGACGTGGAGCAGAGCAATACCGCCTCGGCCACCCTGATGACCCGCAGCGGATTCAGTCCGGCCGCCTCGGTCACCCTGTTCGTCCGGCCCAATCCCGCTGAGCCGGAACTGGATTCGGAAGCACCGCTGCCGCCGATCGCGCCGGGCGCCAAACGGGCGTTGATCAGGCGAGGCCGTCTCGCGGGCGACAATCGCAGCACGCACTGAGCCGCGCGAGCCGCCGCACGCTATCCGATCCGTCCCTGCCGCAGCGCGGGCGCTGTGCCGAGGATGCCGACGCCGGATGCACTGCCGTCGCGGGGCGCACGGTCGACGCACACCGCCCGCACCAGGAAGTAGTTCAGGACCGGAATCAGCAGTTCCACCGGCGTCATGAGCACGTAGAACCAATTGGGTTCCCCGCTCACCACCCATGCCAGCAGCCGGGCGATTCCGCCGGCGAAGAAAACGGCGCCGAGCGCGTTGATCGCCGGCCCTCGGTGCTCCACATCGCGCGCACACCACGCCACGGCCAGTCCGTAAGCGCCGAACACGACCGCGTAGAAGCGCATATCGGAATCGATGGTGGCGTTCACCGGTCCCGCGCCGATGACGCTGGCGGTACCGAAGAACAAGTGCGCCAACGCAATTCCCGCACACACCAGCCCGAACACCAGTAGCCAGATCTGCAGCACTCGTCGCATGCCGACCCCTATTAGACGGTTGTTGAATAAGCTCAACGGTAGGCCGCTGCCGCCGCTCACGTCAACCACCGCACGCCTACGATGAGCAGATGCCGAGCCGACGCCGCCTCACCCCCGAGCAGCGCCGCGACGAATTGATGGATGTGGGCGCGCGATTGTTCGGCGAACGCTCGTTCGACGAGGTCGCGATGGAGGACATCGCCGCCCACGCCGGCGCCTCCCGCGCCCTGATGTACCACTACTTCCCCACCAAGGGCGAGTTCTTCGCGGCCATCTGGAAGCGCGCTCACGATCGACTGCTCGCCGAACTGCGCATCGACCCCGAGGAGCCGGTTCGCACCGCCGTCTATCGGAGCCTGGTGGCGCATCTGGATTTCTACCGCGCCCACGTTCCGCTGGTTCTCATCGCCAACCGCGCCGCGCCGGCCACCGATCCGGCGGTGCGTGGACCGGTGGTCGAGGACCTGAATGCCCTGTGCGAGCGCGTCCTCGACGCGTGTGGCGCCACGGGGCACACCCGAGAGGTTGCGGCCGCGGCGCTGAGCGGATGGATCGCCTTCATTCGCGAGGTCGCCGTCGAATGGCTTGCCCATCAGCGCATTTCGCGTGACGAAGTGTTACGGATGTGCATGGCGACCCTGGACGCCACCGCGGGTGCCCAGCTCGATCTGACCGCGCCGCCGCGGCGGTGAGACGCCGTGGTCCGCTATCGCCGGGAGAGCCGATCGAACACCGCGCTCGCCGCGCCGAAACCGAGCACCCCGAGCCCCGCACACCAGACCAGGGCCAGTGCCGCGCTTGCGCCGGTTCCGCTCGAATTCAGCAGACCGCGCACGGTATCCACCACGGGCGTGGCGGGCTGGTAGGCGGCGAAGCCGCGCAGCCAGGCGGGCATGGTGGAGGTCTGCACGAACGCGCTGCTGATGTAGGGAATGAACATGATCGCGTAGGTCATCCCGCCGGCCGCCTCGGGATTCTTCGCCACCAGCCCGAGCGCGACCGCGATCCAGCAGATCGCCACCACGAACAGCACGATCATGGCCAGCGCCCCCAGCCAGCCGAGTACGTCCGCCCGCGGGCGATAGCCGAGTAGGACGGCCACGATCACCGCGATCGCGATGGCGGCGAGATTGCGCGCCACCCCCTCCCCCACGTGTCCGGCCAGGATCGCCTGCCGGAACATCGGCAGCGTCCGGAATCGGTCGATACTGCCCCGGGTCATATCCGCCGAGACCGCGGTCGCGGTGATCGACGCACCGAAACCCGTGCACAACAGCATGATTCCGGGCACGACGTAGTCGAGGTAGGAACCACCGACGTCGATCGCGCCGCCGAAGACGTAGGTGAACAGCAGCATCACCAGGATCGGCATGAGCAGCGAGATGATCAGCGTGTCCGGACTGCGCAGGGTATGCCGGGCGCACCGGCGGAACATCACCGCCGAATCCGCGGCGATCATCCTCACCGGGCTGCCGCCTCGACGATATCGGCGGCATGGGCGGCGGCGCCCTCGGTGCGCAGGGTAGCCGCGAATTGCCTTGCACGGGCGCGACGTTCGGGTTCCAGCAGCGTGGTCACGCCGCGAACGAGTCGTTCGGTGGTGAGCTCGGTGAAACGCAGGTGTGCGCCGAGCCCGAGCCGATCCACCTGCCCGCCCCACATCGGCTGTTCGAACGACACCGAACACACCAGTGTCGGCAGACCGGCCCGCAGACTTTCGAACAACGTGCCTATCCCGCCGTGATGCACCGCGGCCGCGCAGTGCGGGAACACGAGGTCGTAGGCGAATGGGCCGACCACTTTCACCCTCGAATCACCCTGGGTACGAGCGGTTTCCATACCACTCCAGCCCGCGCTCACCAATGCTCGCACCCCGAGTCGCCGCGACACCTCACCGACCATGGCCAGGACGGCGGCGGGATCGCTGATCGGCATACTGCCGAATCCGAAGAACACCGGCGCCTCCCCCGCCCGCACCCAGGACAGGATGTCGGTGTGGTCGTCGCCGAGTTCGCCCACCGCGTGCCGGGTCTGCTGATCCAGCGTCAGGAAGCCGGTGAACGGGCGCCGGCCGTCCCACTGCGCCGGCAGCCCGGGCACCAGTGCCGGATCGTAGATCTGCACCTCGGGGACCCGCCGCCGTGCCAGCACCGCCGCGATACTCGCCCGCGATTTCGGCAACCCGAGCATGCCGCGCAGATCGTTCAGATAGCGCATGAACACGATCCGCCGCAGGTTCTCCGCCACCGCCCACGTCGCGCGATTCACCGGAGCGGGCGGCGCCCAGCTCGCCGGCAGCGCGCCCGGAAACGGATAGGCCCCGTTCACCCGGGCCGGGTAGTAGTGCAGGCTCACCAGCGGCACATCCATCGCCTCGGCGACCGAGCACGCGCGGTCCTCGGTGACGGTGCTGGCCACGATCAGGTCGGCGCCCGCGCACACCTCGACCACCTCGCGGTTCATCCGATCGGCATAGTCGGCCATCTGCCGGGCGACCAGCTGCATCAGCCGCAGCGTATTGCCCGCGGCGAGGGCGCGCTGCCCTGCCTCCGAGCTGTAGAGCTGCTGCACATCGGGCCCGCAGGCGCGCGCGGCGAGCCCGGCCGCGGAGGCGAAATCGACCAGATTCGGCGGCGCGCCCAGCACCACGTCGTGGCCGCGGCGCCGCAATTCCAGCCCCAGGGCCAGCACCGGTTGCACGTCGCCGCGGGTGCCGGTCAGCGGAATGGCGATTCTCATGTCGAGTTATCTCCCCTTTTCCCGAGAGCGCAACACTTTCGGCCGAGAAACCCGATGGGGACACCATGGGATATCGAACCAACGGGCGCATGGGTAACGTGCCGGGCGTGCACATCGCCATGTTCATGGACTATCACCCGGCGACGCTGGGCGGGGTGCAGACCGCGGTGGCGGCACTGCGCCGCGGCCTCGAACGCGCCGGGCACCGGGTGACACTGTTCGTGGCGCCACTGTCGGGCACTCCGTCCCCGGCTACGGAAGCCGACGACGGGGTGATCGAACTGGCTCCGCTGGCCGGCGCGGTGGTGAACGGCTTCCCGATGGTGCTGCCCACCGCACGCAACGCCGCACTGATCGATGCCGCCTTCGCCGCCCGCGGCCCGGTCGATCTGGTCCACACCCACACCACCTACGGGGTCGCCATCTCGGGAATGAAAGCCGCACGGCGGCACCGGATTCCGCTCGTACACACCGCACAGAGCCGCGACGACGCCTTCATCGAGCACACCGCACCGGCGCCCTACCTCTCCGCGCTGGCGCTGCGAATCCTGCACGGCCGCTTCGTCAACCACCCCGCACGGATGCCGCGTGGCGCGCAGAGCCGGGCCGCCCGCCATGCGTGGCACACCATCGTGGGTCAGGGGCAGGCCGCCGACCGGGTCATCGCACCGACCCGCCATTTCGCCGATCTGCTGCTCGGCCACGGCCTCACCCGGCCGATCCGGGTCGTGTCCAACGGCGTCGACGACACACTCGTCGACAACCGGCGCCCGGTCGAGCGCGACACCGACGGCCCGCTGCGGTTGATCTGGTGCGGCCGGCTCTCCGCGGAGAAGCGACTGCTCGAATCGATCGACGCGGTGCGCCGCGTCCCCGACTGCACCCTCGACGTGTACGGCGAGGGTGAACTGTTCGATCGCGCCGCCGCGGTGGTCGCCGAATACGGCCTCGCGGACCGAATCACTCTGCACGGCAGGGTTCCTCAGGAGCAATGCCTCGACGCCATGGCCGCCGCGGACGCCCTGCTGTTTCCGTCGTGGGGTTTCGACACCCAAGGCATGGTGCTGCTGGAGGCGATCGCCACCGGGCTGCCCGTGCTGTACTGCGATCCGGACCTGGCCGAATCCATCCCGGCGGGCGGCGGTCTGCGCGCCGACGACACCTCCCCCGCAGCCCTGGCGGATGTGATCGCCCGGCTGGCGACAGATCGCGGCGAACTGCTCGCGATGCGCGCCGAGATGGCCGGGCATCGGGATTCGGTGCGACAATCCGGCCACATCGACGCGATCGTCGAGGTCTACCGGCAGGCACGGGCCGATACCGAGCCCGCCGCGCAGCCGCCGGTGCCGCGACGACTCTCCGATATCCCCACCGCGCCAGGCGCCCTGCCGTTGATCGGCCACAGCCTGCGCGCGCTGCGCGACGCACCGGGTTTCGTGACCTCGCTCGCCGACCTCGGCCCGATCGTGCGCATCCGGTTCGGCCGCAAAACCGGCTATGTGCTCACCACTCCTGAGCTGGTACGCGAGGTCGGCCTCGGCGACGCGGAACTGAATCGCGACGACCTGCGGGAAGCGATCGCCGATGTGGCGGGCGGTTCGGTGAACGTGCTGCGCGGCGCCGAACACAAACTGCGCCGGCGCATGATCGCGCCCGCGCTGCGGCAGAGCCGGCTCGCCGAATATACCGTCACCGCGGCCGGATTGGCCGATACCTGGTCGGCCGCACTGCCCGCCGGTGGCCGGGTCGACCTGATGGACGAGGCGCACGGACTGATCCTCGACACGGTGTCCTCTACGTTGTTCACCGCCGAATTCAGCGAGACGGCCCGCCGCCGGATTCGCGACAACGTGCCGTGGCTGCTGAGCCAGGTCATTCTGCGCACCGCGCTGCCGCCGCAGATCCGCCGCCTCCGGGTGATCGCGAATCGACGCTGGCAACGCAAGGCACACCATCTGCGTGCCGCGATCGGCGCCGCGATCGCCGAGTACCGCCGCCGCGACGAGGATTTCAACGACGTGGTGTCGGCGTTGATCCGCCATACCGATCCCGAGACCGGCGCGCGACTGTCGGACGAGCACATCATCGACGAGGCCATCCTGATGCTGGCCGGTGGGGTCGGGTCGATGGCCTCGCTCACCGGCTGGCTGTGGCACGAGGTGATGCGGCGCCCCGATATCGCCGAGCGGATACGTGCCGAACTCGACGAGGTGGTGGGCGCCGGCCCGGTGCGCGCGGAGCATATCGCCGAGCTCACCTACCTGAAACAGGTTGTCTCGGAGACTCTTCGGTTCTGGGGGCCGTGGATCAGCGCCGGTAACGCGTCGGGGCCGGTGACCGTCGGTGGACTCACCATTCCCGACGGCACCGCCATCATGTTCAGCCCGTATCTGGTCCAGCACGACCCGCGCCACTTCCCGAATCCCGAGGCCTTCGATCCCGACCGCTGGTCGCCGGACCGCACCGGCGAGATCGACAAGCAGGCGAACCTGTCCTTCGGCGTCGGTCGCCGGCGCTGCCTGGGCGATCATTTCGCGCTGCTGGAGATCACGCTGGCCTCGGCGGCACTGCTGGCCCGGTGGCGACCCGAGCCGGATCCGGCCTACGTCGTGCGGGCCTCGAACCGCGACTTCGTCCTCTCACCCTCCGCGATTCCGGTGACCCTGCACCGGCGTTAGCGACGGCGCAGCAGCACCCCGCGGATGAACGCCGCCTGCCCGGAATGCTGGATGTCGTCGTCGACCACGCTGATCAGCCGCACGCCGAGGGTCACCGGCGGATCCCAGCGGGTGTCGACGATCCGCGGCAGGTCGGCGTCGGTGAGGGTGCGGACGTACTCGACGGTGCGGTCGTGGACGGCGTCGTGATAGCCCAGCAGCGACTCGGCCGGAACACCGTCGAGGGCCGCCACCGCGTCCGGACCATCGCCGTATCCGGTCGCTGATTCGTCGAAGGGCAGATCGAAGCGGCGAGCCCAGCCGGCCGCCGTCCACACCTGTTCGGTGCCGGCCACGTCGGCGACATGGTCGTCCTGCACGCGGGTCAGATGCCAGATCAGCCAGGCGATGGAATTGGCCCCCGGATCCAGCCGCGCGGCCAGTTCCTCCTGGGTGAGCCCGGCGACCGCGCCGTGCACGTTCTCCTTGATCCGTCCGAAGGCGTCTACCAGCAGATCGGTGCTCGTCATGCTGGTATGCAAGCACATCACATCGACAGTTCGGTGGAACCGGTGTGAATATGCCCGCTCACAAGGTGTTTCACCGTGGTTCACCGGCCCGGTCCGCCCCGGCGAACCGAGAGTGGAAGACGGACAGAGAGTTCGGCACGTTCCTGCTACCCTGGTCGACAGTCCGGTTACGGATGTCCGGCCGGGCGGCTAACCAAGCCTCTTGTCCTACAACAGATGTGGGGTGACGCTGTAGGACCATACCGACAGCGGAATTCTTCGTCGCGCTCGACAGTTCATTCTCTGGAGTCACATCTTTTGACCACACCACGTTCTGCACTGTCCGCACTGCCCGGCGCGGGCGGTCCCGCCACCTGCCCGGTCCAGCACATGGGTTCCCCGGTCGACACCGACGGCCCCCGGATCCTGCTGGACACACCGGAATTCGCCGCCGATCCGCACGCCAAGTATCGGGAGATGCGCCGGCGCTACGGTTCGCTGGTCCCGATCGAGTTGTCCCCCGGCGTCCCGGCCACGCTGGTGATCGGCTACCACACCGCGTTGCGGATCCTCAACGATCCCGAGCACTTCCCCGCCGACCCGCGAGCGTGGCAGGACACGATTCCCGAGGACTGCCCGGTGCGGCCGATGATGCAGTGGTATCCGAACGCGCTGCGCAACGCGGGCAACGTCCACCTGCGCTACCGGCAAGCCTATACGGCGGCCGTCGACGGTATCGACCTGCACGCGCTGCACAGCACGGTGGAGAAGATCGCGATCCCGCTGATCAACAGCTTCTGTGAGGCCGGATCGGCGGATCTGGTGTCGCAGTATGCCTTCCCGCTGGTCTTCGAATCGCTGAATCGCATGGTGGGATGTTCGGCCGAGCTGGGTCAGCGCGTGGCCACCGGTATGGCGGCGCTGTTCGACACCGTGAACGCGGCCTGGGGTATGGAACATCTCAGCCAGGCGCTGATGGAGCTGATCCACCTGCGCCGCGCCGAACCCGGCGACGACGTCACCTCGCGGCTGGCCCACCACCCGGCCAACCTCAGCGACGAGGAGATGCTCTACAACCTGATCAGCTTCTACGGCGCCGGCATCGAGCCCCAGCAGAACCTGATCGCCAACACCCTGCTGCTGATGATCACCGACGACCGGTTCGGCGGCGGCATGCTCGGCGGCAGCCTCTCCACCCGCGACGCGCTGGACGAGGTGTTGTTCAAGGATCCGCCGATGGCGAACTTCTCGATCAGCTATCCGCGCCAGCCCATCCTGATCGACAACGCCTGGCTGCCCGCGCATCAGCCGGTGGTCATCAGCCTGTCCGCGTGCAACAACGATCCGGTCATCGCCGGCGGCGACCGCACCGGCAACCGCTCGCATCTGGCCTGGAGCGCCGGACCGCACGCCTGCCCGGCCCGTTCGGTGGCCTACCTGGTGGTGCAGGACGCGATCGACCAGCTGCTCGACGCGCTGCCGGAGATGCGCCTGGCCATCGAGCCGAGCGAAATCACCTGGCGCCCCGGCCCGTTCCACCGTGCGATGGCAGCGCTACCGGTCACCTTCCCCGCATCTCCTCCGTTGAATTTGCTGTAAGGAGCTTCCGATGAAGCAGGAACCACTGGTGCTCGATCTGACCGGCGCCGATATCCACGCCGAGAACGAGCGCATCCGGGAACGCGGTCCCGTGGCGCTGGTGGAGTTGCCGGGCGGGGTGCCGGCCTGGTCGGTGACCGATGCGGTCGTGTTGAAGAATCTGCTGTCGGATCCGCGCGTGTCCAAGGATCCGCGCCGGCACTGGTCGGCCTATATCAACGGTGACATCAACGAGTCGTGGCCGCTGCAACCGTGGGTGGCCGCGCAGAACATGTTCACCGCCTACGGCACCGAGCATCGGCGACTGCGCAAACTGGTCGCGCCGGCGTTCACGCACCGGCGCACCACCGCGATGCGCCCGCGGATCGAGGCGATCGTGGCGGATCTGCTCGAGCGGTTGAGCGCGACCGCGCCCGGGGAGGTCGTGGACCTGCGCCCGAACTACGCCTATCCGGTGCCGATCCGGGTGATCAGCGAACTGCTGGGGGTGCCCGATCATCTGGACTCGGCCATCCACGCCTGTGTCGACGGCTTCTTCGACACCTCGTTCACACCGGAGCAGGCGCAGGCGAACTTCATCGAAATGGGCCGGCTGATCGGTGAATTGGTGGCGTTTCGCCGGGAGAACCCGGGCGACGACATCACCAGTGTGCTGATCGCGACCCGCAACGAGGACGGCGCCCAGCTCTCGGAGACCGAACTCGTCGACACCCTGATGCTGGTGATCAACGCCGGCCACGAGACCACGCTCAACCTGATCGATCAGGCCATCGTGGCACTGCTCACCCACCCGGAGCAGCGCGCCGATGTGGTCGAGGGCCGGGTGCCGTGGGCGGAGCTGGTGGAGGAGACGCTGCGCTACCAGGCGCCGGTCGCGCATCTGCCGCTGCGCTATGCCGTCGAGGACATCGAGGTCGGCGAGACCCGGATTCCGAAGGGTGAGGCGATTCTCGCCTCCTACGGTGCGGCGTGCCGCGATCCGAAGGTGCACGGCGAGACCACCGCCGAGTTCGACGTCCATCGGGCGAACAAGGAGCACCTCGCCTTCGGCCACGGTGCGCACCACTGCCTGGGCGCTCCCCTGGCACGGATGGAGGCCGCGATCGCGCTGCCGGCGCTCTTCGAACGCTTCCCGGATCTGCGGCTCGCGGTCGATCCGTCCGAGCTGAAGCCGCTGGGCAGTTTCATCTCCAACGGGCACATCTCGGTTCCGGTATACCTGCGATAGTTCGGCCGGTTCCGCGCCGGCGCTCGTCGGCGCGGAACCGCCTACTGTGGGATCTCGTGCGGGCGGCGTAGGACCGGGCAGTGCCACACCGGGAGGCGAACCGATGGCGTATTCGGACGTGCGGAACCTGTCGCATCCACTGTCCGCCGAGGTCGTATCGGTGTTCCCCGGCGATCCCGCGCCGCGGATCGACACCATCGCCACATTCGACGACCACGGCTTCCACCTGCAGGCGGTCACCGTCGGCGAACACACCGGAACCCATTGGGGCGCACCGGCCCACTTCACCGCCGGTGCGGCGACGGCCGATCGGCTCGATCCCGAGGATTTCGTCCTGCCCGGCGTCCGGATCGATATCAGCGCGCGGGCCGAACGCGATCGCGATTACGCGGTGACGGTCGACGATCTGCTCGAATGGCAGCAACGGCACGGCCCCTTCCCCGCCGAGGCCGCTGTCCTCCTGCGCACCGGCTGGGAAAGATACTGGGGCACCGACGCTTTCGCGTCGGTCGATGCGCAGGGCCGCATGCATCACCCCGGGTTCTCGGTGGCGGCGGTGCACTGGCTGCTCGACCACGGCGTACTCGGCCGGCGCGGCGCCCTCGGCACCGACGCCTTCAGCCCCGATATCGGCACCGACGACAGCTACCGGGTATCGAAGCTGTTGTACCGCGAACACCGCCTCAGCCTCGAAATCCTCGCCCACCTGGCGGACCTGCCGGATCGGGACTTCACCGTCGTCGTGGGCGGATTCGTCACCGAGGGTGGGTCGGGATCACCGGCGTCGATATACGCGTTGATCGGATCCTGAACAGCCGATGGTGGTCACGGCCCCGAGTCGCCCGGCTTCTCGGGGGATGTCCGGTACTCACCGCAGCGGTTCGAGAACCCGCTCCACCAATGCGGTGTCACAGTATTCGGTCACCTCGAGCAACTGCCCGGCGTCGACCCGGAATACGAAGCAGTAGTACTGGCCGTAGGCCTCGCCGCGGATCGTCGTCGCCGCACTGTGGGCCTGCACGACCACCCGATCACCGTCGGCGTGAACGGCGTCCGCGCTGATTCGGTAATCGGTGAACTGCGCCATCAGGGGACGCAGAAGACCCTGTACCGCAGTCGTTTTCGGCTCCCAACTGCCCGACCACGACCAGTGCCCGGGAAAAGTCCAGCGAAACTCCGGGGCCATCGCATCGCTCAGCGCCCGGGTCTCGCCGGCGGCCATCCGCTCGAAGATGTTCTGCAGCAGCGCTCTGTTCTCGTTCACACTCACTCAGCCGACGCTAAACACGGCCGACCTATGCGACAAGCGACGATCTCGCATCTCTGGTATCAGTATTTCGCATGGGTGAGTTCACCGTTCTCGGCTTGCGTGTCGTCCGCGAAGCCGCCCGCTGCGGCTCGTTCTCGGGCGCGGCGGACCGGCTGGGCTACACCCAATCCGCGGTCTCCCGGCAGATTTCGCTGATGGAGCGGGCGGCGGGGCATCCCCTGTTCGAGCGGCACGCGCGCGGCGCCGCGCCGACCGCGGCCGGGCAGATCGTGGTCCGGCACGCGGAAGCGGTCCTGGCCGAACTCGACAGCACCCGCGAGCAACTGGATCGCCTGACCGCGGGCCCGCCCGCGACCGTGCGTGTCGGCGCGTTCTCGACCGCGATGGCGGCGCTGGTGCCGAGAGCGGTGGCGGCGACGTCGGCGCGGGTGCCGCTGCGAGAGGGCACCAGTCCTCGGCTGCTCACCGCGGTGGCGCGCGGCCGGCTGGACCTGGCCGTCGTCACCGAAACCGGCACGCTCGCCGACGATGTGGAGGTGGAATTGCTGCTCGACGATCCGCTGCTGGTCGCGGTCGCGCCGAGCCACCGGCTGGCCGGGCGGATCAGTGCGGCGCCGGCGGAATTTCGCGGCGAGCGCTGGATCGCGGGCAGCACCGAGCACGGCAGCACCCTGCTCGGCGCGTGGCGCGATTCGCGGCACGAACCCGATATCGCCTTCGTCGCGCGGGATTGGGTCGCGAAATGGGGTCTGGTCGCGGCGGGTTCGGGCATCACCGTCGTGCCCGGTATCGCGGTGCCGGTGGTACCCGCGAATATCGCGTTGATCCGGATCGATCACCCGGAGGCGGTGCGCCCCACCCGCGTCGTCCACAGCTCGGCGCGCAACGCCGCGACCTCGGCGGCGACGCGGACGTTCATCGAGGCGTTGCGCGATGCCGCGGCGGTCCTCACGAATGAGATGCGGGGACGGCTGCGCCCGATCGCCTCGGGGTCGCGAACGAGCTCGCAGTCATAGCGCTCGCGGGTCCGTCGCGGCGAAAATATCTGCGTATCAGCGGAATTGGTCGCGGTGACGCTCGCACCATTCGGCGAAGGTGCGCGGTGCGCGGCCGAGCAGCCGCCGCACCGTATCGGTCCGCAGGCCGACGGTGTCGGCGCGCATCACCGTGAATCCCTCCAGAATCGCTGCCGCGAGCGCCGGGGGCGCGCCCTGGGGATAGCGGGACCGGACGGCCTCCTCGGCCGTCGTGGCGGTATGGACCGGGATCGGCCGGCCGATCGCGCGGGCCAGCACCTCGACTTGCTCGCCGATGGTGAAAGTCTCCTCGCCGGTGAGACAGTAGGTGGTGTGGTGCCCCGTCTCGGTGAGCGCGATCGCCGCCACCGCCGCGATATCGGCGGGGTCGATCGGCGCATAGCGGCCGGGGCCGGTCGGATCGAACACGGGCCGGCCGGCACGGATATCCGGCGCCCACTCGAGGGCATTGGTCATGAATCCGCCGGGACGCAGGATCGTCGCGGAAATGCCCGAACCACCGACGATTTCCTCGCGTTCGTGATGCCAGCGCCCCATGGCCGGCATCGGATCGCCCAGCACGTTGTACGACGACACCAGAACCAGATGTCGCACCCCCGCTCGCCGCGCCGCCGCCACCGCATGCCGCGCGGGCTCCACCGCCAGCCCCGGAACGAGCAGGAACAGCGAGTCGATCCCCTCGCACGCCGCTCGCAACGCCGCCGGATCCGCCAGGTCGCCGGCCACACGTTCGGCGGAGGCCGGGAGATCGGCGGCGCGAGCCGGATCGCGTACGAACAGGCGCATCGCCGCACCCGCGCTGTCGAGCCGCGCCACGAGCTCTCGGCCGATATGTCCGGTCGCGCCGGTCACCAGTATCATTTCTACCTCTAATCGTTAGCCGCCTATCGACAGACATTAGGCGGCTAACGACACTCGGTCAATCCGGGGCCTCGGCGAACGAACGCGGGCCGCGACACCCACCCGGTCGGCGGGCGGAATCGGTCCGTCGGCGACGGCCGGGTCGTAGCGTGAGCGCATGCGCGCGCTCGTGTTCTCGATGTGGGCCTCGGTGGTGTTCGTGGTGGTCTCGCTGGCGTGGGGGCTGGCCGCGGGATCGCAGATGATCGTGTTCGACGGACTGTATTCGCTTGTGGGCATCGCGCTTTCGGCGGTGTCGGTGGCGGCGCAGCGGACCGTCGCCAAGGGGGCCGACGCGTCGTATCCGTGGGGGCGCGAGACCTGGGAGCCGGTCGTCATCGTGGTGCGCTCGACCGCGCTGGGCGGGCTGTGTGTCTACGGATCGGTGAACGCGGTGCGCGAGATCCTGCACGGCGGCCGGGCCGTGTCGGCGGTCTCCGCGCTGGCGTACGCGATCACCGCGTCACTGCTCAGTGTGCTGGTGGCGCTGGTGCTGTGGCGGGCCGCACGCTCCGGTTCGGGACTGGTGCGGGCCGAGGCCGCCGAATGGGGCGGCGATGCGGCCTTCAGCCTGGTCACCCTGGCCGGATTCGGCGCGGCGGTGGCATTGGAGTCCGCCGGTCGCGGCGACATCGCCCGCTACGTCGACCCCACGCTCGTGATCATCGTGTCCCTGGCTTATCTCTGGATCCCGATCCGGTTGTTCCGCTCCGCTTTTCGCGAAATTCTCACCATGGCCGCCCCGCGCTCGGTGGTCACCGACGTCGAGCGACTGTGCGACCGCGTCCGCACCACCCACGGCTTCGCCGAATCCTTCGTTCGCGCCTCCACCGTGGGCAGCCGCCTCGATCTGGAACTCGCCTTCGTCCTCGGTCCCCGGACGCCGGAACGCACCGTCGAATCCTTCGACGCCATCCGCGCCGATATCGACGCCCAGCTCAACGCCCGGAACTACCACCACTCGACATCGGTGGTCTTCACCGCGGATCGCCACTGGGTGGAGTGGGCAGTGACGTGAACGACGTTGCCGGGCCGACGGTTTCGGCATAACGCCGAAACGGGGCCAGCGCCTCCTCCCCCGCGCCGAACAGCAGCGATAGTGTCCAAGACACTGTCCCCATCAGCGCGATTGGTGCGACCTATAGTTGGTCGATGGAGCTGCGCCACATCCGGTATCTGCTGGCCGTCGCCGACCACGGCAACTTCACCCGCGCCGCGCAGTCCCTGCACATCTCGCAGCCGACGCTGTCGCAGCAGATCAAACAGCTCGAGCGGGTCCTCGGCGTGGTACTGCTCGACCGGTCCGGCCGCACGGTCCGGCTGACCGATGCCGGGCAGGCGTACGCGCGCTACGCCCGGCTCGCACTGCGCGATCTGGAGGCCGGCGAACGCGCGGTGCACGACGTCCAGGACCTGTCACGCGGTCATCTGCGGGTGGCGACGACGCCGACCTTCACCGCGTATCTGATCGGCCCGCTGGTCCACCGGTTCCGTTCCGAACATCCGGGAATCAGCCTCACCCTCCGCGAGACGACCCAGGATGCGATCGAGGCGGATCTGCTCGCCGATCGGCTCGATCTCGGGATCGCCTTCGCCGGCGCGCACGCCGCGGGGGTCGAGCACACCGCGCTGTTCACCGAGAAACTCGGCCTGGTCGTCGGCTCGGACCATCCGTTCGCCGCTGCCGCGCAACCGCTTTCGGCCGGGGAACTCGCCGGCGTGCCGCTCGGGTTGTTGAGCCCGGACTTCGCGACGCGGCTGCACATCGACCGATATTTCGACGAGTGCGGCGTCGCTCCGGATATCGCGGTGGAGGCGAATTCGATCAGCGCCCTGCTGGAATTCGTCCGGCGCGGCTCGCTCGCCACGGTCCTGCCCGATGCGATCACGCGGGCACATGCCGATCTGCACCCCATCGCCCTGGACCCGGCCCTGCCGATCCGCACCGTGGAATTACTGCGCCGCCACACCGCCTACCATTCCGCCGCCGCCCGCGCGTTCACCCGGGCGATCCACGCGACGGCGCAGGACTATTGACCCAATCTATAGTCACGATCCCATACAAGTATTGGACCCTATAGCCACTGGTCATGCAGGCTGGTCTCAGTCCCCCAGCCACTCCGAACGGAGCGCTCCATGCGACGCGTCGTCCCCGAACTGATCACCAGCAGTGAACCCGGTGAGCTGTTCGTGATTCGCACCGCGGGCAATCTCGTTCCCGCCTACGGGCCGGGCGCCGACGGCGTGGCGGCCAGTATCGATCGCCCGGGCTCGGAGGCGACCGCGGCCCTGATTCGCGCGAATGTCGTTGCCCAGCAGGCGAATCTGGCCACCCACCCGGCGGTGGCGCGAGCGTTGCCGACCGGCGCCGTCACCGTCGAGGGCTGGGTCTTCGATATCGGCACCGGCGCCGTCACGGTGATCGATCCAGCCGGTGGCGACCGAACCATCGCCGCCTGAAACCCCCCTGTGCCGCCGGCAGATCCGGCGGTCGAAAGAAAGGAAATCACTATGGTGCACGCGCAATTCGATCCGGCCGCCCGCCAGGAGCTGGCCGTCACGGCGGTCGAGGCGAAGATCGCCAAAGATCTCACCTGGCAGCAGATCGCCGATACCGCCGGCTATTCGACGGCCTTCGTGACCGCGGCGATCCTCGGCCAGCATCCGCTGCCGAAACAGTCCGCGGAAGCCGTGGCCGAGCTGCTCGGCCTGGGCGACGACGCGGCGGCGCTGCTGCAGACCATCCCCACCCGCGGGTCGATTCCGGGTGGCGTGCCGACGGATCCGACGATCTACCGCTTCTACGAAATGCTGCAGGTATACGGCACCACGCTCAAGGCCCTGGTCCACGAACAGTTCGGCGACGGCATCATCAGCGCCATCAACTTCAAGCTCGACGTGCGCAAGGTGCCCGATCCGGAGGGCGGCGAACGCGCCGTGATCACGCTGGACGGCAAGTACCTGCCCACCGAACCCTTCTGAGCAGCCACCGCTCCGACATCGACTCATCAAGGAGTGCAATGGATTTCGCACAACACACCATCGATCTGGCCCGCCGCAACGTCGAGGAGGGCGGCCGGCCGTTCGCGACGGTCGTCGTGAAGGACGGGGAAATTCTCGCCGAAAGCCCCAACCTGGTCGCCCAGACCGCCGACCCGACCGCCCACGCGGAAATCCTCGCGATCCGCCGGGCCTGCACCACCCTCGGCACCGAACATCTGACCGGTGCCACGATCTACATCCTCGCCCTGCCCTGTCCGATGTGCCTGGGCGCGCTGTACTACTGTTCCCCCGACGAGGTCGTCTTTCTCACCACCCGCGAGGCCTACGCTCCGCACTACGTCGACGACCGGAAGTACTTCGAGCTGGGCACCTTCTACGACGAGTTCGCCAAGCCGTGGGATCAACGCCGCCTGCCGATGCGCCACGAATCCCGCGCCGACGCGGTCGACGTCTACCGCCGGTGGCAGGAACGCAACAACGGCGAGCGCCGGGTGGCGGGAGCACCGACGGGCCGCTGATCCCGCCGCGGCACGATGCGCGTCGGTAGCGGAGTCGGCGTTCACCCGAACGCCGATCAACCGGCGGCGGGGATGGCGCGCTCCACGATCGTGCGGACCAGTTCGGCGGCCCGCTTCTCGTCGAAAATGCCGGGGAGCGTGAGCCTTTCGAGAATGAGCCAGTTCAGCGCGAGGTACAACAGCACCACGGCGTCCTCGTCGCCGGGCAGCTGCGACTCCCGGAAGTTGCTGATGTTGAAGTCCAGATCCGCGCGCACTCGCTCGGTCAGCAGCGCCTGCAGTTCGGGACGACGGGTTGCCTCCAACCGCAGTTCGAGGATCGCGAGATAGCCGGTGCGGAAATGGAAGACTCGCTCGACCACCTCGGTCATGAGTTCGGTCATGGTCTCGCGGGTCTGCGGTCCACGCGATTTCGCCATCGCTTCCTCGCTCGGGATCAGCCGCTCGTAATAGCGATGGCCGACCTGAACGAGCAGCGCATCCCGGTTGGGGAAGTAGTTGGACGCCGTTCCCGCGGGCACTCCCGCCTCCTGATCCACCGCCCGAAAGGTCAGCCCGCGCGCCCCCTCCCGGGCCAGGACCTCGATGGACGCGTCCAGTAGAGCCTGCCGGCGTTCCGGATTCGTGCGCACCACTTGACACCACTCCATTCGTAGTACTATGGTTCAAAACACTTCGTTCAGAGTACTACACCTGAGGCGGTAACGATATGCGAAAGCACCACACCACCTTCCCTGCCCAGGCCGACCAGCGGCGCTTCGTCACACGTCCCGTGCCTCCGCGCGCAGTCATCAATTCCAAGGGCGGGTGGCCCCGGCACAGCAGGCACGGGGCCCGGTAACGGCCGACAGTGCCGGATGTCCGAATCGTTCGACCGGCCGGAAACGGCCGGAACAGGAGTGGAATGCATACCGACGTGATCATCGTGGGCGCGGGCCCGACCGGTCTGATGCTGGCCGCCGAACTGCAGGCGGCCGGAGTCCGGCCGCTGGTGCTGGAACGGCAACCGCGACCCCGTGACACTCCGAAGGCCGGAGGGCTCGGCGGGCAGATTCTCGAGTTGTTGCGCTACCGGGGCCTGCTGGACCGGTTCGAAGCGGCCTGCACCGACCCGATACCGGCTCCGCGGTTCCCGTTCGGCGGTGTCCATGTGGACCTCACCGGGCTCGCCGAGTCGCCGATGCACGCCTTGCCGCTGCCGCAACAGCAGCTCGAGCGGGTGCTCGGCGAACGCGCCGATGAACTCGGCGTCGACATCCGGCGCGGACATCAGGTGCTGGACGTGACGCAGGGCACCGACGCGGTCACCGCCCACGTGCGGGGCCCGGACGGCACCTATCGGGTCACCGCCCGCTACCTCGTGGGCTGCGACGGCGCCCGCAGCCGGATTCGCGAGCTGGCCGCAATTCCGTTCCCCGGCACCGTCTATCCGGAGGTCAACCGGCTGGCCCAGATCACGGTGCCCGATTCGGTGACCCGGCACGACAACGGCGACCTCGACGTCGACGGTTTCGGAACCATCAGCGCGGGTTTCACGCGGACCGACCGCGGGCTGTTCGGGATGGGCGTCTCGCCCACGTCGGAGGTGTTGTCGGTCTACACGATCGAGGACGAGTCCGTCGAATACGACGACGACGTACCGCTGACCGTCACCGAACTGCAGGACAGCATCCGCCGCGTGCTCGGCGCGGAACTCCCTGTGGCACAGACGCATCGGCTGTCACGTTTCACCTTCAAGGCCCGGCAGGCCGAACGCTGTCGCGAGGGCCGGATCCTGCTGGCCGGCGATGCGGCCCATCTGTTCCCGGCCACGGGCGTGGCCCTCAACGCCGGCATGCTGGACGCGGTCAACCTGGCGTGGAAGCTGGCCGCCGAAGTCCAGGGCTGGGCGCCGGACGGACTGCTGGACAGCTACCACGACGAACGGTATTTCGCGGCGGCGCGCACCATGCTGCACACCCGTGCGCAGGTGGCGCTGCGGCGTGGGCACGACCCGGCGGCCGAGGCGCTGCGGGCGGTCTTTCAGGAGCTCCTCACCGACGATCAGCCCCTGCGGCGCATGGGTGCCCTCATCGCCGGCGCCGATATCCGCTATGAGCTGCCGAACCCGAACGGCCACGCCGCGACCGGCACCTTCGCACCCAACCTGGCCCTGCGCACCGGCGGAGCCAGCACCGACGTCGCGACGCTGCTGCACGACGCACGGCCCGTCCTGCTCGATCTCGCCGGACGGCCGGAGCTGCGCGCGGCGGCACGAGAATGGGGACACCGCATCGAGATTCGCACCGCCGAGACCGCCGATCGGACCGCCGACGCCCTCCTCATCCGCCCGGATGCGCACATAGCCTGGGCCGCGACCGTCGGCGAACCCGCGGACACCGCGGAGTCCGGCCTGCGCGCCGCACTGCAGCTCTGGTTCGGCGCACCCGTGACGCCCGGTGTTCCGTCGGAAACTCCGGTCGGCGGCTAGTGCGCCCGGCGGCCGCAACGCTCGAAATGTGGCGCCGGATCAACACGCGTCGGGATGGCCGAATTCGATCTCATGACACGGGGAGTATCTTTCGAGCCTGCGCAAGGCCGGATTGCTAGTTGTAGGCGTAATCGTCGAGGGGGAAGGTGCGGCTGGTCCACCAGGCTTGCAGTCCGGTAGTGGGGCGCAAGGAGCTGAAGTCGCCGTGATGGTCGAAGTAGTAGCTGTTGGCCGATGCGCAGTTGCTGATCGCGAGCAGCGAATTGTCGGCCCGCGCGCGAACGAACGCCAGGAAGCGGGCGTTGGCCTCGGGCCGCACGGCTACCCGATCGGCGCCGCGGCGCTCGGCTTCGCGCAGGACCCGGATGATGTGATTGGCCTGCGTCTCGACCATGACGTGATACGAGCCGCCCGACCAGGAATAGGGACCGAACAGCGAGAAGGCATTGGGCAGTTGGGGGAGACTGACGCCTTCGTAGGACTGCAGGGCTTCGGTTTCGAAGAAGTCCGCGAGGTCGAATCCATCGCTGGTCCGCACCGGGGAGATCCGGTAGTTGATCGGTTCGTGAGCGAAGTGGAAGCCCGTAGCCAGGACGAGGACGTCGACAGGGTGCTCGGCCCCGTCGACGGTGCGGACGCCGGTCGGGGTGATGCGATCGATGGGCTCGGTGACGAGACTGACGTTGTCACGGGTGAACGTGCGATACCAGGCGTTGGACACACTGGGGCGTTTGCAGCCGAAATCGTAGTCGGGCGTGAGCTTTTCCCGCAGTCCGGGATCGCGGACCTGAGCGAACAGCAGCGCCCGGCTCGCGGCGGAGAGCCCGCGCGCCAGCGGTGCGACCGATTTACCGTAGGCCGCGACCGCGACGAGCAGCACCTCGACCTGGGCCGTGAAGGCGAGTCGCAGTGCGTCCTGGCTACCGGGGACGGCGGCGATCACGCGCTGCAGCGGGCCGGGGACGGGGATGTCGAGTTTGGGCAGTACGTGGATGGGGCGACGCTGGAAGACGGTGAGGTGTGCCGCGGTTTCGGCGACTTTCGGGACCAGTTGTACCGCGCTGGCGCCGGTGCCGATGACCGCGACTCGTCGAGCCGTCAGGTCCTGGCGGTGATCCCACTGCTGAGATCGCATGACGATGCCGGTGAAATCCTCGAGCCCCGGAATGGAGGGAGTGCGAGGATTGACGAAGGGACCGAGAGCACTGATGACATAGCGGCTGGTGAACTCGCCGTGGTTGGTGTGCACATACCAGACGCGCTCGTCTTCGGACCAACGACGTTCGAGCACTTCTGTACCGAGTTCGATGTGCCGCGCGATGTCGTATTTCTCGACGCAGCGGTCGAGGTAGCGCTTGATCTCCTCGCCCTTCGGAAACAGTCGCGACCAGCCGAGGTTCTTCTCGAACGAGAACTGGTAGCTGAAGGACGGCACATCGGCACCGACTCCGGGATAGACGTTGTCGCGCCAGACACCGCCGATATCACCGGCCCGCTCGAGCACGGTGAAGTTGTCGATTCCATTGCGGCGCAGGGTGATCGCCATTCCGATGCCGGCTATTCCGGCACCGACGATCACGATATGCCGGTCCGGCGGAGTGCGCTTGTCGCGGTGCTGCGTTGCAGTGAGGTCGACGGTCATGGTCGAGGAGTCCTTCCGGGAAGCAGTAAGCGGTAACGCGCGCTTCATCTTGAAACGCATGTTTCAACTTACGGCCGCGCATTGTCAAGCCCCATCGCCTCAGTCGTGTTGCCGCACCGCCTCGAGCTGGGCGAATACTGTTGCCACCGCAGCGGTGGCGAGTCGTTCCCGACTGACCGACAGCCGCCCGTCGACCCATTCGAGATACAACGACACGAGGCTGCCACTCAGGGCCGTGGCCGCGATCGCGAGAGCTTCCTCGTCAGCAGGGACGATCGCACCGGCTTCGGCGCCGAGAACCGGAATGAGCATTCGCAGAAATGTCGGAGCGCGGTCGGCACTGTGCCGGCGCAAGGTGTCGTCGGCGAGCGGTTCGCGCAGCAGGATGCGCGCACGGCCGGGATCCTCCTCGAAGTACTGCGCGCAGATCTCGAAGATCTCGCGGATCGCCGCGCGTAGCCCGTCGGCGGTGCGGACGCCGCGCATCCGTTCGAACAGCCGGGATTCGACCCTGTCGTACACCGCGATGATGAGATCCTCACGGCTGTCGAAGGTTTCGTAGAAGTAGCGCGGACTGAGATTGGTCTGCCGCATCACCGCGCGGGTCGTCACCGCCGATACCCCGCCGGTGCCGAGCAATTCTTCGCCCACGTCCAGCATCTGTTCACGGCGGTCCAGCGAGCGATCCTTCAGGGTCTGCCCGCGCCACAGCTTCGGAGAGCTCATCAGCCGATCCTCTCACCGCGCCGAGACACGGACGGCCGAGCACGTATTGACATCAGGCGTTTCAACATGAAACGCTCGCTTCATCTTCCTCGTCCGGCCGCCCCGCCGCTGCTCGGAACCGCCTTCTCAGAGAGGTGCTGCCATGCCACTCATGCGACGTCACCATTTCGGCGCCCACTCCCGTCACCCCAGCGTGCGCTCGCAGCTGGCGACGGCCGCAGTGCGCGAGCTGGTACGACCGGCACTGCGCCGGGTACCGATCTCTCCGCTCGCGATACGCGTCGGAGGGCTTGTCGACCTCGGATCCCGAGCACTGTGTGTCCGCACCCCTGTGCGGGTCGAAGCGGTGACAACGAGGACGGTGCGCTGTGAGATCGTGCGCGCAGCCGAGGCGCCGGACGGGTTCGGCGCAGGCGCGGTGCTGTATTTCCACGGCGGCGGTTTCGTCGCCGGAGGCTTGCACACACACCGTCGCCTGGTCGCTGAATTGTCGCGGGCCACGGGGTTGCCGGTCGTGCAGGTGCGCTACCGCTATCTGCCCGAGGCCACGGTTCCGGAGTCGGTGCGCGACTGCCTGGCTGCCTACCGGTGGCTCCTCGACCACGGCGTCGGTAGCGAATCGGTCGTCTTCGCCGGGGATTCGGCAGGCGGATTCCTCGCGCTGAGCACCGCGCTCGGGGTCGCCGGCGAGCAATTGCCGGCCCCGGCGGCGGTGGTCGCGCTGAGCCCGTGGCTCGACCTCGACCTCACCGCCAAACTCGCACACCACAATGCGATGACCGAGGCATATCTGCCCACCGCGGCATTCACGCGCATCGCCGAACTCGGCTGTGCCCGCGACGGCCGCGTCGATACAGCGCTGTCGCCGGTCAACGGCGACCTCCGCGTCCTGCCCCCGACCATGCTGGCCGCCTGCGACGACGAGTTCCTGCGCCTGGATTCCGAAGTCATGGCCGCCGGCCTCGACGCGGCAGGTGTGCCGTGCGAGCTGCACATCTGGTACGGCCAGATCCACGCCTTCCCGGTGGTGTTCCCGTACCTGCCCGAAAGCAGGCAACTCACCGCGGAAATCGCCCGCTTCATCCGCGAGCACGTCCGGACCGCAGCCTCCTCGGCAGCGGCCTGACACTTCAGAAAGGAATCTCGATGACTACTGGAACCTCATCCCGCCGCAGCTCCGGCGCTGCCCGCAGACAACCGACATCGCTGCTCGGGGAGCTGCGTGAACTGGCCGGTTCGGCACCGGCACGCGCCGCCGCGGCGTGCTGGGACTATCTGCGAGGGGCGGCCGACACCGACGACCGTGAGCTGTTGGCAGCTCTGTTCGCCCAAGGCACGGCTCCACAGTTGGACGGCGACTACGAGGGGATGATCGCGGGCAAGTTGTTCGGGATTCCGGAAGCGGCTCTGCTCAATCCGGTAGTCGCCGTCGAACCCGGGTGGGTGGGCAAGAGTTTCGACGCTGCCACCGCGACCGGGTACAACCGCCTGAACCGTATCGCCTACCTCGCGTTACGGGCCGCGGTGCCGCGGTACAGCGGCTGGGTCCGGACGAGTGCGGTCTACCAGGGTTTCCGCTTCGGCTATCGCGTAGAACGTGCTTCGCTCGCACCGTTCGTTCAGGTCGCGGCGGTCACCTACACCGACCCAGCGCTCGGCAACCCCCGTTCGAGGATCGTGCCCATCGAACGAGTTCGCGATGAACTCGTCGAACTGGTGCCCGGGGTGTATCTGGGCCGCGCACTGATGGGTTCGCGAACCGGCGAGATCCGGGTCATCGGCTATTTCGCGCTGCGCGCACCGCTGCGGGAGACGAACCGATGATGCGACTGGACGGGACGGTCGCCTGCGTCACCGGCGGGGCACGCGGAATCGGCCGCGCCACCGCCATCGCGCTCGCCGCGCGCGGCGCCCAGGTCTGGATCGGCGATATCGACCTTCCCGTGGCCGAGGCGACCGCCGCCGAGATCGGCGGACACGCCGCCCAACTCGACGTCACCGATCCGGGCAGCTTCGCCGAATTCTTGAACGCAGCCACCGAAACCGGTCCCGTCGACGTACTGGTCAACAACGCGGGCATCATGCGCCTGGCACCCTTCCTCGAGCTGGACCTGGCCGGGCACCACCGCGAGATCGCCATCAATGTCGGCGGGGTGATCAATGGCATGAGTCTGGCTTTGCCGGGAATGGTCGCGCGCGGACGCGGCCACATCGTCAATGTCGCGTCCATGGCCGCCAAGGTCACTACCCCGGGCGCGGCGGTCTACTGCGCCTCGAAATTCGCCGTCGGCGCGCTGTCCCGCGCGGTCCGCGCCGAACTCGACGGCACCGGCGTCACCGTCACCACCGTGATGCCCGCCGCCGTGCACACCGAACTGACATCGGGGGTGAACCTGAAACTGCAACCCACCTTGCACCCCGCGGAAGTGGGCGAGGCGATCGCCGATACCGTTCGCCACCGGCGTGCCGAAGTGACGATCCCACGATGGCTCGCTCCGATGGGCACCGTCGAACAGGGTATTCCCGAGACGGCTCTGCGCGCGGTCAAGCGCCAATTCGTCGGTCGCGAACCCGGCCGGTACGACCAGCAGCGGCGCCGCGCCTACCTGAACCGCATCGACAGTTGATTTCCGCGGTCGGTGCGGACCCCCGATGCCGCACCGACCACCTGCAATCGCCTTCGTACCCACCACCGAAACTCTTACCGGAGAATCATGTCCGAGCCTTACCGCGGCCGCGTCGCCGTCGTCACCGGCGCCGCATCAGGAATGGGTCGCAGCCTCGCAATCGAACTCGCCCGCCGCGGCGCACACCTGGCATTGTGCGACCTCGACGCCGAAGAGCTCGCCGAAACCGCTGCCCGATGCTTCGCCTACAACGCCCGAGTGGAGACAGCCGTCCTCGACGTCGCCGAATACGAACAGATGCTGCGGTTTGCCGAGACCGTCCTCGCGCGGTTCGGGGCCGTGCACGACGTATTCAACAACGCCGGAATCGGTTTCGTCGGTGCCGTCGAGAACAGCGATATCAAAGATCTGTCCCGCGTCCTCGATGTCGACTACTGGGGTGTCGTGCACGGCACCAAGGCGTTCCTGCCACACCTGATCGCCTCCGGCGACGGCCGCATCGCCAACACCTCGAGCGTCTTCGGCCTGTTCGCCGCTCCCACTCAAAGTGCCTACAACGCGGCCAAATTCGCTGTTCGAGGTTTCACCGAATCGCTACGCCAGGAAATGCTCACCGCCGGACATCCCGTCACCGTGTCCAGCGTGCACCCCGGCGGCGTTCGCACCGCCATCGCGACGAAGGCCACCGGCACCAACCCCGAGGAGCTGCAGCACCTCGTCCAGCTGTTCGACCGCCTCGCTCGCACCACCCCCGAGAAGGCGGCCCGCGTCATCCTGGACGGAACGGCCAAGGGCAAGGCCAAGATCCTCGTCGGCGCCGACGCCCACGTGAGCGACCTCCTCGTCCGCATCCTCGGCTCGTCCTACCAGCGAATTCTTGCCACCCTAGCCACCCGCTACTTCGAGCCCACCCGGCCCACATCGCTGAGCTGATCGGAAGCCCGGACAGACCTCGAGTTCGTGGCTGTGCCACGCCCGGTGCCGGCTCATGCCACGTTCACCGTGGTTCCGGTGATGTCGAATTCGATGCCGACAACCCCGGCAAGAGTCGAGGGCGGCCCTGAACCTCTGGTCAGGACCGCCCTCTGTAGTAGCGGGGACCGGATTTGAACCTGCGACCTCTGGGTTATGAGCCAACCAAGGACGGTCCCGGCTGCGTCCTCACGTGCCATGAAATCCCAATCTGCGCAGGTCAACGGCGGTACAACCGGCCACCCTGTTTGTCCTATCCCGCCGCGTCCAGACTGATCACATCCCGTCGTGATGCCGAATCTGATGCCAAATTACCCGCAGTGACCAGCGGTTTCGGCAACATGGGGAAGATATCGGCGACCACTACATCCACGACATCAACCGGCTTACGCACACGCCGACGCTGATGCATATGCGGCGGGCGGTTCATCCTGCACCATCGACGGGTTCGACGCTGTGTGGCCGATTCGGTCGCTCGCACAACCTCGCGTCACCAGCCCGTCCCCACGCACGGGTTCACATCCCAAGCCCCCAGGCACAGTTCACAGTCCAAACCGATTCAGTTTGGTCGAGGTCAGGGTTCCAGCGCTACGCCGATCTCGTGGTCGGTGACCGAGTCCAGGGCGCGGTTGGGACCGATCAGCCCGTCCGGGCCGCGGCCGTCGAGTTGGTCGACGGTCCTGGCGATGGCGTAGGAGCGACGGCTGTTGGCCGGGCCGATGGAACGCTTCCGCGGCGGTGCGCAGAGTGCGCGGTGACGTGCGGAGCCAGGTCACCGCGGCGGCCATCGGTTCCCTTGTTTCCAGCTTGCCCCGGACAGCGGGACCGCTTCGTGTGGGCGGCGGCGGTCCGCCGCAGGTCGCCTCTCACGCTCCCCCGGATAACAGCCCGTTCTCCGGGGTAACAACTCAACGGCGGACGTCGCAGAGTAGGAGTCAGTTTTCGACGTCGTGTCAAGCGGCTTGCGGGGTTCCGCTGGCTCGTCGCCCAGTGGCCCTCATCGGTCGGCCGAGCTCGATCGTCCGATCTCGCCGAAGTCGATCCCGCCGTCGCGTTAGAGCGATTTGGCGGTTCGCGGGGCGGCTATGAGGACGAGGCGGTGGTGTTCCAGCGCGCGCGGGCGGCGGCGAACAGGTCCACGCACACCGTCACGAGGTCGGCGGGGTCGTCATGGCAACCGTCCATCATCCAGTCGACCAGCAGGTGGTTAACGCCGCCGACCAGTGCGGTCGCGGTCAATCGCTGGCCTCGCGTCAGCGAGAGAGGGCTCTCTGTCGCCCAGATGGCCATCACGGTGTCGACGAAATCGCGCAGAACCCGATGGCGACGCTGTTCCATGTCCGGTGAAACCCCGACGACCTCGATGAGCACTACCCGCGCGCGGCGCGGATCGCTGGTCAGATAGCGGATGAAGGCTTCGAGTCCGGCTGAGGTGAGTGCATCGAGATCGGGATCGGCCTGCTCGAGTGCGGCGATGGTCTCCGCGCGCATCGCCTCGGCCAGGTTGTCGTAGAGGGCGGCCAGGCAGAACTCCTGATTGGAGAACGACTCGTAGAAGTACCGCTCGGTGACGCCGGCGCCGCGGCAGATCTGCTTGATCGAGGCGGCCGCGTAGCCGGTCGTGCCGTACTGCTCCAAAGCGGATTCGAGGATGGCCGCACGGCGCTGACGCACTCGCTCCTCCGGAGCGACACCGGAGTACTTCCGGCCGGAGGGCTTCGGGTCGGAGGGTCCCGGGCGGGTCATTTGGGGCCTTTCCTTCCTGCCGACGAAGTGCAATACTAGCCGAACTAATTCTGACAATCACGATTGCCCAACATTGATCGCTGTGTCGCACCGATGCAGGGAAGGCATCAGACAATGACGGAAACAACGCCGGCCGGGCGCATCGTGGCCGTCACCGGCGGCGCGCAGGGCATCGGGCGCGAGATCGCGCGCCGGCTCGCCGAGGCCGGTGCCCGGGTAGCGATCGGCGACCGCGATATCCGGGCAGCCGAGGCCACCGCGCAGGCCCTACCGGGGCAGGTGCATGCGTTCACTCTCGATGTGACCGACACCGGGTCGTTCCGCCGGTTTCTCGCCGAAGTCACCGTCTTGTGGGGTCCACTCGACGTGTTGGTCAACAATGCCGGTGTCATGTGGGTCGGGGCGTTCGACGACGAGCCGGAGACCGCGACCGAGCGCATGCTCGCGGTGAACCTGCACGGCGTGATCCGCGGCGTGCGCTTGGTCGCGCCGCTGATGCGCGAGCGCGGCCGCGGTCACATCGTCACCATCGCCTCGGCCGCCTCCAAACTGGCCCCGCCCGGGGAATCCACCTACGCCGCGACCAAACACGCCGTCCTGGGCTACCTCACCGGCGTGCGCGAGGAGTTGCGCGGCAGCGGCGTCGAGATCTCGGTGATCATGCCCGGCGTCGTGGACACCGAACTCGCGATCGGCACCGACAGCGGCGCGACCTCGCCGTTGCGGCCCGGCGACGTCGCCGCCGCCGTCGTCGAGGTCTTGCGCCGCCCACGTTTCGAGGTCACCCTCCCGGCCTCGATCGGCCTGCTGGTCCGCATCACCGCTCTGCTACCGCAGTCGATCCGAGACCAGGTATTGCGCCGCACGGTGCCCAACCAAGTCGAAGCAACACGGGATTCGAACACCCGCGCAGGCTATGAAAACCGTGCCCTGACCGAGACCACCGCCCCGAAGGAGTCCTGGTGACCAACATCGAATCCGCCACCGTTCGCCCGATCCCGGAGTTCTCCGGCGTCCACGACATCTGGCCCCGGGGCCGGCGGCTCGACGCCGTTCGCGCGGCGGCGCTCAGCTACCGGGAACGATTTCTGCGCCAGGGGCAGGTAAAAGCGGTCAAGAGTTTCGACATCGCCGCCGCGCCCTATCCGGCGCAGTACGCGTTCCAGAACTACTCGGTCAACCTCAATCCCTTCATCTCGATCATCAACCGCATGTTCGTGATTCAGTTCGAGGGTTTCGACGGCGAACTCAAGACCCTGGTGTGGGAACCCACCGTAGCCGCCGGGTCCGCGGAAGCCCCGTTCTACGGCCAGTTGCAGCGCTTCAGCCGGCGCCTCGGCCTGGAATCGCTGTTCGTCAAGTACTACAACGACCCCGATCAGGTGCTGCCGCGCCTGGGGTTGACCAACGATGACGTGGACTACATCAGCTTCGACCACCTCCACGTCCAGGACCCACGCATGATCGTGGGCAGCAGCGAGCCCATCGAAGGCGAGACCGAACCGCGCAAGCCCCTGTTCCCCAACGCCAAACTGCTCGTGCACCGCCGGGAACTGGGCACCTTCGAGTCCATGCACCCCATGCAATGGGCCTGGTACGTCGACGGCGGCATGAACGGGGTGCCCGCCGAACGGCTCGAAGTCTTCGACGGCGATGTCGAACTCGGGGTCGGGGTCAGCCTGCTGTGGACACCCGGCCACACCGACGGCAACCATTCCCTGGTCGTCAACACGCCCGACGGGGTGTGGGTGTCGTCGGAGAACGGGATGGCCGCCGACAGCTGGCAACCCGAACTGTCGAAGATCCCCGGCGTGCGCCGCACCGCCCAGTTCTACGGCCGCGAGGTCGTACTCAACGCCAACACCCTCGAAGACTCCCTCGACCAGTACGACTCGATGGTGAAGGAGAAGACCCTCGCCAGCCCATCGCCGCGCAACCCGCAGTGGCGCCAGATCATCCCGTCCTCCGAATGCGCGAACTGGAAGCGACAGTGGCCGGTCGTACCGACCTTCAGCCACGGCGGCCTGGACTACGGCACCATCACCGTCCCCACTCGGTAACCCAGGCTCGAACTGCTGGCTGCACCGGAGACCGGACTCCCCGCCCGCACCCGCACACCGCCGGTGCGGGCGGGGATTCGTCCGCACCCTGATCTCGAGGAACCCCATGAACACACCCGATCCGGTCAGCGCCTCGCCCCGCCCGACCGAATCCGGCACACCGCACGCGGCAAGCGATCGCTGCGATGATCCTGTGACCACGGTGCCGCGCTCCTTCGCCGCGCGGCTGACCATCTGGGCGTCGCGAATCTTCGTGCGGCCCACACTATGGCTACTGCCGCTGCATAAACCGCTCGGTGTGCTCGGCTACCGCTTCACGCAGGTCGTGGCCTGTCGGATGTGGTTCGCTCCGATACTGCCACCCATGAGAGTCGATGCCGCAGGACCCAGGGGCCGGACCATCGGAGAATGGGTCGGCGGGCAGGCAGAGCCCGGCGCCCGGGTGATCTACTACATCCACGGCAGCGGATACATCAGCTGCAGAACCTGGACCCACCGCGGCCTGATATCGGAACTATCACGGCGACTGCGCCGACCCGTCTTCGCCGTGCGCTATAGGCGAGCACCGCAATACCGCTTCCCCGCCGCCCACGACGACATTCTCAACGGCTACCTGTGGCTGATCGACCAAGGACACACAGCCGGCGACATCATCGTGATGGGCGATTCGGCCGGCGGCCACCTCGCCCTGGGCTTGTGTACCCAACTTCGCGAACTCGGAGTCGACCAGCCTGCGGCGTTGATCGGATTCTCCAGCCTCGTGGACCCGACCTGGCAGCTCGCGGCGGCCCACAACGCGCACGTGTGGGACCAGTTCGTCTCCGCGCGCACCGGTCGACGGATCACCCAAACCTATTTCGTGGACACCGATTTCAGTGATCCGCGCCTGGATGTCCTCGCCGCGGTCGGACCCGACCTGCCGCCGATGCTGTTGCAGGCGGGCGGCAGCGAAATTCTCTGCTCGGACTCGCAGCACTATGCCGCGGCACTGCGCGCGGCGGGCGGGCGGTGCGAACTCGAACTGTGGTCCGGGATGTTCCATGTGTTCCAGATGGCATACCCACGGCTGTCGGAGGCACGAAGCGCACTCGACAGCGTCGAACGGTTCGTCGAGAACATCGACGCGAACAACGCCCCGAGCGGCTGACGGTCCACCCCGCCACGTGGCCCGACCGACCCCCCACGCGCAACCACACCAGCACCCAGACAACCCGGGGCCGACCCGCCCCGGAGTTGTCCGAGTGGATATCGCAACGCGATCCGAATCACGATTCCGCCGGTCAAGCGCATTTCCACCGAACCTCCATGGTTCAACGCTCCGCATGGGATTCGGCACCGCATTAGATGCATTGACGTATCGAATACACCGACGTATCGTACGGCGAACGTGATCGGCCTCACTTTCCATGGTGAAAGGGCCTCGGCTTCCACCGATCACGCTCGACCGTTGGAACCAAGGACAAGGACATGCCGTCGATGACCAGTTCTCCCGAATCTGTCCGGCCGTCATCGGAATTTTCCTCGAGAAATCGAAATCCGCTGCGATGGAACGGTATTGACCGTCGAGTGGCACGGATGACGACGATCGCGCTCACGTGCACCGCTGTCCTCGGTGTGGTGGGGACGACGGGAGCGTCGGCAGAACCGGTGATGTCCGGTCCGCTGCCGGTGACCTTCGACGTGGGCACCGGGATCGTTCCATTCTTTCTGCCCGAGCAGGTTCCGGCCGGTGCGAACGACCCGGACTGCAAACCCAGTGCCGCACATCCGAATCCGGTTGTCCTGATCAACGGAACCTTTGTCAACCAGGCCGCGAACTGGCAGGCGGGCGCGCCGTTCCTACGCAACAACGGCTACTGCGTGCACACCTTCAACTACGGCAAGCCGACCTGGATCTCCGAGATTCCGGTGCAGTCGGTAGCCGATATCCGTGACAGCGCACGCGAACTCGCCGCGGAGGTCGACAAGGTGCGCGCACAGACCCACGCTGCCAAGGTCGACCTCGTCGGCGCCTCCCTCGGCGGCGGTGTGCTATCGCATTACTACATCAATTTCCTCGGCGGGGATCGGGTCGTCGACAAACTCATCGGACTCGGCCCGGCCAATCACGGCACCACTGTCGACGGGGCCGTCTTCCTCCGCAAGTCGTTCCCGCCGCTGGGCAAGCTCAGCTTCGACCTGCTGGGCGCACTGCTACCCGCCGCGACGCAGCAGGCGCTCGGTTCCGAACTGATGACTCAGACCTATGCGGGCGGCGACACCCGGCCCGGCGTCGACTACACCACCATCGTCACCGAGTACGACGAGGTGACCACTCCGTACACCAACCAGTTCCTCAATGGACCCAACGTCCACAACATCCTCCTGCAGGACGGCTGCGACCTGGACTTCACCGATCACGCCAGTCTCAGCTACAGCGAACGCACCTGGCGTTTCGTTCTCAACGCTCTCGACCCGGACCACACCACACCGGTTCCGTGCGTTCCGGAAGGGTTCCTGTTCCCCGGCCTCAACTGACAGCGCTGTTCCAGCCGAATCAGAGCCCGCCACCGAACGGCACGCGGTGGCGGGCTCGGCCATGTCCCGCACCTTTTCGATCGAGAGCCCCTGCGCGCCGGCGCCAGTCGGTCGTGCGCGTCAGCTCGATCGGTCGGACTCGACGGAGTACGACAGCACGACCCGCAGGAACAGATCGGCTCGGCGTTCGAGGTTGGCGGGGTCGCCGGGCTCCATCAGGCACTGCGTCATCGTGCCGTCGTGGACGGCGATCAGGGCCCGGCCGAGGGGCTCACGATCGGTGACGGAACGGCCGACGCGTTCGAGCAAGGTTTCGATCACCGGCAGCAGGGCCGCGACGATGGACTCCTCCCGTGCGACCATGACCTGCCGCAGTTCCGGATTCCGCAACGCGTGCGCAGTGAACTCGAGACTGATCCGAAACCACTTGTCGTCAGTAGGAACCGCTGCCAGGAAGTGGTCGACGACCTGTCGCACACCGCGAACATCGGTGACCGGTTCACGGTCGAGGACAGCGGTCACATCGGCGAGCAATTGGGCCGATCGTTCGGCCCACATGATGAGAAACAGCTCGTCCATGGAGCCGAACTGGGAATAGAACGCGCCCCGGGTGTAGCCGGCGCGTTCACAGATCTGTTCCGGCTTCGTCCGGCCGAGGCCCTGTTCGGCGAATACCTCGTAGGCGGCCTGCAGCATGCGTTGCCGAGTTTCTGCGCGGCGCTTGGTGACTCGCCGTCCGGACGCCCGTGCGGACGAGCCGGATGCCTCGGCCGCAGTCGACGCTGCCACTGCATGCCCCTTTCGCGGATCGGTGCGTTCGCGCTGTAGGTTACCGGCCCCAGGGACCGCCTCGGCGAACCGGACTCGCAACCGCATCGGCCAAACGTGATGCCAAACCGAACGAAAAACGGCCCCGGAACCATGGTTCCGGGGCCGTTTCCCCTAGTAGCGGGGACAGGATTTGAACCTGCGACCTCTGGGTTATGAGCCCAGCGAGCTACCGAGCTGCTCCACCCCGCGTCGGGTAGGGACAACCCTACGCAACCGCACGGGAAACACCAAAACGGCTGGTGACAGAGGTCGGAGACTACGCGTGAGCCGCTTCAGCGGCCTGCCCACTTGCGAAACAGCCGACGCGACGAGCCGTCCTGGGCGGATGCCGGATGGCCGGCGCACCATTGGTCGGCCGGAACGGCGGCCCGGACCCGAGCGACGTGCCGACCGCAACCGGACCACGTCGTCTTGCCGCACACCCTGCACCGAACGGGACTACACATACCGAGGACCTTTTCCGTTCGTGATCACGCCGGGCCGTCGCCGGCATCGACGGCATCGGCGAACTCGCAGAACGCTTCATAGGCGCGAGCACCGTAGATCGTTGCCGGGCCGCCGTGCATGAGGAAGGTAACGCCGATGGCCTCCGCCGCCTCCTGGCGCGTGGCCCCGGCGCGCGCGGCGGCTTGCCCGTGCGAGGCGATGCAACCGTCACAGCCCTCGACCACGCCGATGGCGAGCGCGATCAGTTCCTTCGTCTTGCGATCGATGGCACCCGGTGCGAACGCGGCTTTGCTGAGTTCGCCGAAACCCTTGTACACCTCGGGGATCGCGTGACGTAACGCGCGATGCTGCGGCGAGAGCTCTTGGAGCACGGCGGCGCCGTGGCGGGACGGGCGCTCACTGAGTACGGACATCCGGCATTCCTTTCATCAGCTGTGGTCCGTCGCGGGCGGGGCGGGAGAACCACGTAGGTGCTATCCCCCCGGGGGGATATGAGACAACCATAGCATCCCCCCGGGGGGATATGATTCATGGGCACGGTCCGCGACGGGCCGGACGAGACGCTGGAGGAACAGATGCAATTCGAACCGGACGAGGTGAAGGCCGTGATCACTCGCATGAAGCGCGCACACGGCCACCTGGCGACCGTCATCCGCATGATGGAAGACGGTGCGGAGTGCGAGGATGTGCTCACTCAGCTCGCCGCGGTCAACAAAGCGCTGAGCCGCAGCGGTTACGCCCTGGTGGCGACCGGTCTTCAGCACTGCCTGACCAACGGCAGCCCGGACGGCGCCGACATGAAGAAGATGGAGAAGCTGTTCCTCTCGCTGGCGTGACGTCACGGCACCTCCCAGGCGAATCCGTTGCGAGCGCGGTGAATTCGGAGGCGTAGCAGTCGGTGTAGGCTTTCGGCCCGTGGGTAATAGCTGGCTGCGTCGTCTGTCCCCCGCTCCGGAGAACGGATCGCATGCCGTGGTCTGCTTTCCACATGCCGGCGGATCCGCCATCTCGTACGGGCCGCTGGTCAAACGCCTGCGATCGGAATACGACGTCCTCGCCGTCCAGTACCCCGGGCGGCAGGACCGACGCCGCGAGCCACTCGTCGACACCATTTCCGGGCTCGTCGACGGGCTGTTCACCGAATTGACCGAGACACTCGCCGACGCCTCGAGTTTCTCCCTGTTCGGCCACAGCATGGGATCCGCGGTGGCATTCGAAACCTGCCGGCGCCTCGAACGCGAAACCGACGCGCGCCCGGCGCTGCTGTTCGCCTCGGGACGCCGCGCTCCGTCACAACAGGGCACCGAGGTGATGCACACGCTGAGCGATCGTGAGCTGGCCGATCATCTCCTGAACTACGGCGGCACCCCGGCGGCCCTGCTCGAGGATCCGGAAATGCGCGACATGATCCTGACCGTCACCCGAAACGACTACCGGGCCATCGAAACCTACGCCTGCGCCCCCGGGGCGACCGTCGCATGTCCCATCGTCGCACTGGCAGGTGATCGCGACGCCGATGCGAGTCTCGCCGATCTCGAGGTCTGGCGCTCGCACACCACCGGAAGTTTCTCCGCCCGAACATTTCCCGGCGGCCATTTCTTTCTCGACGCCAATGGCGATGCGGTCGCGCGGTTGATTTCCGAGCACAGTTCGCGAGCGCTGTCGAGTTAGCCGGGAACGACCGGGCGGGCGTATTCGCCCACCCGGTCGCCGCCCTCAGTGCGCGAGCCAGTCCTCGATCGCCTCGGCGACCTCCGCCGCGCCGTCCTCCAGGATCGTGAAGTGATCGGCCGCCACCGGCACGACGGAATGCGTCGCGTCCCACGGCCGGGTCTGCCAGTCCGCACGTTCCGAGGAGCCGTCCAGGAACGATCGCGCACACTGGACGAACAGCGTCGGCGTGTCGACCGACCCCGGCACCAGCTCGTGCAGCAACTGCACGTAACGGCCCATTCCGGTGAGCCGGGCCTGATCGAAACGACCGAACGTGGCCTCGTGGGACACCATGTGTTCGGCCATCTCTCGCAGCAGCCATTCCGCACCCGCGTGCGCCGGATAGGTGTCCAGCATGACCACGCCGGCGGGCGCCGGACCGCCGGCCGCCTCCAGATACTCGGTGACGAGGTAGGCCAGCAGACCCCCCGAGGAATGCCCGAGCAGCACGAACGGCTCACCCTGCGCGGCCTCGAGCACGCCGCGTGCCAGCGCCGCCAGCGCGGCGACCGGCGTCGCCGGTAGCGGCTCTCCCGCACCGAAACCGATCAGCGGCAGTGCCAGGACATCGCGGCCGGTGCGCAGCTGCGACGCGATCCGGGCGTACTGGTGCGCACCGCCGGTGGCCAGCGGCGGATTGAGGCAGATGATCCGCGGCAGGGCCGAGCCCGCGGCCAGGCGCGCGGGCGTCGGCAACTGTTCCGGTTGCTCGTCCGCGGTGAACTGGTCCCGCAGTTCCGCCACCGCTCGCAGCAGGGCGAAGCCCTTACCGGCCTGACCGTTCGTGACCGCGCTGCGGAACATCCCGTACAGCGAATCATCCTGGACCGCTTGGCTGTTGGTTTGTTGTGGCGCGGCGCCGAGCTCCTCGCGAAGATGCCGGGCCAGTACCGCGGGCGTCTTGTGGTCGAAGATCGCCGCCGTGGACAGCGTCAGTCCGGTGGATGCGTTGAGGGCGCCGCGCAACTCCATGGCGGCCAGCGAGTCGAAGCCCGATTCGAGGAAATCTCGCTCCGGGTCGAGCGCCTCGGTGCTGCCGTGCCCGAGCAGCCGGGCGGCGTGCTCGAGGATGTGCGTCAACAGCCACCGTTCCTGTTCGGCGTCCGGCAGTTGCGCCAGATGGTTGCGCAGTGCCGCGGCGTCCGGCGTCGTGGCGCGCTGCCGGCGTCCCGTCTTCGCGGCCAGATCACCGAGGAGGGCCGGGACCGCATCGCGGGCACGGAGTACGGCGTGATCGATCGCGACCGGCACCTGCACCGGACGACCGGAAGACACTGCCGCATCGAACAATTCGAGTGCGGCGCCGGCGGGCAGCGGTGAAAAGCCTTGGCGTCGCATCCGCTGCCGGTCGGCCTCGCCGAGCCATTGCGACAATCCGGTGTCGATATCCCACATGCCGTAGGCGAGTGACGTCGCCGGCAAGCCTTCGGCGTGGCGATGCGTCGCGAGCGCGTCGAGGAACAGATTGGCCGCCGCGTACCCAGCCTGGCCGGCGGGCAGGATCGACCCCGCCACCGAGGAGATCAGGACGAATGCGGACAGTCCGGCCTCGCGGGTGAGCTCGTGCAGGTACCAGGCGGCGTCGGCCTTGGCGCTCAGGCAGTGGTCGATCCGATCCGGGGTCAAGGTATCGACCAGGCCGTTGTCGGCGACCCCGGCCGCGTGCACGATCGCGCCCAGCGGATGGTCGGCGGGGATCGATCCGAGCAGCTGCCGCACCGCGTCGCGGTCGGTGACGTCGCAGGGCGCGACCCGAACCCGAGCGCCGAGAGCGCCGAGTTCGGCGACCAGATCCGCGGCGGCGTCCGGTCCGCGCCGACCGGCCAGCACCAGATGGCGCACCCCGTGCTCGCGCACCAGGTGCCGGGCGAGGTGGCGCCCGATCCCACCGGTTCCGCCGGTGATCAGGACGGTCCGTTCGGGATCCCACGCGGTAGGCAGCGTCGCCTCGGCAGACGCGGCCCGGACGAGTCGCGGCACCCGCGTGCCGGCCCCGTCGACGGCCAGTTCCGGCTCACCCGTCGCCGCGGCGGCCACGAGGTCGTGCATCGCGACGGCCTCGTCGGCCTCGATGAGCACGATTCGCCCGAGGTTCTCCGCTTGCGCCGCGCGCACCAGGCCCCACACCGCAGCAGTGGCCGGATCTCCGGTCGAGTCGGTGATCACCGCGAGAGTGCTCGAGGCACAGCGTTCGTCGCGCAGGAACTGCTGAAGGACACCGAGGGTGGCGTGTAGCGCCGTGCGCAGCCGCGCCGGCACCGCGACCTCCTCGACCGGAGGGCGGTAGACGAGGACCGAAGCCGATTCCGCCGTACCCCACTCGGCCCAGGAGATATCCGCCGTGCGGCGCGGCTGCGGGCCGGGCCGCCACGCGAGTTCGTACAGCGCGTCGTACGAGGGACGAGACGAGGCCGCGAGCACGTCGGGTGAGATCGGCCGCAAGGCGAGCGATCGCACCGAAAGCAGCGGCGCGCCACCGGAATCGGCGATCTGCACCGTGACCGCCTCGTCCCGTCCGGTCAGCCGCACCCGCACCCGGCGGGCGCCGTCGGCGTACAGACGCACCGACGACCAGGTGAACGGAACCAGGGTCTGTGGCTCGGCCTGCTCGCGCGGAGCGCCGACGGTGAGCGCGTGCAGGGCCGCGTCGAGCAGCGCCGGATGCATGCCGTAACCGTGTGCGGTGGTCTGTTCCGGCAGCGCGACCTCGGCGAAGAGTTCGTCACCGCGCCGCCATACCGCCAGCAGACCGCGGAAGGCCGGACCGTAGTGGTAGCCGTGGTCGGCGAGTTCGTCGTACGCGCCGTCCACCGTGACCGCCGTGGCGCCGGACGGGGGCCACTGCACGAAATCGGCCCAGTGCGCCGGTTCGCCCGTATCCGCGCTCGGGCTCAGCCGGCCCTGCGCGTGATGGGTCCACGGGACTGCCGGATCGTCTTCGTCCCGGCGGGAGTAGATGTCGACGGGCCGATGACCGGCCTCGTCGCCGTCACCCACGACCACCTGGATCTGCACGCCGCCGGGTCCGCTGAACGTCAGCGGCGCCCGCAGTGTGAGGTCCGCGAGTTCCGGACAGCCGACCTGCTCTCCGGCGTGGACGGCCAACTCGACGAAACCGGTTCCGGGCAGCAGGACTACGCCGAGTACGTCGTGATCGGCCAGCCACGGATGCGTGGCCGTGGACAGTCGCCCGGTGAGGCGGACGCCGCCGCCTTCGGGTTGCGCCACCAGCGCGCCCAGCATGGGGTGTTCGGTGGACCGCAGGCCGAGCGCCGACGGCTCACCGGAATGCAGCCGGCCCATGGCCCAGAAGCGGCGGTGCTGGAAGGGGTAGGTCGGCAGATCCGTCCGCCTGCCGCCGGTGCCGGCGTAGTAGCGAATCCAATCCACCGTCGCACCAGCGACATACAGGCGGGCGAGCCCGGTGAGCACGGTCGCGGGGTCCGCGTGGTGGCGCTTGGTGAGCGCGATCGCGGTTGCCGTGTCGTGGGTTCGGGCGATCATGGGCGTCAATACCGCGTCGGGCCCGACTTCGGCGAATCGTGTCACGCCCAGTTCCGCCATGGCGAGGACCGCGTCGGCGAATCGCACCGCGTCCCGAACCTGCCGCACCCAATAGGACGGAGCCGACATCTCGTCGGTCACCCTGGCGCCGGTGGCGGTGGACACCAGCGGCACAGTCGGACGCCCGAACGTCAAAGCCTCGATCGCCGAGGCGAATTCGGCCAGCATCGGCTCCATCAGCGCCGAGTGGAACGCATGCGACACCCGCAAACGATGTGTGCGCCAGCCTCTTTCAGTGCACCTTCCGGCAACAGCCGTCACATCGGCGTCGACACCGGATAAGACCACCGAGGACGGGCCGTTCACCGCGGCGATGGCGACGTCGCCGGTCAGCAGGGCCGAGACGTCGGCCTCGGATGCCTCGACGGCGATCATCGCTCCGTCCGCGGGCAGTGCCTGCATCAGTCGCCCGCGTGCCGCCACCAGCACACACGCGTCCCGGAGCGACAACACCCCGGCCACATGTGCGGCGGCGACCTCACCGATCGAATGACCGGCCACCACATCCGCGCCGAATCCCCAGGATTCGAGCAGCCTGTACAGCGCCACCTCGAACGCGAACAAACCGGCCTGCGCGAACACGGTGCGATCGATCAGGTCGTCGTCCGCCAACGCGTCGTTCAGCGAAACATGTTGTTCCAGGAGCGGATCCAGCATGCCGGCAATCGCGTCGAAATGTTCGGCGAATACCGGATGCGCGGTACGGAGTTCGGCCGTCATACCGGCCCACTGCGCGCCCTGCCCCGAGAACACCACACCCGTCGAACCGGGTAGCACGCGACCGGAGACGACACCGGGCACGGTGTCGCCCGCTGCCAGCGCCCGGACGCCCGCGAGCAGATCGTCACGATCCCGGCCCACGACCACGGCTCGATGCTCGAACACCGCCCGCATGGAGGCCAGCGAGAAGCCGACATCGACGGCATCCGGATCGTGGGCGTCCACATGCGAGGCCAGGCGGGCCGCTTGTCCGGCCAGTGCGTCGTTGCCGCGCGCCGACAGCGTCCACGGCAGGACGGCCGGGACGATTGTCACCGCCGGCGCGGTTTCGGCTGCCGGGGCCTGCTCGACGATGACGTGCGCATTGGTGCCACTGATCCCGAAAGAGGAGACACCGGCCCGACGCGGACGATCCACCTCCGGCCACGCCACCGACTCGGTCAACAACCGGATATTGCCCTCGGACCAATCGACCTTGGTACTGGGCGCATCGACGTGCAGTGTCCGCGGCAATTCCCCGTGCCGCATGGCCATGACCATCTTGATCACACCACCCACACCCGCCGCGGCCTGGGCGTGGCCGATATTCGACTTCAACGATCCCAACCACAACGGACGATCCGCAGAACGATCCTGCCCATAGGTGGCAAGCAACGCCTGGGCCTCGATCGGATCACCCAGCGTCGTCCCCGTGCCGTGCGCCTCGACCGCATCCACATCCGCGGGCGAAAGACCAGCATTGGCCAACGCCTGCCGGATCACCCGACGCTGGGAGGGACCGTTCGGCGCGGAGAAACCATTCGACGCACCATCCTGATTCACCGCCGAACCCGCAAGCACCGCAAGAACCTCGTGACCATTGCGACGCGCATCCGAAAGCCGCTCCAACACCAGCATGCCCGCCCCCTCCGACCAACCCACACCATCCGCCGCATCCGCGAACGACTTGCACCGACCATCCGGGGACAGCCCACGCTGACGGCTGAACTCCACGAAGGTCTCCGGTGTCGCCATCACCGTCACACCGCCGGTCAACGCCAGATCGCACTCCCCCGACCGCAACGACTGCGCGGCCAGATGCATCGCCACCAGCGACGACGAACACGCCGTATCCACCGACACCGCAGGACCTTCCAACCCCAGCGTGTAGGCGATACGCCCGGAGACCAGACTGCCGCCCGCGCTGTTGCCGCTGCCCTGGGCGTAGTCGTGGTACATCACGCCGGCGAAGACACCGGTCGAGCTGCCCCGCAGCACGGTGGGGTCGACACCGGCACGCTCCAGCGCTTCCCATGTCGTCTCCAGCAACTGTCGCTGCTGGGGGTCCATCACGGTGGCCTCGTTGGGGCCGATGCCGAAGAACTCGGGGTCGAAATCGGCGGCGCTGTGCAGGAATCCGCCTTCCCGGGTGTAGGACTTCCCCGCGCGGCCGGGTTCCGGGTCGTAGATGCCGGCGATGTCCCAGCCCCGGTCGGCCGGCAGCGTCGTGATCGCATCGGCGCCGTCGCGCACCAGATCCCAGAGTTCCTCGGGAGAGGTGATACCACCGGGGTACCGGCACGCCATTCCGACCACCGCGATCGGGTCGTCGTCGACGGCCCGGGTCGCGGTGACCTCGGTGTCCCGGCCCGTGCCGGTGAACTCCTCGGCGAGATATCTCGCCAGCGCCTCGGGTGTCGGATAGTCGAACACCAGGGTGGCGGGCAGGGGCAGGCCCGTGACGGCTTTGAGGGCGTTGCGGAATTCGATGGCGGTGATCGAATCGAAGCCCAGTTCGTTGAAGGCCCGGTCCGCGGCGATCGAATTCGCGTTCTCGTGGCCGAGAGTCGCGGCGATCTGTCCACGCACGATCTCGACCAGCACCCCGAAGCGTTCGCTGTCGGGAGTGCTCGCCACCCGGGCGCGCAGCGCCGTGAAGGTGCCGGAGGCCGCGCTGCGGCGGGCCGGCACCAGACCGGAAAGCAGTGCGGGCGTGGCGGTTCCGGCGTTGCGGATGCTCTCGGTGTCGAGCCGGGCGAGCACCGGCGCCGGCACGTCGATACCGGCCGCGGCATCGAACAGCGCCAGGCCCTGATCGGCCGAGAGCGGTAGCAGGCCCGAGCGGGACATGCGGTGCCGATCGACGTCGCTGAGCTGCCCGGCCATACCCCCCTCCCATAGACCCCACGCCAGGGACGTACCGCACCGGGCGGTCGCGGCGCGATGGATGGCGAGCGCGTCCAGGCAGGCGTTGGCCGCGGCATAGTTGCCCTGTCCGGGGTTGCCGAACGCACCGGCCACCGAGCTGAACAGCACGAATTCCCGCAACGGCAGTTCGGCGGTCAACTCGTGCAGATGGAGTGCGGCATCGATCTTGGGCCCCAGCACCGTATCCATCCGCGACGGAGTCAGCGACGCCACGGCACCGTCGTCGAGCACACCGGCCAGGTGGAAGACGCCGGTCAGCGGGTGCGCGGCGGGTATGCCCGCCAGCACGGCGGCCAGCGCGCCGCGGTCGGCGACATCGCAGGCGGCGAATTCCACCTGGGCGCCGAGGTCGCCGAGTTCGGTTCGCAATTCGTTTGCGCCGGAAGCTGATTCGCCGCGTCGGCTCAGCATCAGCAGGCGGCAGACGCCGCGGGTGGTGACCAGATGCCGGGCGAACAATCCGGCCAGCAGCCCGCCCGCACCGGTGATCAGCACCGTCTCGTCCGGATCGAACTCGACCGTCTCGGGGACGGCGGGAGCCGTCCGGACCAGGCGTGCGGCGAGCACTCGCCCGTCCCGCACGGCCACCTGCGGTTCGGCCGCGGCCAGGATGCCGCCGAGCAGATCGTCGAGCGCGGCATCGGTGTCGATCAGCACGAAGCGGCCGGGGTTCTCGGCTTGTGCCGAGCGGACCAGGCCGCCGACGGCGGCACCGGCCAGATTCGTGATGTCCTCTCCGGCCACCGACACCGCACCACCGGTCCGGACCACGAGGACCGAGTCGGTGAATCGCGGGCTCGCCGTCCAGGACTGCAACACCTCCAGAACGTGGTGCGTCGCGGCGTGGATCGCGGCGGGATCGTTACCCGCCGGGCAGTCCAGCACCACGACCGGCGGTATCTCGTCGCCGAGTTCCGGCCATGCGGCCGTGGCGATGTCGGCCGCGTCCACCTCGATCGGAGTCCAGTCGATCCGGAACAGGGCATTGCCCACGGACGCGCCGGTGACGAGCTGCGCGGGATCGACGGGACGGGAGGCGAGGTGGCGGACCGTCGCCACCGGAGCACCGGTGCTATCCGCCAGATCCAGCGCCACACCCCGTTCCCCGACGCGGGTGAGCCGGACCCGCACCGCGTCGGCCCCCGCCGCATGGACGGTGACTCCGGACCATTCGAACGGCAACGCCGGTCCGTCGGGCCGCGCGTCGGCGAATCGCAGCGCATGCATCGCCGCGTCCAGCAGCGCCGGATGGACACCGAACCGCTGTGCGTCGGGCCTGGCGGTCTCGGGCAGTTCCACCTCGGCGTAGAGAACGTCACCGCTCGCTCGCCAGACCGAGCGCAGCGCCTGGAACGCGGGACCGTAGTGGTATCCCTGCGTGTCGAGGGCGTCGTACACCCCGTCGATATCCACGGCGACCGCACCGGTGGGCGGCCAGGTCCGCAATTCGACAGCGGTGCCGGGGGTTTCGGGCGCGAGAACGCCTTCGGCGTGCACCGTCCAGGACGGCGGCGCATCGGCCTCGTCCTCGGGGCGGGAGTAGATCCGCACCGGGCGACGACCGGCCTCGTCCTCGGCGCCGACCACGACGCGCACCGCGGTGCCGGAGGATTCCGGCAGTGTCAGCGGGGCTCGCAGGACGAGTTGCTCGAGGTGATGACACCCGACCTGTTCGCCGGCGTAGAGGGCGAGTTCGACCAGGCCCGTGCCGGGGAACAGGACGCTGTCCATGACCGTGTGGTCCGCCAGCCACGAGTGCGTCCGCAGCGACAGGCGGCCGATGAGATCCGTACCGTCGGAGTCCGGCTGGGACACCACGGCCGAGATCAGCGGATGTTCCGCGGCGACCAAGCCCATCGCCCGCGCGCCGCCGGATGTCGTGGACGCGTCGGACATCCAATACCGCCGGCGCTGGAAAGCGTAGGTGGGCAGATCGATTCGCCGGGCGCCGGTTCCCGAGTAGAAGGCGCCCCAGTCGGCGTCGGCGCCGGTGACGAACAGCGTCGCCAGTCCGGCCGTCAGGGTCGACGCATCCGCTCGGTGTCGGCGGGCGGGCGCCACCACCACCGGGGACGCGGCGTCGAGGGTCCGGGTGACCATCGGGGCCAGCACCGCATCCGGTCCGACCTCGGCGAAACGAGACACCCCCAACTCCGCCATCGTCGTAACGGCGTCAGCGAACCGCACCGAATCCCGAACCTGGCGCACCCAATACGACGGGACCGACATCTCGTCGGTCACCTTCGCGCCGGTCACCGTCGACACCAACGGCACAGTCGGACGTCCGAACGCCAAACCAGCTATCGCGGCCGCGAATTCGTCCAGCATCGGCTCCATCAACGCCGAATGGAAGGCATGCGACACCCGCAAACGATGTGTGCGCCAGCCCTTTTCCGCACAGCGCCCCGCGACCGCCACCACAGCGGCTTCCACGCCGGACAGCACCACCGAGGACGGGCCGTTCACCGCCGCGATCGAGACGTCACCGGCCGCCACCGCGCCGGAATCCACCAGCGCCAGCACGTCGGCCTCGGAGGCACCCACCGCGACCATCGCCCCACCCGCCGGCAACGCCTGCATCAAACGACCACGCGCCGCCACCAACACACACGCATCCTCGAGCGACAACACACCCGCAATATGCGCAGCAGCAACCTCACCGATCGAATGACCCGCCACCACATCCGCCCGCACACCCCACGACTCCAGCAGCCTGTACAACGCCACCTCGAACGCGAACAAACCCGCCTGCGCGAACACCGTCCGATCGACCAGATCCTCGTCGGCCAATGCATCCGACAGCGAAACTTCCTGTCCCAGAGCATTTTCCAGCTCATTCACGATCGCGTCGAAGTGCTCGGCGAACACCGGGTAGGCACCGTGCAACTCGGCAGCCATACCGGCCCACTGCGCACCCTGCCCGGAGAACACCACACCCGTCGAACCCGGCACCACCCGACCGGACACCACACCGGGGAGGCCTTCTCCGCGCCCGAGAGCCTGGGTACCGATTCGCAGGCCCTCGCGCTCGGAGGCCAGCACCACAGCGCGGTGATCGAACACCACTCGTGAGGTCGCGAGTGAGTAGCCGACGTCGACCGGGTGCTGGTCGCCGATCCGGGCGGTCAGGCGCCGGGCCTGTTCGGCCAGGGCCGCGCCGGTGCGGGCCGAGATCACCCACGGCAGCACACCCCCGGCCGGGGCGGTCCTGGTCTCCGGGACGGGGGCCGGGTCGGCCGGCGCCTGTTCGACGATGAGGTGGGCGTTGGTGCCGCTGAGTCCGAAGGACGAGATACCGGCGCGGCGGGGCCGAGTCGCCTCGGGCCACTCGACCGACTCGGTCAGCAGCCGGATATCGCCCTGCGACCATTCGACTTTCGTGCTCGGCCGGTCTACATGCAGGGTCTTCGGCAGCACACCGTGGCGCATGGCCATGACCATCTTGATCACACCACCGACACCGGCAGCGGCCTGGGCGTGGCCGATATTCGACTTCAACGATCCCAGCCACAGCGGGCGATCCGGAGCACGATCCTGCCCATACGTGGCAAGCAGCGCTTGGGCCTCGATCGGATCACCCAGCGTCGTCCCCGTGCCGTGGCCTTCCACGGCGTCGACCTCGGCGGGCGAGAGCCCGGCATTGGCCAGCGCCTGCCGGATCACCCGCCGCTGCGAGGGACCATTCGGCGCGGAGAAACCATTCGACGCACCATCCTGATTCACCGCCGAACCCGCAAGCACCGCAAGAACCTCGTGACCATTGCGACGCGCATCGGAAAGCCGCTCCAGGACCAGCATGCCCGCCCCCTCCGACCAACCCACACCATCCGCGGCATCCGCGAACGACTTGCACCGGCCATCCGGGGACAGCCCGCGCTGGCGGGAGAATTCGAGGAACATATCCGGCGTGGCCATCACCGCGACGCCACCGGCCAGCGCCAGATCGCATTCCCCCGACCGCAGCGACTGCGCGGCCAGATGCATGGCCACCAGCGACGACGAACACGCCGTATCCACCGACACCGCAGGACCTTCCAACCCCAGCGTGTAGGCGATACGCCCGGAGACCAGACTGCCGCCGGCGGTTCCGGCCTTGCCGGTGCCCTGGGCGTAGTCGTGGTACATCACACCGGTGAACACACCGGTGGCGCTGCCGCGCAACACGGCCGGTTCGATACCGGCCCGTTCCAGCGCCTCCCATGAGGTCTCCAGCAGCAACCGCTGCTGCGGATCCATCGCCATGGCCTCGTTCGGGCTGATCCCGAAGAAGTCGGCATCGAAATCCGCTGCGGAATAGAGGAATCCACCGTTGCGCGCGTAGGTCTTGCCGGGCTTTCCGGGCTCCGGGTCGTAGATATCGTCGACATCCCAGCCGCGGTCGACCGGCCAATCGCCGTTGGTGTCGATACCTTCGGCGACCAATCGCCACAAATCCTCCGGCGACGCCACACCCCCCGGATAACGACAACTCATCGCCACGATCGCGATCGGATCATCATCCACCCGGACCCGGCCGACCGGCTCGGCGTCGGCAATCGCCACACCGGCCAATTCCGACCCGATGAACTCGGCCACCACCTCCGCATTCGGATAGTCGAAGATCAACGTGGCCGGAAGTTTCAAACCCGTCGCCGCGTTCAACCGATTCCGAAACTCCACCGCCCCCAGCGAATCGAATCCCAGCTGCTGGAAAGCCCGCTGCGGCTCCACCGCATCCACCGACGCATGCCCCAACACACCCGCGGCCACCGACCGGACCAGATCCAGCACAGCCGCATGCCGATCCGCATCCGGAAAACCGGCCGGCGTCCGGGCGAACGCGTGATCGGGACCCTGGTCTCGTGCCCGGCGCCGGATCGGGGCCGGGGCCATCGCGCGCAGCAGTGCCGGCAGCTCGTCGCCGCGGTCGCGCAGGGCCGCCGGATCGACGCGCAATGCCACCACCTGCGCGGATTCGGTGGCGATCGCCAGATCGAACAGCGCCAGCCCTTCGGTCTCGCTCAGCGGCGGAAGTCCCTGCCGCCGGATCCGCTCGACATCACCGTCGGACAGCATCGACCCCAGGCCAGTCGAGGTCGCCCACAATCCGTAATCGATGGCGGTCGCGGGCAGACCCGCGGCGCGACGGTGGGCGGCCAGCGCGTCCAGAAAGACGTTGGCCGCGGCATAATTGGCCTGCCCGGCCGCCAGCACCGAACCACCCGCCGACGACACCAGCACGAACAGCGACAGCGGTCGATCACGGGTCAACTCGTGCAGATACCACGCCGCGTCGACCTTCGGCGCGAACACCGGCCCGAATCGATCCGCCGTGAGGGATTCGATCAACCCGTTGTCGCCGGTGCCCGCCGCATGCACCACACCGATCAGCGGATGCTCGTCCGGAATCTCGTCGATCAGCGCCGCCAACGCATCGCGGTCGGACACATCGCAGGCCGCGATCCGCACCTGCGCGCCGAGCGCTGCCAGCTCGTCACGCACCTGTTCGGCACCGGTTGCGTCCGGTCCGCTGCGCGATGCCAGAACCAGCTGCGCCACACCGTGATTCACGACTAGGTGGCGCGCCATCAACGCACCGAGACCACCCGTTCCGCCGGTAATCAGCACGGTGCCGGGCTCGATCGAGCGACCCACCGCACCGGGGGCGAGCCGGCGCAACCGCGGAACCAGCACATCCGCCCCGCGCACCGCGACCTCCGGCTCGGTGGCGGCCGGTGTCGTCGTAGTCAGCGCGGTGACGGCATCGCGGTCGTGGTCCAGGTCGAGGAGCTGGAATCGGCCAGGGTGCTCGGCCTGCGCCGCCCGCACCAGACCCCACACCGGCGCCTGGGCCGGATTCACCTGCTCGGCTCCGTCGACGGATACCGCATGTCTGGTGACGACCACCAGGCGAGAGCTTGCGAAATACGAAGTGCGCAACCATCTTTGCACGGCCTCGAGGACACCGGCGACCATCTGCCGGGCCGCGACCGGCGGTGCGGATTCGTCCTCTGGGCATTCGAGAACGACGACCTCGGGGACGACGGTGTTCCCGGCCGCATCCAGGTCGGCGATCAATGCCGCGAAGTCGCGATGCCGTGGCGCACCTTCGGAGCTTCGTCCGGAACCCACCACCGCGATGCGGTTCGGTTCGAGCGTCGCGGATGCCGTCGAGGCGGCCGTCCACTCCACGCCGAACAGCGAGTCCGCGACCGGATTCGCAGCGAGTCGCTCGGCCGATACCGGCCGCGAGACGAGCGCACCGACCGACAGCACCGGGCGCCCCTGCTGGTCGGTGATCCGCACGCCGAATCCGTCCGCGTCCGGTGAAATCCGCACGCGCACCACGGCGGCTCCGGTCGAATGCACCGCGACCCGATTCCACATGAACGGCAACGCCGGGGAATCACCGATTTTCCCGCCGCGGAAGCCGTCCACGATGCCCGGATGCAATGCGGCATCGAACAGCGCCGGATGGATCGCGAACCCGTCGGCGCGCCCGGAGTCCGGTAGCGCGATCTCGGCGAAGAATTCGTTCCCGCGCTGCCACATCGCCCGCAAGCCCCGGAAGACCGGGCCGTACCCGTAGCCGACGGATGAGAGCTCGTCGTAGACGCCGTCGACGTCGACAACGGTGGCGCCGGCCGGGGGCCAGGAGACCGGTTCGGATCCGTCGATTTCCTCCGACGTGAGAGCACCTTCGGCGTGCATCGTCCACGACGGCATCGTGTCGACATCACGGTCGGGGCAGGAGAAGATCCGGATTCCGCGCCGTCCCGTCGCGTCCGGCTCACCGAGCACTACCCGTACCGCGACCCCGCCGGTATCCGGCAACACCAGCGGCGCCTGCAGCACCAACTCGTCGAGCATGGGCAAACCGACTCGTTCCCCGGCGTGCAGGGCGAGTTCGACGAAGCCGGTTCCGGGGAACAGCACCGTATCCATCACCCGGTGATCGGCGAGCCACGGGTGGGTCTGCACGGACAGGCGCCCGGTGAGGGTCACGGTGTCGGAATCCGGGTGGGACACCATCGCCGAGACCAGGGGATGTCCCGTGGACGCGAGGCCGATGGCCCGCAGGTCGCCGCCGTCGCCGGTCGCCCCCGCCCAGTAGCGCCGACGTTGAAAGGCGTAGGTGGGCAGGTCGATTCGCCGGGCTCCGGTGCCGGCGTACAGACCGGCCCAGTCCACCTCGGCGCCCGCGACGAACAGTCCGGCCACCCCGGCCGTCAGCGTCGCCACATCGGCCCGATGCCGGCGCACCGGCGCGACCACGGCAGGCACCGCCGTCACGGCCCCCGCTGTCGCCCTGTTCTCGAGGGTTTGGGTGACCATCGGCGCGAGCACCGCATCCGGCCCAATTTCGGCGAAGCGGGAGACTCCCAGATCCGCCATCGCGGTAACCGCGTCCGCGAACCGCACGGTGTCGCGAACCTGCGCGACCCAATACGCCGGGGACGACATCTCATCGGTCACCCGGGCGCCGGTCACCGTCGACACCACGGCGATCTCCGGGCGGCCGAACGTCAAACCTTCGATGGCACGGGCGAATTCGGCGAGCATCGGTTCCATCGACGCCGAATGAAACGCATGCGACACGCGCAACCGGGTCGTACGCCATCCACGCTCTGCGGCGCGAGCGGCGACCGCCATCACCTCGGATTCGACACCGGACACCACCACCGACGACGGACCGTTCACCGCCGCGATCGAGACCTCACCGCTCAGCACCGACAGCACATCCGTCTCGGACGCCCCGACCGCCACCATCGCGCCACCGGCAGGCAGGACCTGCATCAGCCGGCCGCGCGCGGCGACCAGCGCACACGCAGCCGTCGACGACAACACGCCCGCCACATGCGCGACGGCGACTTCACCGATCGAATGACCCGCCACCACCCCCGCGGTCACACCCCACGATTCGAACAGCCGGAACAGCGCCACCTCGAACGCGAACAATCCCGCCTGCGCGAAGACGGTGCGGTCGATCAGACCATCGTCGGCCAGCGCATTCCGCAGCGAAACCGTCTGTCCCAGAGCGGGTTCCAGCTCGGCCACGATCGCGTCGAAGTGTTCGGCGAAGACCGGGTAGGCGGCGCGGAGTTCGGCGGCCATCCCGGCCCATTGCGCCCCCTGCCCCGAGAACACCATGCCGGTCGAACCCGGCAGCACCCGACCGGACACCACACCCGGCGCCTGCTCACCGCCGGCCAATGCCCGCACGCCCGTGAGCAAGTCGGTACGGTCACCGGCCGCCACGACAGCACGGTGTTCGTGCACCCCACGGGTGGATACGAGGGAGAACCCGATGTCGATCGGATCGTGCTCGTCGCCGATCGCGGACGCGAGCCGGTCGGCCTGACCGGCGAGGGCCGCGGCACTGCGCGCCGAGATCACCCAGGGCACGACGCCGCCGACCGGAGCGGTGAGCGCGGCCTGCACCGGCACCGCCACGCTCGGCGCCTGCTCCAGGATGAGGTGGGCGTTGGTGCCGCTGATCCCGAACGAGGACACACCGGCCCGCCGCGGCCGATCCCTCTCCGGCCATTCGACCGGCTCGGTCAACAACGCGATATTGCCTGTGGACCAGTCGACTTTCGTGCTCGGCCGATCGACGTGCAAGGTCTTCGGCAACACGCCGTGGCGCATCGCCATGACCATCTTGATCACACCACCCACACCGGCGGCGGCCTGGGCATGACCGATATTCGACTTCAACGACCCCAGCCACAACGGACGATCCGCAGAGCGGTCGCGGCCGTAGGTCGCCAGCAATGCCTGGGCCTCGATCGGATCACCCAATGTCGTGCCGGTGCCGTGGCCTTCGACCGCGTCCACCTCTGCCGCGGCGAGTCCGGCATCGGCCAGCGCCCGGCGGATCACCCGCTGCTGCGAGGGACCGTTCGGCGCGGTGAAACCGTTCGACGCGCCGTCCTGATTCACCGCGGAACCCGCGATGACCGCCAGGACCTGATGGCCGTTGCGCTGCGCGTCGGACAGTCGCTCCAGCACGAGCACACCTACGCCCTCGGACCAGCCCACACCGTCAGCGGCGTCGGCGAAGGCGCGGCACCGGCCATCGGGAGAGAGACCGCGCTGGCGGGAGAACTCCAGAAACATGTCCGGCGAGGCCATCACCGCGACGCCACCGGCCAGGGCCAGATCGCATTCTCCCGATCGCAGCGATCCCGCCGCCAGATGCACGGCCACCAGCGAGGACGAGCACGCCGTATCCACCGATACCGCAGGGCCTTCCAACCCCAGCGTGTACGCGACTCGGCCGGAGACCAGACTTCCCCCGGCGCTGTTGCGGCTCTCCGTTCCCTGCGCGTAGTCGTGGTACATGACGCCGGTGAACACACCGGTGGCGGTCCCCCGCAATTCGGCCGGGTCGACACCGGCGCGTTCCAGTGCTTCCCACGAGGTCTCGAGCAGCAATCGCTGCTGCGGATCCATGATCGTGGCCTCGTTCGGACTGATCCCGAAGAAGTCGGCGTCGAAATTCGCTGCCTCGTAAAGGAATCCACCACGGCGCGTGTAGGTCTTCCCCGCCTTACCGGGCTCGGGGTCGTATACGGCGTCGATATCCCACCCACGATCGACCGGCCATTCCCCGTTGGTGTCGACGCCTTCGGCGACCAACCGCCACAGCTCCTCCGGCGACGCGACACCACCCGGATAGCGGCAACTCATCGCCACGATCGCGATCGGATCGTCATCGACCCGAACCCGCCCGACCGGCTTCTCCTCCACCACTGCTACACCGGACAGCTCGGCACCGATGAATTCCGCGACGACCTGGGCGTTCGGATAATCGAAGATCAAGGTCGCCGGAAGCTTCAAACCCGTCGCGGCATTCAACCGGTTCCGGAACTCCACCGCACCCAGCGAATCGAAACCCAGCTGCTGAAAAGCACGCTGCGGTTCGACGGCATCCACAGACGTGTGCCCGAGCACACCGGCGGCCACCGAACGCACCAGATCCAGCACGGCCACTTGCCTGTCGGCCTCCGACAGCCCGGCCGGCGTGTCCAGGAAGGCGTGCGTCGCCGCGGAGGTGTTGCGACGTGTGCTCACCGGGGCGACGATTCCGCGCGCGAGTGCCGGAACGCTCTCGCCACGGGCCCGGAGCGCGGCGGAATCGATCCGCAGCGCGACCAGTTGAGCGGTCTCGGTCGCGATCGCCGCATCGAAGAGCGCGAGGCCCTCGTCCTCAGCGAGCGCGGGGAACCCCTGCCGGCGCATCCGTTCGAAATCGGCTTCGGACAGCTCCGTGCCGAGTCCGCTCGAGCGCGCCCACAGCCCGTAATCGATCGCGGTCGCCGGCAATCCCGCTGCCCGGCGATAGGCGGCCAGCGCATCCAGAAAGACGTTCGCCGCAGCATAATTCGCCTGGCCGGCCGCCAACACCAGTCCGCCGGCGGACGACACCACCACGAACAGCGACAAGGACCGATCACGGGTCAACTCGTGCAGATGCCATGCCGCGTCGACCTTGGGCGCGAACACATGATCCACCCGATCCGCCGACATCGCCTCGACCACACCGTTGTCGGCGGCACCCGCGGCGTGCACCACACCGACCAAGGGATGTTCGTCCGGAACGCTGGCGATCAACGCCGCCAACGCATCCCGATCGGACACGTCGCACGCGACAATCCGCACCTGCGCACCGAGCTCCGTCAACTCGTCACGCAACCGCTCGGCGCCGGGCGCGGCCGGCCCACGACGCGACACCAGAACAAGCCGCGGCACGGCGTGGTTCACGACCAGATGCCGCGCGATCGACGCACCCAGACCACCGGTGCCACCGGTCACCACCACGGTGCCGGGCTCGTCCAGCCGAACGGTGTCGCCGGCCGGGTGACGGCTCAATCGCGGAACCGATACGGCCGCACCGCGCACGGCGACTTCGGGTTCGCCCGCGACCGCGGCGGCCGACGACGCCACAGCCAGCGGGGTGCGAGTCTCGGCGTCCTCGCGGTCCAGATCCAGCAGCTGGAATCGATCGGGATGCTCGGCCTGCGCGGCCCGCAGCACACCCCACACCGGCGCCTGCGCCAGGTTCACCGACTCCGAATCGCGGACGGGCACAGCGTTTTCGGTGACCACGACCAACCGGGAGCCGGCGAACCGGGAATCGCTCAACCACCGCTGCACGGTCTCGAGCACACCGGTCACGACCTGCCGTGCCGCCGCGGGCGGCGCGCCCTCCCCTCGCGGACATTCGAACACGACGATCTCCGGGACAACCGGCTCCGCGGCCGCATCCAGATCGGCGACCAGCGCCGCCAGATCGTTGTATCCGCGCACCTCGCCCGTATCGGCGCCGGCGCCGAGCACCGCCACCCGTTCCGGGTCGACAACCACCGCCGATCCCGCCACCGGGACCCACTCCACGCCGAACAGGTCCTGCGGCACCCGGGGCGCGTCGAGCTGGCGGGCCGTGACCGGCCGGGACACGAGGGCGGCCACCGACAGCACCGGTTCACCCTGCGCATCGGCTATCTGGACGCCGAACTTCTCGCCCTCGACCGCGATCCGCACGCGCACCACCGCGGTCCCGGCCGCGTGCAACGCCACCGTGTTCCAGGTGAACGGCAAGGCCGGGGACGTGCCGCCTCCGCCGCGCAGCGCGTGCACGATCCGGACATGCAGCGCGGCGTCGAACAAAGCCGGATGGATGCCGAAGCTGTCGGCGTCGGCCGGGTCGGGCAGCGCGACCTCGGCGAACAGTTCGTCCCCACGCTGCCACGCCGCCCGCATACCCCGGAACGCCGGACCGTAGCCGTAACCGAGATCGAGCAGTTCGTCATAGATGCCGTCGATATCCACCGGCCGCGCGCCGCTGGGCGGCCACGACCTCAGATCGAAATCGGCGACCACGCCACCCGAGGCGAGAACGCCTTCGGCATGGATCGCCCAGGGTTCCTCGGCGGCCCGGCGGGAATGGATACTCAGCCGCCGACGGCCGGTGTCGTCCGCGGCGGCCACCACCACTTGCACCGACACACTGCCCTGCGCCGGAAGCGTCAACGGGGTGTGCAGGACGAGTTCTTCGAGCACATCGCAGCCCAGCAGGCCGCCGACGTGGCCGGCCAATTCGACGAATCCAGTGCCGGGCAGCAGTACCACGCCGAAGACGCTGTGGTCGGCCAGCCAATCGACGGAATCCACCGACCAGCGACCGGTGAAGCTCACCCCGCCGGATTCCGGATGCGGTACGGCCGCGCCGAGCAGCGGATGCGCGACGGCATCGAGGCCGACCGCCGTGACGCCGCCGAGTTCGGCTCCCAGCCACGACTGCGCGAGTACCTGCCGGGCGTCGAGCCAGAAGCGTTCGTGCCGGAAGGCGTAGGTGGGCAGGTCGATTCGCTGCGCTCCGGTCCCGGCGTACCAGCCGGCCCAATCCAGCTCCGCGCCGCGGACGAACAACCCGGCGGCACCGGCCGACAAGGTCGCTGCGTCCGCCCGGCCGCGACGCGCCAGGGCCACCACCATCGGCGTCGTGCCGGCCGCAGCGTCGTCGAGGGTTCGGGTGACCATCGGGGCCAGTACGGCATCCGGTCCGACCTCGGCGAAACGAGTCACCCCCATGCCCGCCATCGTCGTGACGGCGTCGGCGAATCGGACGGTATCCCGAACCTGGTTCACCCAATAGGACCGATCACGCATCTCATCGGTCACCCGGGTGCCGGTCACCGTCGACACCACGGGCAGAGTCGGACGGCTGAACGTCACATCGGCGATGGCAGTGGCGAATTCGGCGAGCATCGGCTCCATCGACGCCGAGTGGAACGCGTGCGAGACCCGAAGGCGCGTGGTCCGCCACCCGCGTTCGGCGCAGGCAGCCGCGACCGCGTCCACGTCGGCACCGGATACCACCACCGAGGACGGGCCGTTCACCGCCGCGATCGAGACCTCACCGGTCAGTAGCGGGAGCACATCCGCTTCGGAGGCACCCACCGCGACCATCGCCCCACCCGCCGGCAACGCCTGCATCAAACGACCACGCGCCGCCACCAACACACACGCATCCTCGAGCGACAACACACCCGCCACATGCGCAGCAGCAACCTCACCGATCGAATGACCCGCCACCACATCCGCCCGCACACCCCACGACTCCAGCAGCCTGTACAACGCCACCTCGAACGCGAACAAACCCGCCTGCGCGAACACCGTCCGATCGACCAACGCCTCGTCGACCAACGCATCCGACAGCGAAACCGATTGCCCGAGGCCACGTTCCAGCTTCGCGACGATCGCGTCGAAATGCCCGGCGAACACCGGGTAGGCACCGCGCAACTCGGCAGCCATACCGGCCCACTGCGCCCCCTGCCCCGAGAACACCACACCCGTCGAACCCGGCACCACCCGACCCGACACCACACCGGGCACGGACTCACCCGCCGCCAGCGCCCGCACACCCGCGAGCAGGCCGTCACGGTCACCGGCCAGCACGACGGCACGATGCTCGAACGCGGACCGCGTGGAGGCCAGCGACAGACCGATATCGAGCGGATCCGGTTCGTCCGCAGACGCATGTGCGATGTACTCCGCCAGGCGAACGGCCTGATCCGCGACTGCGGGGCCGCTGCGCGCGGAGACCACCCACGGCAGCACGCCGCCCGCGGGCGCGCTTCGCACCACCTGGTCCGCCACCGCCTCGGTCGCGGGTGCTTGTTCGACGATCACGTGGGCGTTGGTGCCGCTGATGCCGAACGAGGACACCCCCGCACGACGCGGACGGTCCCCCTCCGGCCACTCGACCGGCTCGGTCAACAACCGGATATTGCCCTCGGTCCAGTCGACTTTCGTACTCGGCCGATCGACATGCAGTGTCCGCGGCAATACGCCGTGCCGCATCGCCATGACCATCTTGATCACACCACCGACACCCGCCGCGGCTTGAGCGTGACCGATATTCGACTTCAACGAGCCCAGCCACAACGGACTGTCGGCATCCCTGTCCTGGCCATAGGTAGCGAGCAGAGCCTGTGCCTCGATCGGATCACCCAGCGTCGTTCCCGTGCCGTGCGCCTCGACCGCGCCCACGTCGGCGGCCGAGATACCGGCATTGGCCAGCGCCTGCCGGATCACCCGCCGCTGCGACGGACCGTTCGGCGCGGTCAGACCATTCGACGCACCGTCCTGATTCACCGCCGAACCCGCGAGGACCGCCAGAATCCGATGACCGTTGCGCTGTGCGTCGGAAAGCCGTTCCAGCACAAGCACTCCGACGCCCTCGGACCAGCCCACACCGTCGGCCGCATCTGCGAACGACTTGCACCGGCCGTCCGGGGCCAAGCCGCGCTGGCGGCTGAACTCGACGAAGGTCTCCGGTGTCGACATCACCGTCACACCGCCGGCCAGCGCCAGATCGCACTCCCCCGACCGCAGCGACCCCGCGGCCAAATGCATCGCCACCAGCGACGACGAACACGCCGTATCCACGGTGACGGACGGCCCCTCGAAGCCGAGCACATACGAAACCCGGCCGGAGGCAATGGATCCGGCGTTCGCGTTGGCCGGATAGTCGTGATACATCAGGCCGGTGAAAACGCCGGTCGCGCTGCCCCGCAACGACCTCGCGTCGACGCCGGAGCGTTCCAAGGCCTCCCACGAGGTCTCCAACAGCAAGAACTGCTGCGGATCCATCGTCGCGGCCTCGTTGGGGCTGATGCCGAAGAACGCGGGGTCGAATTCACCCGCCGTATGCAGGAAACCACCCTCACGGCTGTAGGTGCTGCCCGGCGTTTCCCCGGTCGGATCGTAGAGTCGCTCGATGTTCCACCCGCGGTTCACCGGGAATTCCGAGGTGGCGTCGCCGCCCTCGGCCACCAACCGCCACAGATCCTCCGGCGATTCCACCCCGCCCGGATACCGGCACGCCATACCGACGATCGCGATCGGCTCCCGAAGGGCCGCGTCGAGCTTGCGGTTGCGCGCCCGCAGGCGCTCGGTCTCCTTGAGCGAGACACGCAGGGCCTGCGCCAGCTTCTGCGTCTTGTCATCGGGGTTCGTCATTCTCAGTCCTCTGATGAGCCGTTGTAGGCCAGGTCGATCAGGTCGTCGATGTCCAGGTCGTCGATGGACTCGTCCGCGACGCTGTGATCGGTGCCGTCTGATTCATCGCGCGATGTCCGCCCGTCCTGCGCGAGTTCCATCAGCGCATCCAGCAGCCCCGCCTCCCGGAGCCGGGAGAGCGGGATCGTCCGAAGGGCCCGACGAATCTCGTCCTCCGGCAACGCTTCCGACTCGCCGGAGTCGCTCTCGGTAAGCATCTCGACGAGACGGTCGGCGAGGGCCTGGGGCGTCGGATAGTCGAATACCAGGGTCGCGGGCAGCGGCAGACCCGTGACGGTTTTCAGAACGTTGCGGAACTCCACGGCGGTGACCGAGTCGAAACCCAGCTCGTTGAACGCCTTGTCCACGTCGACGGCATGCGCGTGGTCGTGGCCCAGAATCGTTGCGACCTGGCCGCGCACGATCTCCACCAGTACCGCGAGACGCTCGGAGTCCGGGGTGTCGGCCAGCCTGGCACGCAACGACGCGGCCGCGCCCGACGCCGCGGTGCGACGCTGCGGGAGCACGTCGGTGAACAGGCGCGAAACCATTCCGGCGGCGCGCACCGCGGTCGGATCCAATCGGGCCAGGACCAGCGTCGCGGCGTCGATCCGTGTCGCGGCATCGAACAGGGCGAGACCCTGTTCCGCCGACAGCGGCAGCACACCGGAACGAGCTATCCGCTGCCGCGCGGCGGCATCGAGCTCGGCGGCCATTCCGCCCTGCGCCTCCCACAGACCCCACGCCAGGGATTGCCCGGGCCGGCCGGCGGCCCGGCGATGCACGGCCAGCGCATCCAGACACGCGTTGGCCGCCGCGTAGTTTCCCTGCCCGGCATTGCCGAAGGTGCCGGCCACGGAACCGAACAGCACGAACGCCTTCAGCGGGAGATCCCGGGTCAGGTCGTGCAGATGCAGGGCGGCATCGACCTTCGGACGCAACACCGTGTCCAACCGGTCGGGAGTGAGCGAACCGATCGCGCCGTCGTCGAGCGCACCGGCCAGATGGAAGACGCCGGTGACCGGATGCTCCGCCGGGACGGTGGACAACGCCGCGGCCAATGCCTCGCGGTCGGCGACGTCGCAGGAGATGAAGTCGACCCGAGCGCCGAGCTGTTCCACCTCGGCGCGCAATTGCGCTGCGCCGTCGGCGGATTCACCGCGACGACTCACCAGCAGCAGCCGGCGCACACCGTGCGCGGTGAGCAGGTGCCGGGCGAGCAACCCGCCGAGATAGCCGCTCGCACCGGTGATCAGGACGGTGTCGTCGGCGGCGAAGAGATCGTCCGCCGCCGGAGCCGCAGCGGGGGTGACGCGGGTCAGACGGGTGGCGTATGCCTGTCCGGCGCGGACGGCGATCTGCGGTTCGTCCACGGCCGCCAGTCCGGCCGGCACGCCGGAGTCGGTATCGAGCAGGACGATCCGGCCCGGATGTTCGGTCTGCGCGGAACGAACGAGTCCGCAGACCGCCGCGCCCGCGAGGTTCGTGATCTCCTCGCCCGCAACGGATACCGCGCCCTCGGTCCGGACCACCAGCACCGAATCGGCGAAGCGGGAGGTGGTCGTCCACTCCTGAAGGGTGTGCAGCACGGCGTGAGTCGCGGCACGGACGGCGGCGGGATCGTCACCGGCCGGGCAGTCCCACACGACGAGGCCTGGGACATCGTCAGCCGGCTCTGCCCATCGGACGGTGGTCGTCGCGATTTCGGGGATCGCTATCGGTGTCCAGCCGACCTGGAACAACGCATTCCGTCCGGCGGCCGCCCCGGTGGTGAGTTGTGCGGGATCGATCGGCCGAGACGCGAGGTGGCGCACGGACGCCACGGGCATGCCCGTCGAATCGGCGAGCTCCAGAGCCACGCCGTGCTCGCCCTGCGGAGTGAGCCGAACCCGCAGCGAGTCGGCGCCGCCCGCGTACACGGTGACGCCCGACCATTCGAACGGCAGGGCGATGCCGGTCGTGGGCACCTCCGTCGTGGCCGTCTCCGAGGCCGAGCGCACGGCGTGCAAGGCCGCGTCGAGCAGGGCCGGATGCAGCCCGAATCCGGCCGCGTCGGCGCGCACGTGTTCGGGTACCGCCACCTCGGCGTAGATGCCGTCGGGCCCGCGCCAGACCGAGGTCAATGCCTGGAATACGGGCCCGTACCGGTAGCCCTGGGCATCGAGTGCGTCGTACACACCGTCGATGTCGACAGCCCTGGCGCCCGCCGGGGGCCACGACACCAGGTCGAAATCGGGCGTCGTATCGTCCTGGGCGACAACGCCTTCGGCGTGCAATGTCCAGGACGGGGTGGAATCGACCTCGGCATCGGGACAGGAAAAGACCCGGACGGCTCGGCGTCCGGTGTCATCCGGTTCGTCGACCACCACGCGGATCGCGACCCCACCGGTTTCCGGGAGCGCCAAGGGCGCCCGCAGCACCAGCTCGTCGAGGACCGGGCAGCCGACCTGGTCGCCGGCGTGCAGCACGAGTTCGACGAACCCGGTTCCGGGAAACAGCACCGTATCCATCACCCGATGATCAGCCAGCCACGGATGGGTACGGACCGAGAGACGACCGCTGAGGGTGACGGCGCCGGAGTCGGGATGCGGCACCATCGCCGAAATCAGCGAATGCCCGGTATCGACGAATCCCAGTGCCCGAGCGCCACCGTCGGCGGCCGCGGGCGCGACGTTCGCCCAATACCGCCGATGCTGAAAAGCGTAGGTGGGCAGATCGACTCGACGGCTTCCGGTACCGGCGTAGAGACCGGCCCAGTTCACCTCGGCACCGGCGACGAACAGCGCGGCCACGCCGGCGGTCACGCTCGCGGCATCGGCCCGGCCCCGGTGAGCCAACGCCACCACGGCGGCAGCGCGGCCCGCGGGCGCGGTGCGCCCGTCCAGGGTCTGATCGACCATCGGATACAGGACGGCGTCCGGTCCGACCTCGGCGAAGCGGGACACCCCCAGATCCGCCATCGCGGTGACCGCGTCCGCGAAGCGCACCGTGTCGCGAACCTGCCCCACCCAGTACGACGGATCGCACATCTCGTCGCCGACCTGCGCACCGGTCACGGTCGACACCAGCGGGACGATAGGGCGTGTGAACGTCAAACCCACTATCGCCGAGGCGAATTCGGCGAGCATGGGTTCCATCAGTGACGAGTGGAAGGCATGGGAGACGCGCAAGCGCTTCGTCCGCCAACCGCGCTCGGCACTCGCCTCGACCACGGTGGTGACGGCGGATTCGGCACCGGATACCACCACCGAGGACGGGCCGTTCACCGCCGCGATCGAGACCTCACCGCTGAACAACGACAGCACGTCGGCCTCGGAGGCACCCACCGCGACCATCGCCCCACCCGCCGGCAACGCCTGCATCAAACGACCACGCGCCGCCACCACCACACACGCATCCTCGAGCGACAACACCCCCGCAATATGCGCAGCAGCAACCTCACCGATCGAATGACCCGCCACCACATCCGCCCGCACACCCCACGACTCCAGCAGCCTGAAGAGCGCCACCTCGAACGCGAACAAACCCGCCTGCGCGAACACCGTCCGATCGACCAACGCCTCGTCGACCAACGCATCCGACAGCGAAACCGATTGCCCGAGGCCACGTTCCAGCTTCGCGACGATCGCGTCGAAATGCCCGGCGAACACCGGAAAAACGCGCAGCTCGGCCGCCATACCGGCCCACTGCGCACCCTGCCCCGAGAACACCACACCCGTCGAACCCGGCACCACCCGACCCGACACCACACCGGGCACGGACTCACCGCGGCCCAGCGCTCGGATCCCGGCCAGCAGGCCCTCGCGCTCGGAGGACAACACCACCGCACGGTGGTCGAACGCCATCCTCGTCGCCATGGAGAAGCCGATGTCGGCCGAGTCGTATTCACGGTCGGCGAGATGAGATGCCAGCCGCCGGGCCTGGTCGGCGAGCGCCGCACCCGTGCGCGCCGATACCACCCACGGCAGCACGCCGCCGGCCGGTGCCGTCGTGGTTGCCGGTCGCGAGTCGGTCTCCGGGGCCTGTTCGAGGATGACGTGCGCGTTGGTGCCGCTGATACCGAACGAGGACACACCCGCACGACGCGGACGATCCACCTCCGGCCACGCCACCGACTCGGTCAACAACCGGATATTGCCCTCGGACCAATCGACCTTGGTACTGGGCGCATCGACGTGCAGTGTCCGCGGCAATTCCCCATGCCGCATGGCCATGACCATCTTGATCACACCACCCACACCCGCCGCGGCCTGGGCGTGGCCGATATTCGACTTCAACGATCCCAACCACAACGGACGATCCGCAGAACGATCCTGCCCATAGGTGGCAAGCAACGCCTGAGCCTCGATCGGATCACCCAACGTCGTCCCCGTGCCGTGCGCCTCGACCGCATCCACATCCGCGGGCGAAAGACCAGCATTGGCCAACGCCTGCCGAATCACCCGACGCTGCGACGGACCGTTCGGCGCGGTCAAACCATTCGACGCACCATCCTGATTCACCGCCGAACCCGCAAGCACCGCAAGAACCTCGTGACCATTGCGACGCGCATCCGACAACCGCTCCAACACCAGTACACCGACACCCTCGGACCAGCCCACACCGTCGGCCCCCTCGGCGAACGACTTGCACCGGCCGTCGGGAGACAGGCCACGCTGACGGCTGAACTCCACGAAGACATCCGGTGTCGCCATCACCGTCACGCCACCGGCCAGCGCCAGATCGCATTCACCCGACCGCAGCGACTGCGCGGCCAGATGCATCGCCACCAGCGACGACGAACACGCGGTATCCACGGTGACCGCCGGGCCCTCGAAGCCGAATGCATACGAAACCCGCCCGGACACAATGGATCCCGTATTCGCGCTGGCGGGATAGTCGTGGAACGACACCCCGGTGAAGACCCCGGTCGCACTGCCGCGCAACGCGTTCGCGTCGACGCCGGAGCGTTCCAAGGCCTCCCACGACGTCTCCAGCAGCAGCCGCTGCTGCGGATCCATCGCGGTGGCCTCGTTGGGACTGATTCCGAAGAAGTCGGCATCGAAATCTGCTGCGGTATAGAGGAATCCGCCGTTCCGGGTGTAGGTACAGCCCGCCTTTCCCGGTTCCGGATCGTAGAGGGTGTCGATATCCCAGCCTCGATCCGCCGGCAGCACCCCGGTGGTATCGCTGCCCGCCGCGACCACGTGCCACAGGTCTTCCGGTGAGGCAACCCCGCCGGGATATCGGCAACTCATCGCGACGATCGCGATCGGGTCGCCGTCGTTCCGAATGCGTTCGGGCACACCGGTATCGGCGGTCCCCACGCCGTCGAGTTCCGAACGGACGAACTGCGCGACGGCTTCGGGAGTCGGATAGTCGTAGATGAGCGTCGCCGGTAGTTTCAGACCGCTCGCGGCGTCGAGCCGGTTCCGGAACTCGACCGCACCGAGGGAATCGAAACCCAACTCCCGAAACGCTCGCCGCGGTTCGACCGCATCCGCGGACGGATGCCCGAGAACACCGGCAGCCACCGATCGAACCAGGTCGAGCACCGCTGCCGCACGATCGGAGTCCGACGAACCAGCCGGCAGCCGCAGGAATGCCGGTCCCGCCGCGGGTGTCGACTGCCGGCGTGGGGTGACCGCAACGATCGAGCGGACCAGCGCCGGAATCCCCGCACCGCGGGTGCGCAGCATCGCCGGATCGATCCGCAGCGCCACCAGTTGAGCCGTATCGGCGGCCAACGCCGAATCGAACAGCGCCACACCCTGCGATTCGGTCAGAGGCGGGAACCCCTGCCGGCGCATCCGTTCGAAATCGGCCTCGGACAAGTCGACGCCGAGCCCGCTCGACCGCGCCCACAGACCGAAATCCACCGACTTCGCGGGCAATCCCGCACGGCGGCGATGTGCCGCCAGCGCATCCAGGAACACGTTCGCCGCGGCGTAATTCGCCTGCCCGGCCGCCAGGACGAGCCCGCCCGCCGAGGAGAACAACACGAACAGCGACAGCGAACGATCGCGCGTGAGCTCGTGGAGGTGCCACGCCGCATCGACCTTCGGAGCGAAAACCGAGTCGATCCGTTCCCCGGTCATCGATTCGATCACACCGTTGTCGACCGTTCCGGCCGCGTGCACCACTCCCGTGAGGGGATGTTCGCCGGGAATGCCGTCGATCACCGCGGCCAGCGCGGCCCGATCGGATACGTCACACGCGGCGATAGTCACCTGCGCGCCGAGTTCGACCAGTTCGTCGCGCAACCGCATCGCGCCGGGGGCCACCGTTCCGCGACGTGAGATCAGAAGCAGTTGCCGCGCACCGTGGTTCGCGACGAGGTGCCGGGCGATCAACGCACCGAGCCCTCCCGTCCCACCGGTGACCAGCACCGTGCCCCGCTCCACGGTCCGAACGAGTGCGCCGGACTCACGGCGACGCAACCGCGGAACCAGCACCTCCGCGCCGCGCACCGCGACCTCGGGCTCGTCCGCAACCGCGGCGGACAACACCGCCACAGTGCTCGGGTCCCGCTCCGAATCCGCCCTGTCGAGGTCGAGCACCTGGAACCGGTCCGGGTGTTCCGCCTGTGCGGCGCGCAACAAACCCCACACCGGGGCGTGGCTCAGGCTCACCGGGTCGGACTTATCGACGGCCACGGCGAATCGGGTCACCACAACCAGACGCGACCGTTCGAAGCGAGAATCGCTCAACCAGCGTTGGAGCGTGCCGAGAACACCGGTGACGACGCGCCGGGCCGCCTCCGGCGGCGCACCCTCGAACTCGGGGCACTCCCACAGAACGATCTCCGGAACTACCGAATCCTCGGACGCGGCCAGAGTGTCGATCAGAGTCTCGAGGTCGGGATGGCCGGCCGGCGAACCTATTACCGCCACCCGTTCGGGCACAACGGTCGCCACCGAGGACCGCGCGGCGGCGACCCACTCCACATCGAACAGATTCCGATCAGCCAGGCGCGCACCCAGCTCCTCGGCCGAAATCGGCCGGGGGGCCACGGCGGCCGCCGACAACACCGGCTGCCCGCGATCGTCGGCGATCCGCACCCCGAACTCGTCGCCGTCGACGACGATCCGCACCCGCACCACCGCGGCCCCCACCGAATACCGGGTCACCCGAGTCCATGTGGCCGGCAACGCCGGGGACGCTGCGTCCGCGCCGCGGACCATCCCGGGCTGCAGCGCCGCGTAGAACAGCGCCGGATGAATGCCGAAACCCTCGGCTGCGGCCGAGTCGGGTAACGCGACCTCGGCGAACAACTCGTCTCCACGCCGCCAGGCCGCACGCACCCCCTGGAACGCCGGGCCGTATCCGTAACCGGCATCGAGCAATTCGTCGTACATACCGTCGACGTCGACAGCGGCGGCGCCCACCGGCGGCCACGACATCAGGTCGAAGCCGGCGGCCCGGCCCTCGGCGAGAACACCCTCGGCATGCAATGTCCAGGACGGATTCGCCTCGAAATCACCGTCGGGGCCGGAGAACACCCGCACCGTCCGGCCGCCCTCCTCGTCCAGGCCGCCGACCACGACCCGGAGGGCGACGCCGCCGGACTCCGGCAAAACCAGCGGTGCCCGCAACCCCAGTTCGGTCAGCGTCGAACAGCCGATCCGCATCCCGGAATGCAGCGCGAGCTCGACGAAGCCGGTGGCGGGGAACACCACCACCCCCGCAATCGTGTGGTCGGCCAGCCACGGCTGGGTCGCCACCGACAGCCGGCCCGTCAACAGCAGACCATCGGATTCGGGGACCGAGATCACCGCGCCCAGTAGCGCATGGTCGACCGCACCGAGACCGGCCGCCTCGACGTCGGCGGTGTGGGAGCCGGACGCGAGCCAGTAGCGGTGACGCTGAAAAGCGTAGGTGGGCAACGGCACTCGCGAGACCGATCGTCCGGCGAAGAACGCGGGCCAATCGACCTCGAAGCCCACCACGTGCGCGTGGGCCAGGCAGTGGACCAGCTGCTCGACCTCCGGCCGCCCCCGACGCGCGCCCGCGACGACCGACGACTGCGATTCGATATTCTCCGGCAGGCATTCGCGGACCATCGCCGTCAGGACGGCATCCGGGCCGACTTCCAGGAACCGGCGGACACCCGCTGCCACCAGGGCGTCCACGCCCGGAGCGAACCGCACGGCCGCCCGCACCTGCTCGACCCAGTACCGGGGTTCCAGTAATTCGTCGCCGACAATCCGGCCCGACACGGTGGACACCAGCGGAATCCGCGGACGGTGATAGGTCAGATCCCTTGCGACGGACTCGAATTCGGCCAGCATGGGTTCCATGCGATGCGAATGGAACGCATGGGATACCGCCAGCCGCGACGTCTTGCGCCCACGGTCGGCGAACCACCGGCCGACTGCCGAGACGGCATCGTCGTCGCCCGAAACCACGACGGAGACAGGGGAATTCACCGCCGCGATGGACACCCGGCGCCTATCGCCGGCCACCGCCGCCAGCACCTCCGACACCTCGGCTTCGCTCGCCGCGACCGCGAGCATGGCGCCGCCCCGTGGCAACCGCCCCATCAGCCGCCCGCGGGCCGCCACCAATCGGCAGGCGTCGGGCAGCGACCACACGCCGGCGAGACAGGCGGCCGCCACCTCGCCGATCGAATGTCCGATCAGCACATCGGGTGTCATGCCGTAGGAGATCAGGAGCCGGCCCAGCGCGACCTCGTACGCGAACAGCGCGGGCTGGGTGAATTCGGTCCGATCGAGCACATGGCCGTCGGCCTCGTCGAGACCGCCGCCCGACCACCGTCCGGTGAACATCAGCTCGGCGAGCGAGCCGCCCAGCAGCGGATCCAACTGCGCACAGATCTCGTCCACCGCGGCAGCGAACACCGGGAACGCCGCGTACAGTTCCCGCCCCATCCCGACCCGCTGCGCGCCCTGACCGGTGCACAGGAAGGCCGCCTTCCGGGTGGCCGCCTGCCCCGTCACCACGCCGCCCGCTGTGGTCGCCGAACCGTGTTCGGCGAGTGCTGCCAGGCCGGCGAGCATCGTCTCCCGGTCGGCGGCGACGACCGAACCCCGGTACTCCAGCTGAGCACGGGTCGTCACCAGCGACCAGCCGATGTCGCCGACTTCCAGGTCCGGCTGTTCGGTCACCCAATTCAGTAACGCGCCCGCCTGCGCCCGCAGGCCCGCCTCGGTCTTCGCCGAGATCAGCCACGGCGAGACAGCGGATCCCACGGCCCGCACACGATCGGCGCCGTCGTCCACCGGGTCGGCGGATGCCGCCTCCGGAACAGGAGCCTCCTCCAGAATCAGATGCGCGTTGGTGCCGCTGGCACCGAAGGAGGACACCGCCGCGCGACGCACCCGCCCGCCCGCCGGCCACGGTTCCGCGGTGGTGAGAAGCCGCACTCCGCCGCCCGACCAGTCCACATGCGGGGACGGAGCGTCGATGTGCAACGTCGCGGGCAGCAGGTCGTGCCGTAGCGCCTGCACCATCTTGATGACCCCGCCGACCCCGGCGGCGGCGGAGGTGTGCCCGATGTTCGACTTCAGCGAGCCGAGCCGGAGCGGGCCCGCGACGCGCTCGCGGCCGTAGGTGGCGATCAACGCCTGCGCCTCGATCGGGTCGCCGAGCGTCGTGCCGGTGCCGTGCGCTTCGACCACGTCGATGTCGGCGGGTGTCAGACCGGCGTTGGCGAGCGCATCGGTGATCACCTTCTCCTGCGACGGGCCGTTCGGCGCGGTCAGGCCGGCACTCGCGCCGTCCTGGTTGACCGCGCTGCCTCGGATGAGCGCGAGAACCTGATGACCGTTGCGACGCGCATCCGACAAGCGCTCCACGACGAGCATGCCGAGCCCTTCGGAGAATCCGGTCCCGTCCGCTCCCGCCGCGAATGCCCGGCACCGTCCGTCCGGGGACAGCGCGCGCTGCCGGCCGAAGGCGATCAGCAGGGTGGGATCCGACATCACGGTGACTCCGCCGACCAGGGCGAGCGAGGTGTCGCCCTGACGCAGTGCCTGACAGGCGAGGTGCAGCGCGACCAGCGACGACGAACACGCGGTGTCCACCGAGAGCGCGGGGCCCTTGAATCCGAAGGTGAAGGCGACCCGCCCGGACAGGACGGCGGACGAAACACCCGGGTAGGCATGGCCTTCCGACTCCGCGGTCAGGCCCGGCGAACCGACGCGGGGCCCGTAGTCCTGATGGATCACACCCGCGTACACCCCGGTGTCGCCACCGCGCAGCGCGATCGGATCGATCCCGGCGTCCTCCAGCGCCTCCCAGGCCGCTTCCAGGAACAACCGCTGCTGCGGATCCATGGCCGCGGCCTCGCGCGGGCCTATGCCGAAGAATCCCGCATCGAAATCGCCTGCGGCATCGAGGAATCCCCCTTCGCGCGTGTAGACGGTTCCCGGTGTACCGGGGTCGGGGTCGAACAGACGCTCGAGGTCCCAGCCACGATCGGCCGGGAACGGACCGACGGCGTCGGTGCCGGCGGCGACCAGCTCCCACAACCGCGCCGGAGTGTCGGCACCACCCGGATATCGGCAACTCATCCCGACGATCGCGATCGGTTCGCCGGCCCGGTCTTCCAGGTGCTGAATATGTTTCCGGGCGGCGCGCAGGTCCGCGGTGACCTTTCGCAGATACCGGCTGAGCCGTGCCTCGTTGCTGGTCTCGGGGTTGCTCATGCCGGGCCGAACTCCTTGTCGATCAAATCCAAGAGCTCACTGTCGGAGGTAAATTCGAGGTCGTCGTACTCGTGCGCGGTCGCCTCGGCACCGAGGAAGGTACGCAGGCGCTCGTCGACCCCGCGCAATCCGGCGCGGATCTCGTCGTTGCCGGCGCCGGCGGCGATGATCCGCTCGAGCAGTGCCTCGAGCCGGGCAATATCGTCCGACGCCGCGGGCGTCACCGGGGCAGGCGCGACCGTCGCGATCTGTGCCAGCACGTAGTCGGCGACCTCGCGCGCGGTCGGATAGTCGAACACCAGGGTCGAGGGCAGCGACAGTCCGGTCGTCTTCGACAGCCGGTTCCGGAACTCCACACCGCCGAGGGAATCGAAGCCGAGTGCGTCGAACCCGCGATCGGGCCCCACGTCGTCGGGCGAGTCGTAGCCCAGCACCGCGGCCACCTGTTCGCGCACCACGTCCAGGACGACGCCGGGGCGCTTCGCCTCGGCTACGCCGTGCAGCCGCTCCTCCAGTGGCGGTTCGGCGGCGACCGCGGTGACCGAACGGTCGCGGGCGCGCACGAATCCGCGCAATACCGGCGGTACCAGGCCGTCGTACGCCTCCGACCGCAACTTCCCGGTATCCAGATGCATCAGCACCGAGAACGATTCGGCCGCGGCGAGGGCTTCGTCGAACAACCGCAGGCCCTCGGTGCGGTCCAGGGGCGCCAGACCCAGGCGCTCCAATCGACCGAGAGCGGCGCGATCCAGCCCACCCGTCATACCGATGTCCGGCTGCCACGGACCCCAGGCGAGTGCGTCGGCCGGTAGCCCTTCGGCGCGGCGTCGCGCGGCGAGCGCGTCCAGGAAGGCGTTCGCGGCGGCGTAATTCGCCTGCCCCGCCGACCCGATGATCCCGGAGATCGAGGAGAACATCACGAACGCCTCGAGATTCATCCCCCGGGTGAGCTCGTGCAGGTACTCGGCGGCGGCCGCCTTGGGCGCGAACACCCGATCCACCTGTGCACCGGTGAGCGTGTGGACAGTGCCATCGTCGAGGACGCCCGCCGCGTGCACGATCCCGGTGAGCGGATGCTGGGCGGGAATGCCGGCCAGCACCTCCCGCAGCGCGTCGCGGTCGGTGACATCGCAGGCGGCGATCCGCACGTCGGCACCGAGACGCGCCAGATCGTCGGCGAGTTCGATTGCGCCGGGGGCACGTTCGCCGCGGCGCGATACCAGCAGCAGTCGTCGCACGTCGTGCGCGGTGACCAGATGTCGTGCCAGCAACGCGCCCAGCCCCCCGGTGCCGCCGGTGATCAGGACGGTTCCGGAGCCGAACGAAACCGGCTCGGCCGCAACGGACGTCACCGGCTCGAGGCGCGGCGTCAGGAGGCGGCCGGCGCGCAGCGCCATCTGGGGTTCGCCGGTCGCGATCGCGGCGGCGATCCGCTCGGCCGAGATGTGGTCCGTGCCCTCGGCGGCGTCGAGGAGGACGAACCGTTCCGGATATTCGGTCTGGGTGCTGCGGATCAGTCCCGCGATCGCCGCCGATCCGGTATCCGGAGCTTCGCCGGGCAGCGCCGCCCCACGGTCGGTCAGCACCACCAGCCGCGACCGCGCGAAGCGAGCCTCCGCCAGCCAGTCGTGCACCGTGCGCAGGGCCGTTTTCACGCGGTCGTTCGCCGACAACGGCGAATCACTCTGCGCCCCCGAGAATTCGGGCCACACGACGACATCCGGGACGGCCGGCGCCGATGCGAGGGCGGCGAGATCCGGATACCGCTCCTCGATTCCGCGCACCCGCGCGGTCCCGAGCAGGGCGATACGGCCCGGAAGCGGTTCGCCGGGCTCGACGACCGTCCAGCCCAACCCGTACCGGCTCGCAGGCGCACCCGGCAGCGTGGCGCGCAACTGCGAGGCATCGTAGGAACGCATCACCACCTCGTCGACGGAGAACACCGGATTTCCGTCCTGATCGACGGCCACGACGCTGGTCGTCTCGCTGCCGCGCCGGACGGCCATCACCCGCAGGGTGGTCACCCGTGCGGTGGTGTGGAATCGCGTTGCGCCCCAGCGGAACAGGAGCTTGCCCTCGCTACGGTCGCCAGGGTCGTCGGACCAGATCAAACAGACGAGTCCGGCATGGAGCGCCATATCGAACAGGGCCGGATGCAACTGGAACCGATCGGGCGAGACCTCGCGGTTCAAGGTGACCTCGGAGAAGATCGTGTCGCCCCGACGCCATGCGGCGTCGATGCCGATGAACGAGCTCCCGTATTCCAGGCCGGCGACCCGGGCGACCTGGGCCGGGATCCATGCGGGATCGACCGGTTCGGCGTCGGCCGGCGGCCACGCCTCGGCGCGCAGGATGTCGGTGAGTTCGGGGCCGGCCGGTTGCTCGCCGCTCAGCACACCACTGGCGTTGCGCGCCCATTCCAAGTCCCGAGCGGGCAGCCGGTAGTGGAGGGTGAACGGTCGCCGGCCCGTCGGATCCGGTTCCCGCACCAGCACTTGCAGCTCGACATCGCCCTGCGCCGGCGGGAGGATCGGCGCCTCGAGCGTGAGCTCGTCCACGGCGCCGCATCCGATCCGCCGACCGGCGACCACCAGCATCTCCATCAGCGCGGCGCTCGGGACGAGCACCACTCCGTAGCTGGTGTGGTCGGCGATCCAGGGCTGGGTGCGCAGCGACAGCCGCCCGGTGAACAGCCACTCGTCGCGATCGCCCACGCGCACCACGTCGGTGAGCAGCGGATGCTCCGAAGTATTCCGGGCGTCCCCGGCGGCGGGGTCGAGCCAGTACCGGCGATGTTCGAAGGCGTAGGTGGGCAGAGCGACCCGGGTATTGCGGCGGTCGGCGAACAGCCGAGTCCAGTCGACCGGCAGTCCGGCGGTATGCGCTCGGCCGAGCAGTGTCAGGAACTGCTCGACCTCGTCGTGCTCCCGGCGAGCCGCCGCGGCGATCGCGGAGCGCTCCTCGATCTCCGCGGGAAGGGTCTGCTGCGTCATCGCCGCCAGCACCGCGTCGGGCCCGACTTCCAGGAAGCGGCGCACGCCCGCCGCCACCAGAGTCTCGACACCCGGCGCGAAACGCACCGCGGCACGCACCTGCGACACCCAGTACCCCGGATCCGAGATCTCCTCGCCGGCAATGCGGCCCGAAACGTTCGACACCAGCGGAATGCGGGGGTCGCCGAAGGACACACCGGCCGCCGCCTGCTCGAATTCGGCCAGCATCGGCTCCATCCGCGCGGAATGGAACGCGTGCGAGACCCGCAATCGGCTCGTCCGGCGGCCCCGCTCGGTGAACTGCCGCTCGACTTCGCCGACGGCGTCTTCGTCACCCGAGACCACCACGGCCGCCGCCGCGTTCACCGCCGCGATGGCCACTCGATCACCGAATTCGACGGTTGCCGAATCGACTTCGGCTTCCGATGCGGCGATCGCGAGCATCGCGCCGCCCTCGGGCAGCTCTGCCATCAACCGCCCGCGCGCTGCGACCAGTGCGCAGGCATCGTCGAGCGACCACACGCCGGCCACATACGCCGCGGCCAACTCGCCGATCGAATGGCCGATCACCAGGTCGGGGCTCAGACCGAACGACTCCATGAGCCGGCACATCGCCACTTCGAAGGCGAACAGGGCGGGCTGGGTCAACCGGGTCCGATCCAGCATCCCGGTCTCCGCGGCGGCCGCGTCACTTCCGCGCCCGGTGAACATCGCCTGCCGCAACGAACATCCCACCAGGGGATCGAACCGGGCGCACACCTCGTCCAGCGCTCGGGAGAATACCGGGAACGCCGCTGCCAGCTCCGCGCCCATTCCGACGCGTTGCGCACCCTGGCCGGTGAACAGGAAGGCCGTCCTGCCCGTGCACACCGTGCCGGAAATCACTGCGGGCGAGGATGTTCCGGACGCGAGCGCCGCGAGTCGCGCCGACATCTGCTCACGATCACCACCGAGCACCACCGCCCGGCACTCGTGCTGCGTGCGCGCGGTCGCCAGGGAATACGCCACATCCGCCGGATCGGCATCCGGATGGTCGAGCAGCCAGTTCCGCAGCTTGGCCGCCTGCGCCCGCAGGGCGGTCTCGTTCTTGGCCGAGACCAGCCACGGCATCGGCGGTCGGTGGTCGGCGGCGGCCGGCGCCGAGACGCCCGACGGGGTGGCGGGCGCCTCCTCGAGGATCGCGTGCGCGTTGGTGCCGCTGACACCGAACGACGACACACCGGCCCGGCGCACCTTCTCCCCCGCGGGCCACGGTTCCGGCCGGGTCAGCAGCCGCACCTCGCCCGCGGACCAATCCACATGCGGGGACGGCAATTCCGCGTGCAGGGTGCGGGGCAGGGTTTCGTGCCGCAGCGCCTGCACCATCTTGATCACGCCACCGACACCGGCCGCGGCGACGGTGTGGCCGATATTCGATTTGATCGAGCCGATCCGCAACGGCTCCCGGTCCCCGCGGTCCTGCCCGTACGCGGCGATCAACGCGTTGGCCTCGATCGGATCACCGAGCGGGGTGCCGGTCCCGTGCGCCTCCACCGCGTCCACGTCGGCGGGTGCGAGCCCGGCATTGGCGAGTGCCTGCGCGATCACTCGTTCTTGCGACGGACCGTTCGGCGCGGTCAATCCGTTGCTCGCACCGTCCTGGTTCACCGCCGTCCCGCGCACGAGCGCGAGCACGTCGTGCCCCCGGCGCCGGGCATCGGAGAGCCGCTCGAGCACCAGCACACCGACACCCTCGGCGAAGGCGACGCCGTCGGCTTCCGCGGAGAAGGCCTTGCACCGGCCGTCGGGCGAAAGACCGCGCTGCCGCGCGAAATCCACGTACAGATAGGGGCTGGCCGCGACGGTGACACCACCGGCCAGCACCAGCGAGCTGTCACCCTGGCGCAGCGCTTGGCAGGCCAGATGCAGCGACACCAGCGACGACGAGCACGCGGTGTCCACGGTCACCGCCGGCCCCTCCAGCCCGAGCACGTAGGCCACCCGCCCGGATATCACGCTGCTGGTGTTACCGGTGAGCCGATAGCCCTCGAGTTCGCCCTCGACGCGGTCGACATAGCCCGAGGCGCCGGCGCCGGTGAACACTCCGGTATCGCTGCCGCGCAGGGATACCGGGTCGATACCCGCCTGCTCCAACGCCTCCCACGACACTTCCAGCAGCAATCGCTGCTGCGGATCCATCGCGACGGCTTCGCGGGGGCTGATCCCGAAGAATCCCGGATCGAAATCCGCTGCGTCATAGAGAAATCCACCGCGGGTGGTGTAGACGGTACCGGGTTTGTCCGGGTCCCGGTCGAACAGTCGCTCGAGCTCCCAGCCGCGATCCGACGGGAACTCGCCGGTCGCATCGGTTCCGGAGGCGACGAGGTCCCACAGGTGGTCCGGTGACTCCACACCGCCCGGGAAGCGGCACGCCATCCCCACGATCGCGATCGGTTCGTCGGTCCGCACCCGGCGCACGGGCTCGACGGCGGCTCCGCCGGCCGCGACCGGCGCGATGCGGGAGTGCACGAGTTTCGCCACCGCCGACGGGGTCGGGTGGTCGAACACGAGAGTCGATACCAGCTGCACGCCGGTGGCCTCGGCCAGGCGGTTGCGGAACTCCACCGCGGCGAGGGAATCGAAACCGATCTCGTCGAAGGGCTGGTCGGGCCCGATATCGTTGCCCGAGTCGTGCCCCAGCACGGCGGCCACCTGCTCGCGCACCACCTCCAGCACGACATCACGGCGTTGTGCCTCCGGCACCCCGGCCAACCTCGCGCCCAGCGACAACGCGGCCGATTCGGTGCGCGCCGGTCGCGCCGAGCGGGGCAGGAATCCACGCAGTACGGCGGGAACCGCGACGGCGTCGGATGCGCGCCGCAGGACGGTCGCGTCGAATCGCAGGGGTATCGGTCGAACGTGCGCGAGGGCCGCATCGAACAGGCGCAGACCGTCGGCGTCGGCGAGCTGCCCCAGGCCCAGGCGCGCCCAGCGGCGCAGCGCAGCATCGTCCACCGCGCCGGTCATTCCGCTGCCCTGATGCCAGGGCCCCCACGCCACCGAGGTCGCGGCCATCCCCGCCGCTCGCCGCGATTGGGCGAGGGCGTCCAGAAATCCGTTCGCCGCCGCGTAATTGCCCTGCCCCGGAGATCCGAGCACTGCGGCGACGGAGGAGAACAGCACGAACGCCGACACATCGCGGTCGCGGGTCAACTCGTGCAGATGCCATGCCCCGTCGACCTTCGGCGCCAGCACCCGATCCACCTGCTCGGGGGTCGACGACTCGACGGTGCCGTCGTCGAGCACCCCGGCGGCATGCACGATCGCGATCGGCCCGCCGGCGGGATCCAGGGTGTCCACCAGCTGTGCCACCGCCTCGCGATCCGCGATGTCGCAGGCGATCACCCGGACGTCGGCTCCGGCCCGCATCAGCTCGGCGGCCAGGACGTCGGCACCGGGGGCCGCAGGTCCGCGGCGCGAGGTCAGCACCAGCCTGCGCACACCGTGTTCGGCGACCAGATGGCGGGCGAACAGGGCGCCCAAGCCACCGGTGCCACCGGTGATCACCACCGTCGCATCCCACGGCGACACCGCGACACCGGTCTCGTCCGCTGCCGAGGCGCGCGTCAACCGCGGAACCAGCAGCTGCCTACCGCGCACGGCGACCTGCGGTTCACCCGATCGCACCACCTCCGCGATCAGATCACCGTCCACCGCCACGGCAGGGTCGGTGTCGAGTAGAACGAACCGCCCCGGATTCTCCGACTGCGCACTGCGCACCAGTCCCGACAGCGCGGCGGCGGCCGGATCCGGTTGCGCCTCGGGCGATCCGGCACCGCCCGCCGTCACCACGACCAGCCGGGCGTCGGAGAGAGATCGCTGCGCGAGCCAGGACTTCAGTACCGTCAGCGTGCCCTGCACGTGCGCCCGCACCGCCGCCGCGACATCGGTAGCGTCGGCGCTGGCCTGCGCTGCGGCCCGCCACACTACTACATCCGGAACCCGTTCGGCCGCAATGACTTCGGCGACGGAACCGTAGCAGGCGCCGATCCCCGGTAGCGGCGCGCTCCCGAGTACCGCCATCGACGGGGCCTGCGACGCGGCCGGGCTCGCCGGCGCGGACTCCCACCGCACCTCGTAGAGGCCGACGTCGTCGCGCGCCAGGATCCGCCGGAACTCGCCGAGGTCGTACGGGCGCATCACCACCGCGTCGACCGAGACGATCGGGTCGCCGTTCGGATCGACCGCCGCGACGGAGATGGTTTCGGTCCCGCTCGCGATCGCGACGACCCGCAGCGAGGTCACCTCGGCCCGGCGTTCACCCGCCTGCCGGTGGAATCGCGCACCGCCCCACCGGAACAACAACCGGCCCGTATCGGGAGGGAAATCCGCGTCCCGCCACATCAGCCGCGAAAAGCCCGCGTGGAGCACCAGATCCAGCAGGGCCGGATGCAGATCGTGGCGAGCGGCCTCCGGTGCGGCGGCGGTATCGAGGACGACCTCGGAGAAGACCGCGTCGCCGCGCTGCCATGCGGCGCGCACCCCGATGAACGCCGGACCGTATTCGAGCCCGGCATCCCGGTAGATCCGCTCGGCCAGTCCCGCGGTATCGACCCGTTCCGCGTCGGCCGGCGGCCACGGCTCCGCCCGCAACCGCGCCGACAACTCCGAGTCATGGTCCCCTTGCGCCGCCAGTGCGCCGGTCGCGTTGTGTACCCAGTCGTCGTCCGCCGAGGTCCGGAAATAGAACTCGAACCGGCGACGCCCGGCCTGGTCGGTCGCTTGCACCAGGACCTGCAGCTCGATCTCGTCGTCCGCGGTCGGCAGAATCGGCGCCTGCAGGGTGAGGTCGTCGACCACCCCGCAGCCGATCCGGCCGCCCGCGACGAGCAGGAACTCGATCAAGGCCGCGCTCGGCACGACCACGACACCGTAGGTCGTGTGGTCGGCGATCCACGGATGAGTGCGCAACGACAACCGGCCGGTGAACAGCCACTCGTCGCTGCCCGCCAGCCCGACCACGCCGGTCAGAATCGGATGATCCGACGCCGGCGACACCTCGCCGGCGGGCTGCAGCCAGTACCGCCGGTGCTGAAACGCATAGGTGGGCAACGGAACTCGCCGCACGTTCCGGCCCGCGAACCACGGGGCCCAATCCACTGCCGCACCCGCCACCTGAAGCTCAGCCAACGCCGTGGCGAACCGCACCACCTCGTCGACCGAGCGCCGCGCTGTCGCCACCACCGAAGCGGCCGGCTCGACCTCCGGAAGTTCGGCCAGACATTCGCGAGTCATCGCCGCCAGCACCGCATTCGGGCCGACCTCGACAAAACGGCGCACTCCCGCCGCCACCAGCGCCGCGACTCCCGGCGCGAACCGCACACAGCCGCGTACCTGGCGCACCCAGTACTCCGGTTGTGTCACCGCGTTTCCGGCGACATCGCCCAATTCGTTCGACACCACCGGCAGGTTCGGCGGGCGGTACGTGACGCTCTCGGCGACGGACCGGAACTCGGCCAGCATCGGATCCATCCGCGCCGAATGGAAGGCCTGCGTGACCCGCAACCGGTTGGTCTCGACACCGAGAGCGCCGAGTCGCCGCTCGATCTCCGCGATGGCGTCGACATCTCCGGACAGCACCGTCGAGGACGGGCCGTTCACCGCCGCGACCTCCACCGCGCCGCCGGAATCGGCGGCGATCTCGACCGCCCGCGCCTCCTCGACCGCCACGGCGAGCATCGCGCCGCCCGCGGGGAGCGCACCCATCAACCGGCCACGCGCGGCCACCAGGGCGCACGCGTCCGAGAGTGACCACACCCCGGCCACATATGCGGCCGCCAACTCTCCGATCGAATGCCCGATCACCACGTCCGGTGTCACACCGAAGGATTCGACCAGCCGGAACAGCGCCACTTCGAACGCGAACAGCGCGGGCTGCGTGAACTCCGTCCGATCCAGCACCGCATCCGGACCGGCGAACATCACCTCCCGCAGCGAACGGCCGAGCAGCGGATCGAACTCCGCGCACAACTCGTCCAGCGCCGCCGCGAACACCGGAAACGCCCGGTACAAACCGGCGCCCATACCGGCTCGCTGGGCACCCTGCCCGGTGAACAGGAAGGCGGTCTGTCCCGCAAGCACTTTCGACTCGATCGTGTTCGGCGCACCCGTCGCCAGATCGGCCAGGCTCGCGAGCAGTTCGTCGCGGCCGCGGCCGAGGACCACACCGCGGTGATCCAACAGCGCCCGCGAGGTCGTCAGCGAATGGGCGACGTCCCACGGATCGGCGTCGGGATCGCCGAGCAGCCACTGCCGCAAGCGATCCGCCTGTGCCCGCAGCGCGGCGCGGGACTTGGCCGAGATCACCAGCGGGACCACATCGGATGCGATGGGATCGAGATCCGGCACATCCGCACTCGCCGGGTCCGCGACCGGCTCGGCGGGCGCTTCCTCCACGATCAGATGGGCATTGGTACCACTGGCCCCGAACGAGGAGACCCCCGCCCGGCGCACCCGCTCCCCCGCCGGCCACGGTTCGCCGCTGCGCAGCAGTCGTACCGTTCCCGCCGACCAATCCACGTGCGGCGACGGCGCATCCACATGCAATGTCTGCGGCAACATCTCGTGCCGCATCGCCTGCACCATCTTGATCACGCCGGCCACCCCCGCGGCGGCCTGCGTGTGCCCGATATTCGACTTCAGCGAGCCCAAACGCAGCGGTCCGTGTGCGCGCCCCTTCCCGTAGACGCCGATCAGTGCGGTCGCCTCGATCGGATCGCCCAGCTTGGTGCCGGTGCCGTGCGCCTCCACCACGTCGACATCCGAGGCGCCCAGACCCGCGTTCGCCAACGCCTGCGCGACGACTCGTTCCTGGGACAGTCCGTTCGGAGCGGTCAGGCCGTTGCTCGCGCCGTCCTGATTCACCGCGCTCCCACGCACCACCGCCAGCACGGTGCGGCCGAGCCGGCGGGCCTCGGACAGCCGCTCCAGCACCAGCATGCCGACGCCTTCGGAAAAGCCGGTGCCGTCGGCGGCCGCCGCGAACGCCTTGCAGCGGGCATCGGGGGAAAGCCCGCGCTGGCGCGCGAACGAGATCAGCAGGGACGGATCGGACATCACCGTGACGCCACCGGCCAGCGCGAGGGTGGCGTCCCCGTTGCGCAACGCCTGACATGCGAGGTGAATGGCCACGAGGGACGACGAGCACGCGGTGTCGACGGAAATCGCCGGGCCCTTGAAGCCCAAGGTGTAGGCGATCCGGCCGGACAGCACGCTGTTGGCGACGCCGAAGTAGGCGTGGCCTTCGGTTTCACCGGTGGTCGCCGACGTGCCGATGCGCGGACCGTAGTTCTGGTGGATGACACCGGCGAAGACGCCGGTTCCGCTGCCGCGCAACGACATCGGATCGATGCCGGCGTGCTCCAGGGCCTCCCAGGACACCTCGAGCATTAGACGCTGCTGCGGATCCATCGCCGCGGCCTCACGGGGGCTGATTCCGAAGAAGGCCGCATCGAAGTCACCGACGGCATCGAGATATCCGCCTTCGCGGGTGTACACCGTGCCCGGCACATCCGGATCCGGATCGTAGAGCCGCTGCAGATTCCAGCCGCGGTCGGTGGGGAAGCCGCCGACCGCGTCCACACCGTCGGCGGTCAGGCGCCACAGGTCCTCGGGCGAGCGCACACCGCCGGGATACCGGCAGGACATGCCGACGATGGCAATGGGTTCGGTCGACCGGTCGGTGAGCTCGCGGAGTTGTTGTTTGGTCTCGTACAGCTCTTTCGCGGTCTTCTTGAGGTATTGCCGCAGCTCGTCGTTGTCGGCCATCGGTTGGGGAGCTCCTAAGAACGTCGGCTCAGCTGAGGTTGTCGATGAAGTCGAAAAGCTCGCGGTCGTCCGCGGTGTCGAGGCGGTCGACGGCGCGATCGGGACCGCTGTCGTCGGCGCCGTCCTCGAGTTGCCGCAGGAGTGCGGTCAGTCTGCGCGCCACGTCCGACCGGTCCTCCGGCGACAGCTCGGCGGCGGCGCAGCTGCGCGTCAGCGCGTCGATCTCGGCCGCGATCCGTTCCGCGGGATCCTGCGCCGGAGCGATCTGCCGGTACACGAAACCGGCCAGCTCCTCCGCGGTCGGATGGTCGAAGACCAGCGTCGCGGACAACTGCAGACCGGTCGCCCGGACCAACTGGTTGCGGAACTCCATGACGCTGAGCGAATCGAAACCGATGTCCTTGAACGGCATATCCGGTGCGATCGCCCCCACATCGTCGTGGCCCAGCACCGCCGCGGCCTGCGTCCGGATCACGTCGAGGACCACACGTTCCTGCTCGGCCGGCGGGCGACCCGCCACCAGCGCCGCCAACGTCGACGATTCGCTCGCGGCCGCAGCGGTCACGCGACGACGAGTCGGCCGCACCAACCCACGCATGATCGAGCGACCGTCCGCGGCGAGCGCCGAACGGTCGATCCGGACCGCGGCCACGTCCGCACGGCCACTCGCGACGGCCGCGTCGAACAGCGCCATACCGTCGTCGATGTCCAGCGGCGGGAAGCCGTCCCGGCGCAACCGGGCGATATCGGCGGCCCCGAGGCCACCGGTCATTCCGGTGCTCTCCGCCCACAGTCCCCACGCCAGCGACGTCGCGGGCAGCCCGTGGACGTGCCGGTACTGCGCCAGCGCGTCGAGGAAGACATTGGCGGCGGCGTAGTTCGACTGGCCCGGGTTGCCGATCACACCCGCGATCGACGAATACAGGACGAAGATCGACAGATCCAGGTCCTTCGTCGCCTCGTGCAGATTCCATGCCGCGTCGACCTTCGGGCGCAGGACCTCCGCGATCCGCTCCGGTGTCATCGTGGCCAGGAGACCGTCCGACAACACACCGGCCGCGTGGACCACACCTGTCAACGGGTGGTCCGCCGGTACGGCCGCCAGCACGCGGTCCAGGGCGGCACGATCGGCGGCGTCACACGCCACCACCTCGACCTGCGCGCCCAGCCCGGCGAGTTCGTCCCGCAACTCGGCCGCACCGGGCGCCGCCGGGCCGCGCCGGCCGGCGAGCACCAGTCGGCGCACCCCGTATTCGGTGATCAGCTGTCGTGCGACCACGGCGCCCAAACCGCCCGTACCACCGGTGATCAGCACGGTGCCCTCCGGCCGCAGCGGGGCCGGCACGGTGAGCACGTTCTTGCCGATATGCCGAGCCTGACTCATCTGGCGGAACGCTTCCGGCGCCTGGCGTAGATCCCACGCGGTGATCTCCGAGGGCGCCAGGGCACCGGCGTCGAAGAGCTCGACGACGGTGGTGAGGATCTGCCCCAACCGTTCCGGCGGCACGTCCAGGAGCATGAAGTGGTGGTAGTCCACGCCGGGGTGATCGGCGGCCACCTGCTCGGGGTCACGCTCGTCGAGGTGACCCATCTCGATGAATTTGCCGCCGCGCGGCATCAACCGCAACGACGCGTCCACGAATTCGAGCGTCAGCGAATTCAAGACGATGTCCACGCCGCGGCCGGCGGTGGCGTCGAAGAACTTCTGCTCGAACTCCACGGTGCGCGAATCACCGATCTCGGAATCGTCGAATCCGAGCCGGCGCAACACCTCCCATTTCGGCCGGCTCGTCGTCGGCAACACCCGCAACCCCAGATGTCGAGCCAACTGGATCGCCGCCAGGCCGACGCCACCGGTGGCCGCGTGCAGCAGCAGCGTCCGGCCCGGTTGCGCGCCGGCCAGATCGACGAGGCCGTAATAGGCGGTGGCGTACACCACCGGAACCGCGGCGGCATGGGCGAAGGACCAGCCGCGCGGCATCCGGGCGAGCAGTCGCCGATCGGTGACCGTCACCGCGCCCGCCCCCGACGTGAACCCGAAAACCCGGTCGCCCGGGGCGAATTCGGTGACGTCCGGCGCAACCTCCAGCACTACGCCGGCGCCCTCGACACAGATGGTCGCGCTGATCGACTGAGATCCGGCAGTCGCATCCGACACCATGCCCAAGGTGATGAGCACATCGCGGAAGTTCACGCCCGCCGCGCGCAGCGCGATCCGCACCTGACCGGGAGCCAGTCCCCGCAACTCCTCCGGCGTCTCCACCAGGGCGAGGTTGTCACCGGTCAACGTGCCCTTACCGGAATGGGCCAACCGCCATGCCCGCGAGCGGATCAGCTCGCTCGCGCCGACGAGATCGCCCGAACCTCGGCCCAGCCGGGGGGCGTACACCGCCCCGCGCCGGAGGGCCAGCTGGGGCTCGTCACCGATCGCCACAGCCACGGCCACCGCGCGCCGGTAATCGTCACGGTCGTCGACATCGACGACCAGGATTCGATCCGCGTGCTCACTCTGCGCCGTGCGCAACAGACCCCACGCCGCGGCCGCCGACAGATCCACCGATTCGCCCGGATGCGTGGCCACCGCGTGGTGGGTCACGACCACGATCGGTTCGTCGCGCACCAGCAGCCGCTGCATTCGCACTGTCAGCTCGGTAACCGAATCCCGCACGGCCGCAGGGAGATCGCCGGCGGCGCCACCGCTCGCGGGGTGAGCGGGGTCGAACCGCACGACCGCCACCCGCCGGCCCGCCACCGTCACGACTTCCTCGTCCTGCCCGGGACTCCGGGATTCGACGTCACCCGGTTCGTCCGGTGACACCGCTACCCATTCCACCCGGTAACCGACACCGTCACTGCGACGGCGGGCAGCGCCCAGGAGTGTGTCGGTCGAGAGTTGCCGCAGTGTCAGCGCCGCCACCTCGGCCACCAGCGCACCCGCGGCATCGGTCACGCTCACCGCGATCCGATCGGTGCCGGCGCGTGCCGCTCGTACCCGCAACGACGCCGCCCCGGTCGCGTACAGCTCGACGTTCTCCCAGAAGAAGGGAACGACCACCGTGTCGGCGCCGGCGTCGGAGAGCAAGTCGCTCAACAGGATCGCGTGCAGCGCGGCATCCAGCAGGGCGGGATGTATCCCGAACTCGCCGCCGTGCGGCCGCGCCGATTCCGGCAGCGCGACTTCGGCGAACACCTCGTCGTCGCGCCGCCACAACGCGGTGAGTCCCTGGAAGACCGGCCCGTACTCGTATCCGCGCTCGGCCAGAACCGCATACGCGTCCTCGACCGGCAACGCCGTCGCACCCGTGGGCGGCCAGGCGCCCGTCGCCGAGCCGACCGGCGGTGCCTCCGTCTGCGTGGTGATCGATCCTGCCGCGTGCCGGGTCCATTCCTCGGATTCGTCGGCGTCGTGCGCACGGGAGTACACCGACACCGGCCGTGCCCCGGTCTCGTCCGGACCACCCGCCATGACCCGCAATTCGACCGCCCCGGTGGTAGGCACCGGCAGCGGCGCCTCGAGCACCAGCTCCGCCACCCGCGGAGTTCCCAGCAGTGTTCCGACGTGCAACGCCAGCTCCACGAGCGCGGCGCCCGGAAGCAGGGCGACGCCCGCGACGGCGTGGTCGGCCAGCCACGGCTGATCGGCCGTCGAAAGCCTGGCGGTGAAGACCACATCCGGTGAATCCGGCAGTCGCAGCATCGCGCCCAGCAGTGGATGTCCGGCTTCGGCCAGACCCGACTGCCGTACGTCGGGCGCGGCGCCGGGCCGCAGCCAGTAGCGCCGGTGCTCGAACGCGTAGGTCGGCAACGAAACCCGATCGGCGGGGGCGGCCAGCGCCGTGGGCGCCACCGCCACGCCTGCGCAATGCGCCTGCGCCAAAGCCACGGCGACCTGCTCCGGACCGCCCCGATCACGCTGCAACGTCCCGAATACCGCCACCCGATCGGCCATCCCGAGCGATTCCACCGTCGAGGCCATCCCGACCGTCAAGACCGGATGCGGACTGACCTCGATGAATGCGTTCACTCCGCTCCGCGCCAATGCCGCCACCGATTCCGCGAATCGCACCGGTGCGCGCAGCCCCCGGTACCAGTAGCCGGCATCCAGCAGTTCGGTATCCACATAGTCCGCGGTCACCGTGGAGAAGAACGGCAGGGAACCCGATCCCGGCTCGACGGCGGCCAGCTCCGCTGTCACTCGATCCCGGATCGCTTCCACCGCCGCGGAATGCGATGCGTAGTCGACCGGAATCCGCCGCACCCACACGCCGTCGGCCGCACAGGCGGCGACGAACTCGTCCAATGCGGATGCCTCACCGGACACCACGGTTTCGCCCGGACCGTTCTCCGCCGCCACCGAAATCCGGTCGCCGAACCCGGCCGCACGCTGCCTCACCACCTCGGTGGTCGCGCGCACCGAGGCCATACCGCCGTGGCCCGCGAGCTCCTCGGCGACGATCCGGGAACGCAGGGCGACCACCCTGGCGCCGTCGGCCGTCGACAACCCGCCTGCGACCACCGCGGCGGCGATCTCGCCCTGCGAATGACCCAGCACCGCAACGGGTTCCACACCGTTCGCCCGCCACAGCCGCGCCAGCGACACCATCACCGCGAACAGCACCGGTTGGACCACATCCACCCGTTCCAGTGCGGCCGCGCCCGGTTCCCCGAGCAGCACCGCGGTCAACGACCAATCGACGAACGGTGCCAGCGCGGCCTCACATTCGGCGATAGACTCCGCGAATACCCCACCCGCGGCGAGCAATTCGGCGGCCATACCCACCCACTGGCTGCCCTGCCCCGGAAATACGAAGGCCACCCGCCGCGAGACGGCACGCCCGGACACGACGCCGTCGGCGGCAGCCGATTCGGCCAGTCGCGCCACACCGGCCGCCAGGTCCGCCGGTTCCCGTCCCACCACCGCAGCGCGCCACTCCAGCTGGGAGCGGTGCCGCAACAGTGAATGCGCGATATCGCCCGGTTTCGCATCCGGATGCGTCCCCAACCACTGCGCGAGGCGAACAGCCTGCTCCCGCAGCGCTTCCCGGCTCTGCGCGGACACCACCCAGGTGAAGGTGCGGCCGGCGTCGACCGGTCGCGTGTCGTCCGGCCCGGCCGGGGAGTCCGATGCGCCGGTCGGCACTGGCGCTTCCTCGAGAATCACATGCGCGTTGGTGCCGCTGATCCCGAACGACGACACCCCGGCACGCCGGACACGCCCGCTGTCCTGCCAAGGCCGAGCCTCGGTCAGCAACTCGACCGCACCGGCCGACCAATCCACGTGCGGGCTGGGCTCGTCCACATGCAAAGTGCGGGGCAACATCCGATGCCGCAGCGCCTGCACCATCTTGATCACGCCGCCCACCCCGGCGGCGGCCTGCGCATGGCCGATATTCGACTTCAACGACCCGAGCAGCAGCGGCTCCGACCGGCGCTGTCCGTAGGTGGCGAGCAGTGCGTTCGCCTCGATCGGATCGCCCAGTGGCGTCCCGGTCCCGTGCGCTTCCACCGCGTCCACATCCGGCGGTGTCAGGCCGGCATCGGCCAGCGCCGCCATGATCACTCGCTCCTGTGACGGACCGTTCGGCGCGGTCAGACCGTTGCTCGCGCCGTCCTGATTCACCGCCGACCCGCGCACGATGGCAAGAACGTCGTGACCCAGCCGCCGCGCATCGGACAGCCGCTCGACCACCAGCATGGCCGCCCCCTCCGACCAGGTGATTCCGTCCGCGGCCGCCGAGAACGACTTGCACCGGGCATCCCGGGCCAACCCGCGCTGCCGCGAGAACTCCACGAACACCATCGGTGTCGCCATCACCGTCGCGCCACCCACCAGCGCCAGTGAGCTCTCTCCTTGGCGCAGTGCGCGGCACGCGGTGTGCAACGCCACCAACGACGACGAGCACGCGGTGTCGACGGTCAGCGCCGGTCCCTCCAAACCCAGCGCGTACGACACCCGCCCCGAGGCCACGCTTCCCATGACACCGGTGACGGCATAGCCCTCGACCTCGGCCCCGGCCCTGCGCGTCACCTCCGCGTAGTCCTGGTACATCACGCCCGTGTAGACACCGGTATCGCTGCCCCGCAAGGACGCCGGGTCGATTCCCGCGTCCTCCAGCGCTTCCCACGCCACCTCGAGCAGTAGCCGCTGCTGGGGATCCATCGCCGACGCCTCCCGGGGCCCGATCCCGAAGAATCCGGCGTCGAAATCGCCTGCGCCGGTGAGGAATCCACCCTCCCGGATATAGGACGTTCCGGAATGCTCCGGATCGGGATCGAACAGCCGCTCCAGATCCCACCCGCGATCCGCCGGAAACTCGCCGATCGCGTCGGTTTCCGACACCAGCAGATCCCACAGCTGGTCCGGCGATCCGACGCCACCCGGATACCGGCACGCCATCCCGACGATGGCGATCGGTTCGTCCGCGCGGATCGGTGTCGCGCCGCGCTCTGCGGAGGCGGCGGATCCGTCCTTCTGTTCCACGAGCGACCGCACGAATGTCGCCACGGCCGCGGGGGTGGGGTGGTCGAATACCAGGGTCGAGGGCAGCCGCACGCCCGTCGCCTTGCCGAGCCGGTTACGGAACTCCACACCGCCCAGCGAGTCCAAACCCATGGCGCTGAACGGCTTTTCGACATCGACCTCGCCGGGCGAGGTGTAGCCCAGCACCGCGGACGCGTGCTCGCGCACGAGGTCGAGTATCACCTCACCGCGCCGGGCATCGGGCGCCGCGGCCAAGCGGGCGCCGAGCGCACCGGCCGTGCGGGCCACCGGCGCGGATGCGCGCCGCGCGAAGCCGCGCAGGACCGCGGGAACCGCGGCGACATCGGTCTGGCGGCGCACTGCCGTCGCATCGAACCGGATCGGCGCCGGCTGCGCCTCGGGGTGGACGAGGGCCTGGTCGAACAGCCGCACGCCCTCGGCCTCGCCGAGCTGACCGAAACCCAGTCGCTCCCAGCGCGCCATGGCCGCGCGGTCGAGATCACCGGTCATGCCGCTGTCCTGTTGCCACGGCCCCCAGGCCAGCGCTGTCGCCGGCAGGCCCGCTTCCCGCCGCTGCTGCGCCAGCGCGTCCAGGTAGCCGTTCGCCGCCGCGTAGTTGCTCTGCCCAGCCGAGCCGAGCGACCCGGCGATCGATGAGAACAGCACGAACGCCGAGACATCGCGGTCCCGGGTCAGCTCGTGCAGATGCCACGCGCCGTCCACCTTCGGCGCCAGCACTCGATCCACCTGCTCGTCGGTCAGCGACTCCACGGTGCCGTCGTCCAAGACCCCGGCCGTGTGAATGACGGCCAACCGGTCGTCGGATGCGATGGTGCCCAGCAGGTCTCGCACCGCGTCGCGGTCGGCGACATCACAGGCGACCACCCGGGCATCGGCGCCGGCCTGCGTCAACTCGCGCACCAATTCGGCCGCACCCGGCGCTTCGTGACCGCGCCGCGAGGTCAGCACCAGCCGTCGCACACCGTGTGCGGCGACGAGGTGGCGGGCGAACACGGCGCCGAGACCACCGGTGCCGCCGGTGATCAGCACCGTCGCGTCCGCCGGCGGCGCCGGCGGGGCAGCCGCCGGCGTGGGCACTCGTGTCAGCCGCGGCACCAGAATCTGCCCACCGCGCACCGCGACCTGGGGCTCGCCCGAACGCAGTACCGCGCCGATGCGGTCGGCCGACAGCGGCTCGGTGGGGTCCTCGTCGATCAGCACGAACCGATCCGGATGCTCCGACTGCGCGCTGCGCACCGATCCCCACACCGCCGCGGCGGCCGGGTGCGCGCCCGCGCCGACCGGCCCGGCGCCGCCCGTGGTGACCACCACCAACCGCACATCGGACAGAAGTTCCGCCGCGAGCCACGTCCGCAGCATCGCCAGGGTGGCGTGCACTCCGGTCCGGACCGGGCCCGGATCTCCCGCCATGGGATCGCCGACGGCACGGACGGGCGCCCGCCAGACGACGGCGCCCGGAAGATCCTCGGCCACAACGAGTTCGGCGAGCGAGGCATACGTCTCGCCGATACCGGCGATATTCGCGCCCGGCAGCGCAGCGAGGCCCGGTGCGGACGGATCCGCCGAATCCGACCGCGCCGCTTCCCAATCGATTCGATACAGGCCGGACCGATCCGCCGCCGCGTCGCCGAGTGCTCCCACGGGAATCGGGCGCATGGTCACCGCACCGATTTCGACAACAGGAACGCCGTGGGAATCCGTGAGCGACACCGTGATTCGCCGATCACCGCCCTCGAGATCGGCCGCCGCCAACCGGGCTCGCAGCGAGGTGGCCCCCACGGCACGGATGTCGATGTTCTCCCAGGAATACGGCACCAGAATCGTATCCGGCGCCGGCGCGTCCACCAGGCCGCCGGCGAGCAGCGCGTGCAGCACCGCATCCAGCAACGCCGGGTGCACACCGAATCGGCCCGCCGAGGTGTACCCCGTCGTGCGGCCGTCCGGGGACTGGGCCTGCTCCGGCAACGTCAATTCGGCGAAGACCTCGCCATCGTGCCGCCACAGTGCGGTCAGCCCACGGAAAGCGGGACCGTAGTCGTAGCCGCGCCCGGCCAGCTCCGCATAGGCGTCGTCGATCGACACGGGCTGCGCCGTGGCCGGCGGCCACCTGTCCGGCTGCTGCGCGGGCGCCGAGGGAGCTTCTGCCACAAGCGTTCCCGTGGCATGGCGCACCCACGGTGCCGCCTCCGCTTCGCCGTCGTGCTGGGGCCGCGAATGCACCGACAGCTGCCGGGAACCGCCGGCATCGGGACCGCCGACCATCACCCGCAATTCGACGGCGCCCGTCGCGGGCACGATCAGCGGGGCGGTCACGATCAGCTCGGCCGGCCGGGGACTGCCGACCACCGCCCCGGCGTGCAGCGCCAGCTCCACGAACGCCGTCCCCGGTACCACTACCGAACCGCCGATCGCGTGATCGGCCAACCACGGATGACTCGACAGCGACAGCCGGCCCGCCAGCACCACGCCGTCCGCTTCCGGCAGCCACACCGCCGCACCCACGAGCGGATGGTCGGTGCGATCCAGCCCCGTCAACCGCACATCGGCGCTGTCCGCGACATCGGGCAACCAATAGCGCCGACGTTGAAATACATACGTGGGCAGAGGAATTCGCTGCTGTGGACGACGCCGGAACAGCGCCGTCCAATCGACCCGGACACCGGACGTGTGGGCCTGCGCCACCATCGTCGACAACTGCACGGTCTCGTCGCGATCACGGCGCGCGGCCGCCATCACCACCGAATCCGCGCTTTCCCCGAGGGTCTGCCGGGCCAGCGCGGTGAGCACGGCGTCGGGGCCGACCTCCAGGAATCGACGCACTCCCGAAGCGTGCAACGTCTCGATCCCCGGCGCGAAGCGCACCGCGTCCCGCACGTGCCGCACCCAGTAGGGCGGCTCCAGCAGCTCGTCGCCCGCGAGCAGGCCGGACAGATTCGACACCACCGGCAGGCGCGGCCGATGATAGGTCAATTCCGCTGCCACAGAAGCGAATTCGTCCAGCATCGGCTCCATGAGCTCCGAGTGGAACGCGTGCCCGACCCGCAGCCGCGACGTCTTGCACCCGCGCCGGACGAACAGGTCCTCGATCTCGGCGACCGCCGCCTCCGCCCCCGACACCACGAGGGCCTCGGGCGCGTTCACCGCGGCGACGGACACGCGCCCGGAATACCGCTCGACGACCTCGGTCACGTCCGATTCGGCGGCCGCGACGGCCAGCATCGCGCCACCCGGCGGGAGCGCACCCATCAGGCGACCGCGGGCCGCCACCAGCCGGCAGGCGTCCGCCGTCGACCACAGGCCCGCGAGATAGGCGGCCGCGACCTCTCCGATCGAATGGCCGATCAGCACATCCGCAGTGACGCCGAACGATTCCAGCAGCCGATACAGCGCCACCTCGAAGGCGAACAGCGCGGGCTGGGTGAACTCGGTCCGAGCCAGCGCACCCTCGGTATCGGTGAACATCAGCTCGCGCAGGGAACGGCCGAGCAACGGATCGAAGTGCGCACACACCTCGTCCAACGCCACCGCGAATACCGGAAACGCCTGATACAGACCCGAACCCATCCCGACCCGCTGGGCGCCCTGCCCGGTGAACAGGAAGGCCGTGCGGCCCGAGCCGACGACGCCGTCGATCACCCCGGTGCCGGTTCCCGATTCGGCGAAAGTCGCCAACCTCTCGAGCACCTCGTCCCGGTCGCGCCCCAGGATCACACTTCGTGAATCCAGCTGCGCCCGCGACGTCGCGAGCGCGTAGGCCGCATCGGCGATATCCAGCTCCGGCCGCTCCGAGAGCCAGGCCCACAACCGAGCAGCCTGTGCCCGCAGTCCCGCCTCGCCCTTGCCCGACACCAGCAGCGGGACGACCGGCAGCGGGGCCGCGTAGTCGTCCTCGGCTGCCACGGGCGCGGCGTCCGGTGCTTCCTCGAGAATCAGATGCGCATTGGTGCCGCTGATCCCGAACGACGAGACCCCGGCTCGGCGCACCCGGTCGCCGGCGACCCACGGTTCGGCCTCGGTCAGCAGCCGCACCGCACCCGCGGTCCAATCCACATGGGGCGAGGGCGTTTCGGCGTGCAACGTGCGGGGCAGCCGCTCGTGGCGCAGGGCCTGCACCATCTTGATCACACCGGCGACCCCGGCGGCCGCCACGGTGTGGCCGATATTCGACTTCACCGAACCGATGCGCATCGGCTCCCCGGTATCACGCCCCTGGCCGTACACGGCGATCAGCGCCTGCGCTTCGATCGGGTCGCCCAGTGCGGTGCCGGTCCCGTGTGCCTCCACCGCGTCCACCGCGGCGGCCCGAATCCCGGCATCGGCAAGAGCCTGCGCGATCACCCGCTCCTGCGACGGCCCGTTCGGGGCGGTCAATCCGTTGCTCGCGCCGTCCTGGTTCACCGCGCTACCGCGGACCACGGCCAGCACGTGGTGGCCGAGCCGCCGCGCGTCGGACAGCCGCTCGAGGACGAGCACGCCCGAACCCTCGGACCACACCACGCCGTCCGCATCGGCCGAGAACGCCTTGCACCGGCCGTCGGGAGACAGGCCACGCTGGCGGGCGAAGTCCACGTACAGATACGGACTCGCCGCGACGGTCACACCGCCGGCCAGCACCAGCGACGTCTCGCCCTGGCGCAGCGCCCGGCAGGCCAGATGCACGGCCACCAGTGAAGACGAGCAGGCCGTATCGACCGTCACGGCCGGACCTTCCAGCCCGAGCACGTACGCGACCCGCCCCGAGACGACGCTGTGCGACGTGCCGGTCAGCCGGTATCCCTCCAGCTCACCGGTCACCCGTCGCGAGTAGCCCGAGGAGCAGGCACCGACGAAGACCGCGGTGTCGCTGCCGCGCAACGACGTCGGGTCGATCCCCGCGTCCTCCAGCGCCTCCCACGATGTTTCGAGAAACAGTCGCTGCTGCGGGTCCATCGCCGACGCTTCGCGGGGACTGATGCCGAAGAAGTCCGGGTCGAAATCGCCCGCATCACCGAGGAATCCGCCGCGGCGGGTGTACACCGTGCCGGGTTTCGCCGGATCGGGATCGAACAACCGCTCCAGGTCCCAGCCTCGGTCGGTCGGGAAATCGCCGATCACATCGCGGCCCTCGGCGGTCAGGTCCCAGAGGTCCTCGGCCGACCGCACCCCACCGGGGAATCGTGCGCCGATACCGACGATGGCGATCGGTTCGTCCGTGGTCGTCCGGCGCGTCACCCGGTGCGCCCCTCGGTCGGTGCCGGTGACCCGGGAGTGCAGCAGAGCGGCCACCGCCTCTGCGGTCGGATGGTCGAAGACGAGCGACGCCGGCAGCGCTACACCGGTGACCCGCTTCAGCCGGTTCTGCAGTGCGAGCCCGCTGACGGAGTCGAAACCGAGATCGGTGAACGGCAGGTCAGGGTGGATGGTCCGGGCAGAGTCGTGGCCCAATACCGCGGCAGCGTGTTCGCGAACGATATCGAGAGCGATTGTGCGGCGCTGATATTCGGGTGCAGCCAGCAGAAGGCGAGCCAGCGGGCTGTCGCCCGCCGCGCCGCCCGCGGAGATCGGAGCCACCGTATCGGTACCTGCCGTGTCGGCCGATGCACCGCTCCGGACGCTGCGCCGCTGGAACGCGTACGGCGGCAGTTCGACCCGCGCTCCGCCCGGCACCAGCGCGGCCGGATCCACCGGCACACCGTCGCAGTAGGCCTGGACCAGCGAGGTCAGGAATCGGGCTGGGTCCCCCGCGCCGCGCTGCAGCGATCCGACGACAGCAGGGCCGTCGGCGCCGACCGCCTCGGCGGTCCGGGCGATACCCATGGTGAGTACCGGATGCGGACTGACCTCGATGAATCCGGTGATGCCCGCGTCGATCAGCGCCGCGACGGCATCGGCGAATCGGATAGGTTCCCGTTCCGACCGATACCAGTACTCGGCGTCCAGTTCCGCCGTATCCAGCCGGTCGGCGACGACGGGAGAGAAATACGGCACCGAGCCGGACCGCGGGCGGATCGGCGCGAGTTCGGTGAGCAGCCGTTCCCGGATCCGCTCGACCGCCTGCGAATGCGACGCATAGTCGATCGCTACCCGGCGGGCCCGCACCTGCTCGCGAGCACAGTCGGCCAGGAACTCCTCGAGCGCAGACACGTCACCGGAAACGACGCTCTGCGCCGGTCCATTCACCGCGGCCAGCACCAGCCGGTCCCCGTACTTCGTCAGACGTTCTCGCACCGCCTCGGCGTCCAGCGCGATCGAGGCCATTCCGCCCTGTGCGACCAGCTCGTCGGCGATCGCCCGGGACCGCAGCGCCACCACCCGCGCCGCATCGTCCAGCGACAGTCCACCGGCAATGTGGGCGGCGGCCACCTCGCCGTGAGAATGGCCGACCACGACGTCCGGCTCGACACCGGCCGCTCGCCACATCCGGGCCAGCGAGACCACCACCGCGAAAAGAACGGGCTGCACCACATCCGCGGTCGCCGGCGCGGGCGCGTCCGCGTCGCCACGCAGCACCGCCGTCAGCGACCAGTCGACGTACGGGGCGAGGGCCGCTTCACATTCGGCGATCGACTCCGCGAAGGCGCGGTCCGAATCGAGCAGACCCCGCGCCATTCCCTCCCACTGGCTGCCGTTGCCCGGGAAGACGAAGGCGATGCGCCGCCGCTGCGCCCGGCCGGTGATCGGTTCGATCGCCGGGGCGGGTGCGGCCGGGTCGGCCAACGCCGCCAGGCCGGTCAGCAGTTCCGCGCGGTCCTGCCCGACAACGCCTCCGCGCCAAGGCATCCGGGCTCGCGTGGTGAGCAGCGAGTAGGCCACGTCGACCGCGTCCAGCTCCGGGTGACGCAGCAGCCATTCCCGCAACCGGGCCGCCTGGGCCCGCACGCCGCTCTCGCTCCGGGCCGAGACCACCCACGGCACCGCGGCCGGCGGCGCCACGATCGGACGGAGATCCGGGCGGCCCGGGTCGAACGACGACACGCCCGCGACCCGGAATTCCGCGACGGTCCATTCCTTGCCGTCGGCGTCGTCGCGGAACATATTGTCCGCGAATCGGTTTCGTCGATCCGACGCCGTGGAGTCCGGATCGGCACCCGACTCCGCGCCGCTCAGACGTAGTGCGGCCTCGATGAGGCTCGCGATACCCGGCGCGCTCGACGCTCGACTTCCATCACCCGCCGCACCTTCCCGGAGCACCGCATGGATCCGATCGCCGTCCGCGAGTGCCCGGGTGAGCGGTTTCAATACCACCATCCCGCCGCCCTCGCCGCGCTCCCACGACCCGCCGGCCAGCGCGAGCTCGCTGTCGCCGCCGCACACGCTCGCATATGCCAGCCGGACCGCCATCAGCGACGATGCGTGCGCGGCGCCGACCGTGACGCTCGGGCCCGCGAAGCCGAAGTGGCCAGATAGACGCTCAGCGATGCCGTGATCCTCGGCGCCGGATACGAAGACACCGCAGGGCAGTCCCTCGAGCGCGTTGGCGACCACCCCCGCGTTCTCGAGCGCCTCCCAGCCGAGTTCCAGCGCCGACAGATGCCGCGAGTCGATCGCCCGCGCCTCGTCGGGCGCGATCCCGAAGAAGTCCGCGTCGAATTCCGCTGCGATTCCGAGGAAATCGGCGCGCTCGGTGATGTCCTCCGGTCCGGCCGGGGCCCCGATCACGGCGGCGCGCCCGTCTCCGAGCATTTGCCGGTAACTGTCGAGATCGGCCGCCCCCGGCATTCTGCAGGACATACCGACGATAGCGACGGCATTTGCCGATCCGGTCACCTCTGAAATTCCTTCCTCGATGAACGCGCGAACTCGCGAACACCCTCGCCATTACTCGGGAGAGGGTACGAATTCTGCTTCTATACAACGTATTTCGACGCGTTCACGGCCCAGCGAAGAGTCCCGAACGATATATGAGCGCCATCCCCGCGCGGCCGGAGTCGACCCGGAGCAGAGGTTGCCGGCCGCTCCGATATGACGAGTTCGGCGCGGCAACCGACCCGCCGGCGACCGGAAGCCGGTGCGCTGCGGGGGTTCGCCGGAGTATCGGGGCGCGCGGAGAAGAGGTAGTGCCCGAGCGGGGTGCGTACGACGCATCTACGCTACGGCGCCGTGATCTATCACAAGGATCCCTTTCGGGGTTCGTACAACAGCACAGGACTCATAGTTACTGAACAGTATTTGGCCGCTCTCGGGCTTGCCAGCAGTGGGAATAGTGTGATGAGCGCCGCTGTCCGGTGACCGGTCGCACCACCGAGAACCGTCCACTGCCTGCGGGTTCGCCGCATCGACACCGCTTCGGCACCCGGATCGGGCAGTGTCGGCAGCTCCGCGACCGCTGAATAGCCGCCTCCGCCGCCCACGCGCTGCCATCGGCGCGAATCGAGGCGCGACCAGGCCCCGGCGGCATGACAGAAACGAAAAAGGTCCCGGAACCTTCTGGTTCCGGGACCTTTTCACTAGTAGCGGGGACAGGATTTGAACCTGCGACCTCTGGGTTATGAGCCCAGCGAGCTACCGAGCTGCTCCACCCCGCGTCGGTGAACACAACATTACACACGAGTCGACAGACGTAGCAAATCCTGTGGTCAGAGCGGTTTTCGAGAAGCGCAGACGCGATTTCGGCGCCGACCGCCGCGACCTCCATGAGCGGGTTCCACATCGCGGAATACCGTCGGCGACCCGGCTCTCACGGATCACGGGGGGCCATCGACCCGCCGAACAACGCGGGATCGCCACACGGATACGCCGAACCATTCGAACCGGCGACTCGATGCGGAAGCATCGCTTCACCCCGAATGACGGAGAACGTCTTGGGAAACGCGCGCGTTTCCAAAAGGCAGCCCGAAAAAACGTGACCCAGCCCACTATTTGCACGTGATTCATCGCACATAACGACCACATAACGAACGACTGGAATGTCCGACCACTGCATAGCCAACCTGCATCAACGCTGGAATCCGGTTATTCGCTTCATGCAATTGTGTCTGTTATCAAGACGTGATCTGTCGAGATCTCTTCGTTATGGTCGAACGCGGCCCGGAGCGAACCCGTGATGGGCATCCAGACCCGAACCGTTGCACACCGGCAACCCTGCCCCGCGGTTCGGGGATCCCCGACCTCCTGGGGGCAGGGACGCGGCGGACCATCGCCGAGCCGGCGGGCGCAGGGAGGGACACCACCATGAACAAGAACCGGAAGATCAGCAGTCGCGCCCTCGGCTTCGCCGCCGTCGCCGGCGCCCTTGTTGCCGTCCCGTTCGCAGCTTCCACCACTGCTTCGGCTGCGCCCGCCCACGACTGGGACGGTGTCGCGCAGTGCGAGAGCGGCGGCAACTGGAATATCAACACCGGCAACGGCTACTACGGCGGCCTGCAGTTCACGCAGTCCACCTGGAGCGCCAACGGTGGCAGCGGCTCGCCGCAGAACGCGAGCAAGGAAGAGCAGATCCGCGTCGCGGAGAACGTGCTGCAGACCCAGGGCTCCGGCGCCTGGCCGGTGTGCGGCCAGTACCTGCGCTACGCGCCCGCCGAGGAGACCCGGCCGGCCCCGCAGCCCGAGCCGACCGCTCCGGTCCAGCTGCCTAACGATCGCCAGGACCTGATCAACAAGGCCACCGACGCCGGCAAGCAGGCCGCGCAGCAGTTCGGTGTGGGCGAGCAGTTCCGGCAGATCCTCGACCAGAACAGCGGTCTGATCGACTCTCTCGGCCGCTGAGCCCGAGCGCGGTAGTACCGCGCACGCTTCTCATGCATTCGGCGCCGCCATCCGTGCGATGGCGGCGCCGAATGCCGTTTGTGGGTCAGGCCCGTCGTCGAGGCCGCCCGGCCAGGCACGGGCGCAGAACGCGAACGGCGCCCCGGGTGATCCCGGGGCGCCGTTGTCGTCGATCACCGGCCGCCGTTAACCGCCGGCCTTGTTGTAATCGTCGATGGCCTTCTGGAGCCCTTCCAGCGCCTTGCCCAGCTGGCCGAGGTCACCCGACTTCTGGGCGTCCTCGACCCCCTTCAGGGCGTCGTTGAGCTCCTTGACCGCCGCGTCCTTCCCGGCCGACCCGGTGGTCGGCGGCGGCGCTGTCGTGGACGGCGGTGGCGTGTTCTGATTCGACGGCGGTGGTGAGGTACTGCCCTGCTGGCCGGGCGGGTTGATCGCCGCCTGCCCCGGCTGCTGGGTGGTCGCGGCGCCCAGCCCGTCTTGCACGTCGTTGAGCGCATCACCCAGCGTGGACTGGTAGCCGACCTTGTCCCCATAGGAGGCGAGCACCTTCACCAGCTGTGGGAAGGACGCCGTGGTCGGTCCACTGTTGCGTTCCAGGTACCACGGTTCGACGTAGAGGATGCCGCCTTCGCCGATCGGCAGGGTGAGCAGGTTGCCGTATTTGATCTTGTTGGTGTTACCACCGGTCAGCAATGTCCGATCGTTCGAGACGCGGGCATCGGTGGTCATCGACGTCTGGACCTGTTGCGGCCCCGGCGTCTGCGAATCCGTCGGCAACTTGAGCACCGTGAACTTGCCGTAGTTCTCCGGATCGGAGGCGACCTGGATGTACGCCGCGAGGAACTGGCGTTTGAAGCCGACCATCGCACTGGTCAGATTGAACTGCGGCCGACCGGTTTTCGGATCACCGATGAGCACGTAGTACGGCGGCTGATGGGCGTTGGTCGGGGTGTCGGAGGTCGGATCGTTGGGCACCGACCAGAACGCGTTGTTGGTGAAGAACTCGCGCGGATCGTTGACGTGGTAGCGCGCCAGCATCTCGCGCTGCACCTTGAACAGATCCTCCGGATACCGGAAGTGGGCACGCAACTCCGGCGAGATCTCGCTCTGCGGCTTCACCGAGTTCGGGAACACCCCGCGCCACGCGTTGAGCACCGGATCGGTGGGATCCACGTCGTAGAGGTTGACCGTGCCGTCGTAGGCGTCGACCGTGGCCTTGACGGAGTTGCGGATGTAGCTGACTTCCTTGCGCGGCAGCGTGCGACCGGTGTTCTGATCGATGCTGTCCTCGGTGACTCCCTCCAGCGAGGTCCGCTGCGCGTACGGGAAGTTGTCGAGCGTGGTGTAGGCGTCGACGATCCAGAGGATGCGTCCGTTTACCACGGCTGGGTACATATCGCCGTCGGTGGTCAGCCACGGCGCCACCTGCTGTACGCGGCTGCGCGGATCACGGTTGTAGATGATCTTCGAATCCGAGCCGATGGCGCCGGAGAACAGGATGTTGCGTTCGGCGTACTTGGCGGCGAAGGCGAGCCGGTTGAACCAGTTGCCGATCGGGACACCGCCCTGGCCGGTGTAGGTGTACTGCTCGGTGCCGGTGTCGTATTCGCGCGGCGGCTGGTTGTTCCCGCCCACGATGGCGTAGTCGGCATCCGATTTCGAGATCATCTCGCCGTAGTAGATGCGCGGCTGATCGACCGGGATGGCCTGCCTGTCCTTCGGTGTGAACAGATCGCTGACCGTCGACTTGTCGCCGACGTTGAAGACCGGATATCCGTACCCGCCGCTGGAGCTGCTGGTGCCGGCGCCGGTGGCCGCCTGCTGGGTTTCCTTGGGCGGGGCCACGTTCACCCGGTTGGCCGGAGAGGCGACGAAGCCGTCACCGTGGGTGTAGACGGTGTGCTTGTTGATCCAGTCGGTCTGGTTACCCGACAGGTTCTGCGGCACCAGTTCGCGAGCCGCGACGATGTAGTCCTGCTTCTCGCCGTTGATGGTGTAGCGGTCGATGTCCAGCGGGTCCGGGAAGCCGTAGAAGTTCTGCAGCTGCTGGCGCTGGATGAAGGTCTGGGTCAGCAGATTCGGATCCAGCAGCCGGATGTTGCCGATGGTCTGCTGATCGGCCGGAATCGAACCCGGATCTTTCGTCTGCGAACCCTTGTAGTCGACGTAGGAGACCTTGTCGTCGGTGAGCCCGTAGGCCTGCCGCGTCGCCGTGATGTTGCGTTCGATGTACGTCGCTTCCTTGGTCGCGGCGTTCGGGCGTACCTCGAACTGCTCGACCACCAGCGGCCACACCGCGCCGACCAGGATCGACGACAGCAACAGCAGGGCGGCCGCCATCGCGGGCACGCGCAGATCGCGCAGCACCACGCCGGCGAAGAACGCGACGGCGCAGATGATCGCGATCGACATCAGGATCAGCTTGGCCGGCAGGACGGCGTTGATATCGGTGTAGGAACCGCCGGTGAAGGTGGGTTCCTTGCGGGTGCTCGACAGCAGCGAATACCGGTCGAACCAGTAGGCGACCGCCTTCAGCACCACGAACGTGCCCGCGATCAGCGCCAGCTGGATGCGCGCCGGGCGGGTCAGCGTGCCCTCCCGCCCGGACAGCCGCAGCCCGCCGAAGATGTAGTGGGTGACGAGGTTGGCGAAGAACGCGATCACCACCGCCACGAACAGCCAGTTCAGCAGCAGCTTGTAGAACGGCAGATCGAAGGCGTAGAAACCGACGTCGATGTTGAACTGCGGATCCTTGATCCCGAACGAGCCGCCGTGCAGGAACAGCTGCACCGTGACCCAGCTCGACTGTGCGACCAGCCCCGACAGCAGGCCGACCAGGACCGGGATGCCGATGCCGAACAGCCGCAACCGGCCCATCACGGTGGTGCGGTAGCGGGCGATCGGATCGCTGGGACCGGACACCGGGACGAAGACCGGGCGCGTTCGATAGGCGGCCAGCAGCGCCAGCCAGACCAGGGCCCCGACCACGATCGCGACGATGAGGAACAACAGGAGCCGGGTGACGAGCACCGTGGTGAACACCTGGCGGAAGCCGACCTCGCCGAACCACAACCAGTTGGTGTACGCGTCGGTCAACCGCGGGCCGACCAGCAGTAACGCCGCAATCACGAGCGCGGTGATCAGCAATATCCGGCTGCGGCGAGACAGCGAAGGTAAGCCTGTCGGGGGGCGCATGCCCACGATGCCACTCTCCCAGGTCCGGCGGCGTACCGAAGCGATTGTCGCCGATACACCGCAGTCCGATGATGCGTATGGTCCCTGCGGACCGTCTCTCGCGCCCCACTCTACGTAAAACGGGTCGGCTTGGATCGGGATGGCTCCGGTATGCCGTGGCGGGGACGCGGGCGCTCGCGCTGGACGTACAGTGTCGGCCGTGACTGTGGACAATCCCTCCTCCGCCCTGTACCGCTGCATCCGGGACGTGGCCGAGTTCGCCGACACCGAGGGCTGGGATCAGCCGCCGCAGTTGTTCGCGCTGGTGCCGACCGCCGACCTGGTGGCCGCCGAGCCGACGCTCGAGGATCAGCTCGACGACGGGGCCGCGTTGACTCCCATCGCCCAGGAACCGCTTCCGGACGATCTGAGCGGCGATTCGATGGCGCTCGACGAATTCCTCGCCACCACCAGCTGGCCGCCCGCCGTCGAGGGGGTGGTGCTGGTGCAGCAGATCGTGGTGCTGCCGCCGACCGCCGAACGCACGCTCGACGAGGCCATCGCACCGCTGCTGGCCGACCGCGACGCCGCCGACGCCGCCGGCCGCGACGCCGCGCAGACGCATCCCGAACGCCGCGACGCCCGGCTCTACGCGGGCGTGCTCCGCGACGGAGTCTCGTTGTGCCTGTTGCAGTTACGCCCCGAGGAGGACGAGGCCTTCCCCGAGCTGGATCTGCGCACCGCGCCGAACCTGGCCCCCAACCTGGTCGACGCGCTGCGCCACACGCTCGAGAACGAGCCGGATTAACCGCAGCTGGGGGCCGGGCGTCCGGCGTTGATGTCGTCCAGCGACTGCACCGCGGCGGTCAACGTGTCGACCTTCACGAGCTTCAGGCCCTCCGGGGTGCGCTGGCGTGCCTCGTTGCAGTTGTCGGCGGGGACCAGGAAGGTCTCCGCGCCGGCGTCGCGGGCCGCGATCATCTTGTACTGGATACCGCCGATCGGGCCGACCTTGCCCTGCGGATCGATGGTCCCGGTGCCGGCGACGAAGCGTCCGCCGTTGAGTTCACCGGGGCTGAGCTTGTCGACCAGGGCCAGGCTGAACATCAGGCCGGCCGAGGGGCCACCGATATCGGCGAGGTTGAAATCGACCTGCAGCGGACCGGCCGGCACCTGCTGCGGAGTGACGCCGAGGTAGGCCTTGTTCGAATCGTCCGGGCGCGCACCGAGTTTCACCTCGACCGTCTGTTCGGCGCCGCCGCGGCGGATCACCATCGGGATCGTCGTCCCCGGGGCGGCGCCCTGCACCGCGTCGATCACGTCCTTGGAGGTCGCGATCGGTTTCCCGTTCACGCTCACAAGTTCGTCGCCCTTCTGCAGCACCGCTTTGGCAGGGCCGTCGTCGGCCACCACGCGCACCTGAACCTTGGTCGGATACTTCAGAAAGTTCAGCGCCGCCAGTTCGGCGTTGTCCTCGGACTCCTTGAAATCGGCCTGGTTGGACTTGTCCACCTGGTCGCGCGGAACGCCGGGCGGGTAGACCTCGGCGCGCGGCACCAAGCCGTAGCGGCCGTCCACCCACAAGCCCATCGCCTCGAATATATTCAGCCCGTCGCGAACGGAGACCGTCGTCATGTTCAGGTGTCCCGAGGTCGGATCCACCGCGGCGCCCTGCACCGCGACGACCTGCTTGCCCTCCACCTCGCCGAGGGTATTGAAGGTGGGACCAGGGCCGAGAGCGACGAACGGCACCGTCACCGCACTGCCCACCACACCGAGGACGAGCACGGGCACCAGAGCCGCTATCAAGGTGATGATCCGACGATTCACCCGGCCCACAGTAGCGGCTCCACGATCACCATCCGCGTAGCCTTGGGGGCATGAGCGACGTGCCCTTCGGATTCTCGAACCGCGACGACGATCCCGACCGCGACAAGCGTGACGATCAGGCCGGTTCCGGAGCGAACAACCCCTTCGCCTTCGGCATGGGGTCTTCGGGCGCGGCCGGATTCGATCCCGCGGCCTTCGGGCAGATGCTGACCTCGCTCGGGCAGATGTTCTCCACCATGAGCCAGCCGGGCGGCCAGGCGAGTCCGGTCAACTACGACGTCGCCAAGCGGCTGGCTCGCCAGCAACTCGGTTCGACGGTCGCGCCGATCACCGACGGTGCGCAGCGCGCCGTCAGCGATGCCGCGCATCTGGCCGAACTGTGGTTGGACGCGGCGACCACCCTGCCCGCCGGGGCCACCAGGACGGTCGCGTGGTCGCCCAACGATTGGATCGAGCAGACACTGCCGACCTGGAAGCGACTGTGCGATCCGGTCGCCGAGCAGGTCTCGGGTATGTGGAGTTCGACACTGCCGGAGGAGGCCAAGCAGTTCGCCGGGCCGATGCTCGGCATGCTCGGGCAGATGGGTGGTCTGGCCTTCGGCTCGCAGCTGGGGCAGGCGTTGGGACAGCTCGCCCAGGAGGTGCTGACCTCCACCGATATCGGGCTGCCGCTGGGGCCGGCCGGAACCGCGGCGCTGTTGCCCAGTGCGATCAGCGAATTCAGCAAGGGCCTGGAACGTCCCGAAAGCGAGATCCTGGTCTATCTGGCCGCCCGCGAGGCCGCTCACCAGCGGCTGTTCGCCCATGTGCCGTGGCTGCGGCAGCAGGTGCTGGGCGCGGTCGAGGATTACGCGCGGGGCATCCGCATGGACTTCTCCGCGATCGAGGAGGCCGCGCAGAACATCGATCCGATGTCGCTGACCGATCCGTCGAAACTCGAGGAACTGCTGTCGCAGGGCACCTTCGAACCGCAGACCACCCCGGAGCAGAAGGCCGCGCTGGAGCGGCTGGAAACGCTGCTGGCACTGATCGAGGGCTGGGTTCAGGTCGTGGTGGCCGAGGCGGTCGGCGACCGGCTGCCCGGTGCGGGTGCGCTGGCCGAGACGCTACGCCGCCGCCGCGCCACCGGCGGTCCGGCCGAGCAGACCTTCGCCACGCTGGTCGGCTTGGAGTTGCGTCCGCGCAAGCTGCGGGAGGCGGCCACGCTGTGGCAGCGGCTGACCACCGACGCGGGAATGTCGGCGCGCGACGCGGTGTGGGCGCATCCGGATCTGCTGCCCAGCTCCGAGGATCTCGACAAGCCGAGCGGCTTCATCGACGGTGTGATCGGCGGCGGCGCCAATGTTTTCGACGATCCGCTGGCGCAGCTGGCCGAGACCGAGGCCCGCGAACGCCGCGAAGGCGCTGCGGCGCAACAGGAGCGGCCGAACGAGAACCCGGCAGGCGACAAGAGCCCGGAAGGCACTGCCGCCCAGGACGATTCCGGTTCGGGCACGAATCCGCCGGACGCCGGTGACGAGCGCGGCGAGAACGAGGATCGCTGACCGGCGGCGTCACCGAGGCCGGTCGGCCCGGCCTCAGCCCAGTCGAGCTTCGGCGGTCGCGTAGCCGAACAGCTTGCGCCCCTTGGACAATGCGTCGACCACGACGGTCACCATCCGGCGGCGCGAACTGAGCCAGCCGACCTGTCCGCCGAACAGGATCGACGCCGGAGCATCGGAGTCGACGGGCAGATAGTGCATCTTGGGCGCGTACTGCACCCGCAGTTTCGTCAGCGCGGTCGGATCGCCGAGCCAGCGACCGAGATATCCCGCGACCAGGCCGAACGTCAGCATGCCGGGCACCGTTCCCGTCGTGGTGCCGCACCGGTGCGGATCGACGACACCGGCGTGCCGCACCACATCGTCGGCCGCGACCGTGACGGTGTCGGCGGGCAGATCCGCGCCCACCGCCAGCGGGCCGAGATCCACGAGAGGGCGCGGCAGCGACGGTTGGATCCGGTCGCGCTGCGGCGTGCGCAGGCGCCGTGGCGCCGAAATCGGTTCGAGATCGTGCGGCCGGCCGGACGTCCCCGTTCGCGCACAGGTTCCGGGCTGGGTGTGCACCAGCAGCGTGGACGAGCCGCTGGTCACGACCTGGCCGTCGTCGTCGCGCAGCAGGGTGGTCACCGAGACCACGTCGTAGTCGCGGTAGTGGCGGAAGGATTCGAATCCGATTTCACAGCTGATGCGGTCGCCGGCCAGCAGTGGGCGCACGATTTCCAGCGTGCGGTCGGCGTGCACGACGCGCCCGTTGTGGAAGCCCGGCACGAGTGCCTCGAGCGTACTTTCCTCGGCGCGCATCCAAACCGTGGTGGCGAAGGTCGGCGGGGCCACCAGGGCATCGAATCCCCGAGCGGCGGCGGCACGTTCGTCGCAGTGGATGGGGTCGGTGGCGCCTATCGCCCGGGCGTACTCGCGAATCGCGTCCGCCGCGATCGGACGATCGCCGCGGCTCCGAAACCGATGTTCGCCGTGCAGCGATGCCACCGGTGGCACGTCGAGGGATGCGCTGACCATGTTGCTCCTTTAACCGACACGAATCGACCCGATTGTCGGCCGCCGGTGGCCGGGCGTTAGCACTCTCGGCGCCGGTCTGGAAAATTCACGGCGAGTCGTCGGCGAGTTTTGTGAAACGGTGCGTTCGGAGCGGGGCCGCGACTCGAGTCGAAGCACCCTGTGGACAACGTCGAACCTGTGGATAACCAGGGGTTTTCCTCCCGGTGCGAGCGGGGCCGGCGACAATACTGAGGCCCATGACGTTGTCACACGCACGTGGACCGATGTTGCATCCGCGGGTGGCGGTTCTGCGCCGGCCCTCGGGCGCGGTGCAATTGGGTTGGGATCCCGAACGCGCGGTACTCCTGCACCCGCCCGCCGTCGAGACCGATGCGGTCGTCGCCTTCGTCCGGCTGCTCGACGGTCTGCACAGCCATCCTCAGCTTCTATGGGAGGCCGGGCAGCTCGGTCTCGGTGGCGTGGCCCTGGAGCTGTTACGCGATATCGACGCGGCCGGACTGCTGGTGTGGCCGCGGGCGCGCCGCACTCGCGTGCGGACCGTGCACGTACACGGCCGCGGGCCCTTGGCGGATTCGCTGCACGGCGGTATTCGGCGACTGGGCATCACTCCGACGCGTTCGAGCGAGTACCGCGGCGGTACTTCGGATTCCCTGCCGTCCACCGATCTGGTGATACTCACAGATGCGCTGGTGCCGGTGCCGGAACTGGTCAGCATGCTGCTGGTGCGCCGGATCCCGCATCTGCAGGTTCGCATCCGCGACGGGCACGGTGTGATCGGGCCGCTGGTGCTGCCCGGCGGTACCAGCTGTCTGCGCTGCGCCGACCTGACCCGCACCGAATTCGACGCCGAATGGCCGCATCTGGCGGCGCAACTGCTCGGCCGGACCGGCTACGCCTCCCCCGCGACCATTGCCGCCACCGCCGCCCTGACACTGCGCGAGATCGAATCGATCATCGAGGATGCCGCCGACGACCCGCCCCGAACCCTGGACACCACACTGGAATTCGATCCACACACCCGGCGCGTCGCCCGGCGCCGCTGGACCCCGCACGCGGACTGCGCCTGCCGCCGAATCGCAGCCACGGTAACCGAAGCGGCGGCCGACGATCGCGCGGCATCCGTCGCCGGAGGATCGGTATGAGCGCGACGAAGGTGGCCCGCGCCGCAGCTCGGGCGGTGACAGAGTCTCGCCTCAGGGCCGCCGTGGTCTCGATCGCGAGGTGGGCGGGTTCGGTCGGATCAGTGCTCGCTGGTGGCCGAGTCGTTGAAGGACCAGACGGCCGCAGGCCGTCCGGTGGCCTTGGTTCGCATTCGTTCCCCGGTGCGGGTGAGGCCGGGGATCGCGGCCAGGGTGCGGTTGAGGTTGCCGGGGTCGGGACGAGTGCCGGCCAGCGCCGTCGCAAGGGCGACCGCGCGCGTGGCCGGGAACTGTTCGCCGATCAGGGGACGGGTGAAAGTGAGGTCCTTCCAGAGCATCTCGGCGAGCCGTTCCCGGGCGACCTCGACGATCATGTTGTGGTCGAAGGCCAGCGGCGGGACCGCATCGAACGAAACCCATCGAGCACCGGTGGGTGTTGCGGGGCCCCCGAGTACCGCCCACATCGCGATCGAGAGCGTCGGCCCGCGCGGATCGCGGTGCGGTTCGTCGAACGTGACCAGCTGACCGACGGCGAGAATCGCATCCTCGGGCACGCCCAGTTTGCTGTGTACCGCGCGGCGGGCCGCCGTAACGAGTCGCTCACCGCGGCCGAGCAGCACTCCGGGCAGGGCCAGCTCGCCGGCGAACGGCTCCCACTGCCTCGGCGCCACCCCGAAGGTGACGGCCGGGTCGTCGGCGCCGAATCGCAGGGCGAGGACATCGAGCGATACGGCGGATTGCTGCTCCACGGCCAACCATCATGCCGCAGCCGCGACCCGGGCCACGCGATCGGCGCGATCGGGGCCGTACCCGGTCAGCACCACCGGCGCGCCGAGCCGGCGTTCCAGGAATTCCGGAACGTCCGCCGGCAGCGGAACGAGATCCGGGGTGCTCTGCGCGAGGAGACCTGTCAGCCACCGCTGATGACCCAGATCCCGCCAGGCGCCACAATCGATCCGGTCCCGATATCCGTCCGGGGCGAAATATCCTGCGGCAGTGCGGAAGTCGTCACGACCGGCCACGAGATCCAGGTGGTTGACGGCGAGGGCGTCGACTCCCCCGCACGCCTCCACGGCATAGCGCAGCAGGACCGGATCCAGATGGCCGACGCGAAAGACGCCCTGATACGGGCCGGTGGCATTGTGCGGCTCCGGGACCGCCAATGCCGTGTCCTCGGTCGGAAAGGGGCCCGCGCCGTGGCGAGTCTGGTACGCACGTGTCACTCCCAGCACCGTGCCCGGTGCGCCGATGCGTGCCAGCATGGCGCGGGCATGGCGGGGTTCCACCGTCGACCAGGTGGTGTAGGGGTGCAGGCCCCGCCATTCGTCGAGCAGCACGCCCTGGGCGCCCTCGAAGACCAGCCGGCCCGCGGCGGCGAAGACCGCGAGCTGCTCGCCCGGCACCAGTGCGACCGTCCGCGCGAATTCCGTATACACCTCGACGAGGGCGTCGATCGGCTCCCAGCCGTGCCGCCCGCGCGCCAGCAGCGGCGCGTAGTGCCGCTCCAGCGCGATCAGCTTGCGGCGCAGGACATCCGGGCTCCGGCAGTCCCGGACCCGAGGCGCATCGTGCTCGAGTGCGTAGCGCACGGTCTCCCCGATGCCCATACCGCAGGAACCGTGCCGTGCGGCACCGCGCGCATCCTCGCGGCAGCGGTTGGCGGCTCCGTGGATCGGAGTGGTCAGCAGTGCGCGCTCGTCGACGACGATCGATCCCAGCGGATCCGCGACCCCCAACGCGGCCAACGCTTCGGCCTCGGCCGCCAGAGCGATCGGATCCACCAGCACATGCCGCGACAGCACCGTCGGCACGCCCGACAGCGTGCCCGATCCGAACTGCCGGAAGGTGTGGCGCCGGCCGTCGGCGATCACGGTGTGCGCGGCCTGCGCGCCGCCGTTGAAGCGCACGACGGCCGCCACCTCCAAGCCGGCCTGTGGCGAGCACAGCCAATCCACGGTGGCGCCCTTCCCGGCGTCGCCGAATCCCAGATCGACCACGATCACATGCCGGTCGCCGAACATGATGTGTTCCCTTCGCTTGTCGGATCGGGCTCGCGATCAGAACCGGACGTCGTCGTCGCCCGGGGTCGCCGCCGGCAGTGCGCCCGCACCGCGGGAGCGGACGGGAGTACCGATCGGGGCCAGCGCCTTACCGACGACCTCGGCGGCGTCGGATCCGATATCCCGCAGATCGGCCAGGCCGGCACCCAGATCGACGCGGTCCTCGCCGATCCCGATGGTCAGCGCGATGAGTTCGCACACCGCCGCCGGATCGTCCAACCGCAGCACCCGCTCTCCGAGCACTCCCCGCCAGTGCTCGAGAATCTCCGGGTCGGTGTAGTAATGGGACTGATTCGGCAGGATGTAGTACACATGCCACCGATCGGCCAGCTCGCGGTAGATCGAGGGAACCGAAATGTTTTGTGGCACATCGTCGCCGATTACCCGGCGTACATGCGCCGCCGCGAGTCGCGACTTGTTCAGCTCGTCACCCACGATGAACAGATAACCCTTGCGTCCGCGCTTGTCCCACGCGTCCGTCGCCGTGTGCCGGGCCATGAAATACGCTGCGAGTTCGTAACTTTCGGATTTCTGTCCGCCACCGCCCCCCTCCAGCAGAATCAGGCGCAGCTGTTCGTCCATCCGATTGTCGGACTCGAACTGCCCGATCTGCAGCGGCACCCGATCACAGTCCGCATCGCCGATTCCGCCGAACAGAATCTGCGGATCCTCCGCATATCCCTTGCGCTGCAACAGGCCGTGCAGGGTAGCCAGCTTCTCCTGCATGATGCGCGGGACCCGCCCCATCGACCCGGTGACGTCGAACAGCACCGCGATCGGCAGCGAGGCCCCGTGCTCGTCGGAATCGCGGGATTCGCGCACCCCGACGCCGAAGGGGTCGAGCAGCGGATGCGCGACCCATTCCGGATAGGGCTTGGCCCGCATGTCGGCGGTATAGCCGAAGTCGTCGAGTCCGCGGGCGGCGCGGAAGGTACGCGCGGCGTCGTAGGCACTGTCGTCCCACTGTCCGTATCCCATGGTGATCACTGTCCTTTCGGTAGTTCGAACGGCCGGAAGCGGCGGGCGCCGTACAGCCGGTCGAGCAGGTCGTCGAATTCGTCGAGCAGGGTGCGGGCGTCGGGCCGCAGCCGCGGCGCGGATTGCAGGCAGCCCTCGGCGAAGGCGCGCATCGGCGCGGGCGCGCGGTCGCCGAGCATGGTGAGCAGCAGCCGGTGGGCCAGATACACATCGGTGCGCGGGCAGACCCCGCTGCCCGTTTCGGGCGGATAGTCGATCGAGGCCGGCGTGGCCGCCGGCACCCGCCCGGGCCGGGTCGCGAACGACCAGCCGACCAGCACCACCCCGTGCAGACGGGGATGGATGAGCACGTTCTCCGCGGATACCGCGGTGTGCACCCAGTGCGCGGTCGCGGCACCGGCGAGGCAGCGCAGCAGCCGGCGGTGCATCCAGGCATAGTCGCGTGGGTCGAGTCCGCGCGGATACGCGGCGCGGACTCGAGCCAGCGTCACGAACCCTTCGGTCAGCGCGTCGAGCACGTTGATCGCGCGCACCTCGCCGGATTCGGTATCGGTGTGGTCGACGGTGTCGATCAGGCGCGGGTAGTACGGCGTCAGCCACTCGTGCTCGCCGGTGAGCGCGGCGATATCCGTCAGCGCGTTCCGCTCGTTCGCCAGCAGCGAATTCGCGGCCTGCCGCCGTGCGATCTTCACCACGGCGGCCGCCGAGTCGGTGCGGTACAGGTCCGCGACGGAACCGGCGGCGTGCAATGCGCCGAGGCGATACCGCCCCCGCATGCCACACACCTCGAAGGTGTGCTCGGCCGCCAGCCAGCTCCGATACAACTCGCCGAGGCGGACGAATGCCGCGGTGGCCCGCTCGGCGTCGGCCACGGCTACCCGGTCCGGATGCAGCGCGGCGGCCAGCCGCAGATACGTCCGATGCGCGATGCGGCGAGCGGTGGAATCCGTTGTCGCCACGCCGAACAGGTCTTCCGGACGCCGCACCTTCCGGAGGGTCGCCGCGGCTGCTCGCAGTGTCGTCATAGTTTTAGTCTAACCGACTAAAACACCAGGACACAGAGATTCGCGCCAACTTTTTGTCGTTATGACCAAAATAGGCGACGAACACCCGCCGACCACCACCGATAAGCCGTTTCCCAGGGATTCGCACACGCAGACCACGGCCCCGACCGGCCCGACTGTGACCGATGACACGTCTCGCTCCAGGGGTGGAGTTCACGCAATTCACATGGCACGCGACATGGTGGGTCAGCCATGATGGGGGTGTGTCTGAGATTGTGCGCCGTAGCTCATCCCGCAACGCCAAGTTGGCGAAGATTCCACTCGGTATCGCGGGACGGGCCGCTGTGGGGTTCGGCCGCAAACTCGCCGGCGGCGACAAGGGCGAGATCAATGCCGAGTTGAATCAGAAGGCCGCCGAGCAGATCTTCTCCGTTCTCGGCGAGCTCAAGGGCGGCGCAATGAAATTCGGCCAGGCGCTGTCGGTGATGGAGGCCGCCGTACCCGAGGAGTTCGGCGAGCACTATCGCGAGGCGCTGACCAAGCTGCAGGCCGCCGCGCCGCCGCTGCCGGCCGCCGCGGTGCACCGGGTGCTGGACCAGCAACTGGGCACGGCCTGGCGCAAGCGCTTCCGTTCCTTCGACGACGCCCCTACCGCCTCGGCCAGTATCGGACAGGTACACAAGGCCGAGTGGTCCGACGGCCGCACGGTGGCGGTGAAGGTCCAGTACCCCGGCGCCGACGAGGCGCTGCGTGCTGACCTCAAGACACTCAATCGGATGGCCGGCATGATCGCCGCCGTCGTCCCCGGCGCCGACGTCAAACCCATCCTCGCCGAGATCACCGAGCGCACCGAGGAAGAGCTCGACTACCGCACCGAGGCCGCCAACCAGCGCCGCTTCGCCAAAGCCTTCGACGGGCACCCGAGGTTCCTGGTACCCAAGGTGGTGGCCGGGGCACCGAAGGTGATCGTCACCGAGTGGCTCGACGGCACCCCGGTCTCCCAAATCATCAAGCGCGGCCACCAGGATCCGGCGGGCACGGTCGAGCTGCGCAACCGCGTCGCAACCCTGATGGGTGAATTCCACTTCTCCTCCCCCGCCCTGGCCGGCCTGCTGCACGCCGATCCGCACCCCGGCAATTTCATGATGCTCGACGACGGCCGGTTGGCGGTGCTCGATTTCGGCGCCTGCGCCCCGCTGCCCGACGGCTTCCCGCCCGTGCTGGGCCAGATGGTGGCGATGGCGGTCGAGGATCGGTTCGAGGAACTGACCGAGCTGATGTACAGCAACGGCTGGGTGATACCCGGCCGCAGCGTCACGCATGCCGAGATCGCCGACTATCTGCGCCCGTTCACCGATCCCATCCGCGAGGATTCGTTCCACTTCACCCGCAAGTGGATGCAGCGCGTGGCGGGCAAGGCAACCGACGTGAGCCGCCCGGAGATGAAAACGGGTATGTCGCTGCAACTTCCGGCCGAACACATCATGGTGTTCCGGGTGCTGATGGGTTCGATCGGCATCTGCGCGCAGCTCGACGCCGAGGTTCCGTTCATGAAGCTGATGCACGACTGGGTACCCGGCTACGCCGAATACCGAAGCGCCAGCTGATCGTTCACCTACCCCGAATATGGGACGAGCCCCGCATCCGACAAAGATGCGGGGCTCGTTCGTGCTCCCAGAGGTGGCCGAGGCGGATCCGCGCTCGGCCCGAACCGGCGCCGATCACGCCAGTGCGACCTTACGCGGGCGGCCGCGCGGCCGCTTGCGGGCGATCACGACGCCCTGTTCGAAGATCTCGCCGCCCCAGACACCCCAGGGCTCGGCGCGATCCAGGGCAGCCGCGAGGCAGCCCTTGCGGATCGGGCAGGAAGCGCACAGTGCCTTGGCCTCTTCCAGCTGGGTCGGGCTTTCGGCGAACCACAGGTCCGGGTCACCGACTCGGCAGGGCAGGGTCAGCGCGACACCGCGGGTGCGGGCCGGCCTCGAGGCCTGGGTCGATCGGCATGTCGCGCGAGTAACGGTCGCGGTGGACACGTCTTGCTCCTTCAGCTCGTGCAGCGGTGGTTTCGTTGTCTTCCGCGAAACCGGTGCCGGTGGCTGGAGGCCGAAAAGAACTATGGCCACGGTTTCGCTTCGGGCGATCCGTGGCCAGGAGGCTGTGGTAGTGGGTTCTACCTGAACCGACTTCGGTGTCGGTTACTGATCACGGTCGCTGGGTGTGCGTTGCGGAGGCGGGCTGCCTGCAGATTCGCCGTCATACGATCGGCTTCGACTGCGAAGGCGTGGGCTGCGTCGGTGTGGAAACCGACGTGTGCCGGGTGCCAACCCCACTCGGACTTGTCTGCGGCAATTGCATATGCGGGCGCTTGCGGTCGAGCACCGATAATGCTTGCGACAGACAGACCGGTCCCCTGCAAGGCGAGGACCCCCCGGGAGGCGGACACGACAGAAACCACCGGTGCCACAACGCTTCTCGAAGCGAGAGTCACGATGTTGTTCATTTTGTCTACCTCCCTCCTACTCGTTATCCGACTGATCACTGTGCGCGCCGGAATGCCCTCCCAGCGCGTGATCACCACCCTACGGGTGCGATACACAACCGCACAACCTATTTTTCACCTGCGGTTTTGTCACTCGCGCAGCCTCACCGAATCACCGGTTGCGCACCCGGGATCGCACGATCGCCAGCAGCTCCGGGCCGAACTGCTGCGACTTCTGCTGTCCGATACCCGGAATCGCGGCGAGCGCGTCCTCGTCCATCGGCACCTGTTCGGCGATCGCGGTCAGCGTTTTGACGCTCACCACCGCGAACGGTTTGATCTGCAACTCCTCGGCCCGCTGTCGTCGCCACTCCTGCAGCGCGCCGAGCAGTTCGGTATCCACCTCGGCCGGGCAGCCCGAGCAGCGGCCGAGCAGCGTGTCGGTCGAATTGAGCAGGGAACGCCCGCAGACCCGGCAGACCGGCAGCCGGCGGCCGCGACCACCCCGCGCACCGGCCTGCTGGGCGACCATCGACGCCGGAGAATCCTCCGGCACCAGCCCGGTGAGGAATCGGCTGCGCCGCCGGTTGCGGCGCCGGCCGTCGGCACGCGCCAGCGCCCACGACAACCGCAGATGTTCGCGCGCGCGGGTCACGCCCACGTAGAGCAACCGCCGTTCCTCCTCCAGCGCGGCCTCGTCGGTCACCGCGCCGCCCTCGCCCAGAACATGGGCGATGGGCAGGGTGCCGTCGGTGAGCCCGACCAGGAAGACCGCATCCCATTCCAGCCCCTTCGCCGCGTGCAGCGAGGCCAGGGTCACACCCTGCACGGTCGGTGGGTGGCGGGCCTCGGCGCGGGCGGCCAGTTCCCGCAGCAGTCCGGCGAATTCGAGGCCGGGATCGTGGGCGGCGAGTTCCTCGGTGAGCTGTACCAGTGCCACCAGCGACGACCAGCGCTCGCGGGCCTGCGCACCGGCCGGCTCCTCGGCCGTGAGCCCGAGCCGGGCCAGGACCGCGCGCACGAGCGTCACCACCTCGGGCCCGCGGGCCGCGGGCAGGTCGTCGCGGGCTCCGGCCTGCCGCAGCGCCTGCACCGCCTGCCGGACCTCGGCCCGCTGGAAAAACCCCTCACCGCCGCGGACCTGGTAGGGGATGCCCGCCTCGGTCAGCGCCTGCTCGTACACCTCGGACTGGGCGTTGATGCGATACAGCACGGCGATCTCGGCGGCCGGGACACCACGCCCGAGCAGACCGGCGATGCCCTTGGCGACGGCGGTGGCCTCGGCGACCTCGTCGTCGTATTCGGCGAACGACGGTTCCGGCCCGTCGGCGCGCTGGCCGACCAATTGCAGCCGGGTCCCCGCGATGCGTCCGCGCGCGGCGCCGATCACGCGATTGGCCAGCGACACCACCTGCGGCGTGGATCGGTAGTCCCGTTCCAGCCGGACCACGGTGGCGTCCGGGAACCGGCGAGAGAAATCGAGCAGATAGGCGGGGCTGGCGCCGGTGAACGAGTAGATCGTCTGATTGGCGTCGCCGACCACGGTCAGATCGTCGCGATCGCCGAGCCACGCGTCGAGTACCCGCTGCTGCAGCGGGGTCACGTCCTGATATTCGTCGACGACGAAGCACCGGTAGCGGCCACGGAATTCCTCGGCCACGGCCGGGTAGTCCTCGAGCGCGGCGGCGGTGTGCAGCAGCAGATCGTCGAAATCGAGCAGCAGACCGTCCGCGGTGTTCTTCAACGTCTCGTAGCCGGTGTAGACGGCCGCGACCTTGTCCGCCTGATACGGGATGTCGCGGTGGTGGCGGTGGGCGGCGCCGGGGTAGTCCTCCGGCGCGATGAGCGAGGCCTTCGCCCATTCGATCTCACCCGCCAGATCACGCACGTTCTCCGTCGCGGTCGGCAGGCCGACGCGCTGGGCGGCCTGGGCGACGACCGCGAATTTGGAGTCGATGAGTTTCCACGGCACGTCGCCGACGATCTGCGGCCAGAAATACTTCAGCTGCCGCAGCGCCGCGGCGTGGAAGGTACGCGCCTGGACGGTCTGCGCATCGCCACCCAGGCCGAGCGCACGCAACCGGGAGCGCAGCTCACCGGCCGCCCGGGCCGTGAAGGTCACCGCCAGCACCTGGTAGGCACGCACATGCCCGGCCGAGACCAGATGGGCGATGCGGTGGGTGATGGTCCGGGTCTTGCCGGTGCCGGCGCCCGCGATCACACACACCGGCCCACGCGGCGCCCGCACCGCGGCTGCCTGCTCGGGATCGAGCCCGTCGAGCCGCAGGCTGGTCGATGAGGTCGGGACAGGCACGCGCTCCATCATGACAGGCACCACCGACATCCGTGCCGCCGCGACGACGCCCCCGGTTGCCCGGCGCCACGGGGGTCCCGCCGCGGCTCCCCCGGCCGGCGCGCCCGTCGCTCAACTCCGCGCGTCCCGCAGCGTCCGCAACGACGCGGCGAAGTCGGCGGTACGGGCGTGCAACGGCCCGAAGAACTCCCGGTCGCAGTCCTCCACCGCGACGATCGCGCGATTGACCAGTGCCACACCGGCTTTCGTCGGAACCAGGGATTTCGCGCGCCGATCGTGCGGATGATCCCGCCGCTCGATCAGGCCCTTCTGTTCCAGGGCGCGCAACACCTGGGAGGTCATCATCGGGTCGGTGGCGGCATGGGCGGCGAGATCGCGCTGCGTGATCGGGGTGCCGGCGTCCGACCCGCCGAACCAGGTCAGCGCGGCCAGCAGAACGAACTGCACGTGAGTGAGATCGAACGGGGCCAGCGCCGCGCGCACCGCTGCCTGCCACCGGTTGGTCACCTGCCACAACAACAGGCCGGGGCTTTCGTCGGCGCTGCCGAATTCGGTTCGCAGGGCACGATTTTCGTCACTCACCGGGCGGCCGCCGACATCTCGCCCGCGTCCTCGCCCAGCATGGCCCGGGAGATGACCTCGAAGTCGTGCGCGCTCAGTTCCACCACGCCGCGCCGGAGGACGATGCCCCAATGGGGGACGCTGGTGAGATCGAGGTCACCGCGCACGGTATCGATCGCGACATCGCGCGCGTCCGGGCGGTAGGTCACCGCGCGCCGCCACGGCCGGAAGCAGCCGCCCTGATCGTCGGCCTGCCACACGGGCCGATCGTCGATCGTGCCGATTGCGGTGAACGACTTCACCGCGTCCCCCTCGCGCATCCCGGTTCTGGGCGAGTAGTAGACGAGCCCGTCACCCGGCCGCATCCGTTCGACCGCGGTTCGCTTGCCATGATTGGCCTGCGCGATGCCCAGCGCCACCCCGCGACGCACGTGATCGCGGGAGACGACGGCCAGCCAGTACTTGCTCATGAGTCCTCCTCGAACGATTCAGCGGGTGCCCGGAACAGCCCGGCGCGCCTCGGCCGTCTCGACCAGCGCCGCGAGGTCACGGTGGACCGAATCGGCCAGTCCGCCGCCCATCAACGCCGACCACAGCCGGCGCAGCGGGCCGGTCATCGAAATGGTCACCGACACCTCGGTGCCCGCGGCCGTCTCCACCACGTGGTGCGCGAAGATCAGCCGGGCGCCGAACAACCGGGAGACGTCGACGAACTCCTCGCCGGTCAGCTTCTCGATCACGAACGCGACCTTTGGGCCTCCCTTCGGCTTCAAGGTGCCCGTCGCCCCCTCGGCGAAGGGGCCGTCGAGCCGGACCCACTCGGTGTCGGCATTCCATTCCGGCCAGGTGGCCATATCGGCCCAGACCGCGAAGAAGTCGGCGGGTGCGGCGGTGGATACGGCGTGAGCTGCGGCAATCTGCGTCATGAATTTAGTATGCGCGCTTACTATCTGTTTTGGCAAGTCCCTTCCGGCGGACATCACAGCCAGCCGTGGGAACACGGAAAACCGATTCGATGTTCAATCAGGCGTGACTGCTACTGACCTGACCATGTACTCGACGACCTGGTGCGGCTACTGCCGCCGCCTGAAGAAGCAACTCGACGAGGCGGGCATCACCTACACCGTCGTCGACATCGAACAGGATCCCGACGCGGCCGAGTTCGTCGGCAGCGTGAACGGCGGCAACCACGTGGTGCCGACCGTCAAGTACTCCGACGGGTCCACCGCGACCAACCCGAGCCTCGCCCAGGTGAAGAGCGCCCTCGCCGCGATCGGCTGACCGACGGCGAGCGCGGGCGAATCAGCCTGCCGCAGCCCAGGATTCGACGATGGTGCGGGCGATCGAGATGGAGCCCGGCAGCAGGAGCCGTTGCTGCTCGGCGTTTCCGGTGTCGCCGGTGACCGAACCCCACGCGCCCGCGGCCAGTGCCGTGCGCACCTCGTCGCGGGTGAACCAGTGGGCCTCGGCGATCTCACCGTCGGAGAAGACCAGCGGTGCATCGGGATCGGCGACCGCGGCGAACCCCAGCATGAGCGAACGCGGCAGCGGCCACGGCTGACTGCCGAGGTAGCGGATGTCGCGCACCGCGACGCCGACCTCCTCGCGAATCTCGCGTTCGACGCAGCGTTCCAGCGACTCCCCCGCCTCCACGAAGCCGGCCAGCAGCGAGAACATCTTCTCCGGCCAGTTCTGCTGCCGGCCGAGCAGGACCCGGTCGCTACCGTCGTGCACCAGGCAGATGATGGCCGGATCGATACGCGGGAATTCCTCGTGTCCGGAGGCGTTGACACGCGACCAGCCGGCATTCGACACGGTGGTCGGGCTGCCGTCGACAGCGCTGTAGCGGGCGCGGTCGTGCCAGTTCAGCAGCGCCAGTGCGGTGGACAGAATGCCGAGAATCACGTCGTCGAGGTGCAGCGAGGTGCCCACCACCCGCAGGTCCATCAACTGACCCTCGAGCTCGTTGTCCCGAACCCCCCAGATGTGCGCGCCGTCGACCACACCGAGCAGGACCGCCTCGGGCACCGGCTCGGACGCATAATCCAACGCCGCCTCCAGCACCAGCTGATCACCGTCGATCCGAACCTGCCCCCGCCGGTTCATCCGCACCAGTTTGGCCTCGGCCCACCCTTGCTTCAATGCCTGCTCGTCCGAGCGCAACGTCTCCGCACGATCGAGGGCGGAACGAGACAGCAGTGGAAGACCATTCAGTTCGAATACCGACACGCTTCGAGGGTATCGCGGTGGTTGCGACCTGCGCGGAGCAGGCTTCCCCGGTCCGGGCTATTTGTGCACGCGGCGGATGTAGAGGAGTTTGTCGCCGGTTTCCAGGGCGTCCACCTCGGGCTCGTCGACCCGGATCAGCGTGCCCTCCCGGACCACGCCGAGCACGATATCCCGCAGATGCCGCGGCGAACCGCCGACCTCGTCGGATTCCACGTCGCGTTCGGCGATCGCGAACCCGGCCTCCGGGGTGAGCAGGTCCTCGATCATGTCGACGACGCTGGGCGTGGTGGTCGCGATACCGAGCAGCCGGCCCGCGGTCTCCGAGGAGACCACGACCGAATCCGCGCCCGATTGCCGCACCAGATGGGTGTTCTCGGCCTCCCGGATCGACGCGACGATCTTGGCCTTGGCATTGAGTTCCCGCGCGGTGAGCGTGACCAGCACCGCGGTGTCGTCCCGGTTCGCGGCGATGACCAGCGAGGCCGCGTGCTGAGCTCCGGCCAGCCGCAGCACATCCGATTGCGTCGCCGAGCCGTGCACCGTCACCAGGCCGGCATTGGCCGCGGCCTCCAAGACGGTCGCATCGGTGTCGACCACCACGATCTCGGCAGGTTGCACCCCGTCGCCGAGCATCGCGTCGACCGCGGTCCGGCCCTTCGTCCCGTATCCGACGACCACGGTGTGATTACGCACCTTCTGCCTCCATCGCTGAATTTTGAACGCCTGCCGGGACCGCTCGGTGAGGACCTGCAGGGTGGTGCCGACCAAGACGATCAGGAACAACACGCGCAGCGGGGTGATGACGATCGTGTTGATCAGGCGCGCCTGCTCCGTGATCGGGGTGATGTCGCCGTAGCCGGTCGTCGACAGTGAGACCGTCGAGTAGTAGGCGGCGTCGAGGAGAGTCAGTTCCTCGCCGCGGTTGTCGTGATAACCCGCGCGGCCGAAATAGACCACCAGCGTCGCCGCCACCAGCAGCAGCACCGCGAACGCGACCCGGCGGGTCAGCGAGACCCACGGGCTGGTCCGGATTTCGGGAATGCGGAGTATGCCGACCAGCGCGTAATCGGGACGATCCGTCAAACGGCCCAGACCTCGTGAGCTGTCACCGAACACGGTATCCCCCGGATATGTCGTTGCTCACCTGTGCCACAGATCGGCAGCGTACCGGCCGGAAGCCGGGTCGAGGGACTGGGCACGCGAGTAGGCAGGAGCGTAGCGTCACCACGGAGCGACCCCACTCGCGGCGGAGAGAGCGCGGAGCCGGGGCGGAGAAAGGAATACCGCATGAGTGACGCCGGTCGAGGCTCGCAGCGGCGAGCGGTGCTGATGAGTACCGCGCTGTTCGGCATGGGCACGCTGCATTTCGTGGCGCCCAAGCCCTTCGATTCGATCGTGCCGCCGGCTCTGCCAGGTCGGGCGCGCACCTACACCTACGCGTCGGGTGTGGCCGAAATCGGGGTGGCGGCCGCCTTGGCTGCCCCGCGGACCCGGCGGCTCGGGGGGCGGCTCGCGGTGCTGTTGTTCCTCGCGGTGTTCCCGGCCAACATCCAGTTCGCCGCCGATTCGGTGCGAAATCCGAAGGCGGCCAAGGCGATCAAGTGGGTATCGGTGCTGCGGCTGCCGTTCCAGGTGCCGATGATCACCCAGGCCCTGCGCATCAGCCGCGAAGCCGCCTGAGGCGCAACGGGTTTCACTCGGGCGGATAGTCGGGGGCGAAATCGGCTTCGGACATCAGGTCCGGGTCCGGCGGGGGTTCGGCACCCGGGTCGGCGCCGAACTCTTCGTCGGGCGGAAGGTCGTCGGCGGGCTCCAGGCCGTCCTGCGAGCCGGCGGGTGGCGCCCAGGCGGGCGCGACCTCGGCGATGAGTTCGGCCAGCTCGGCCGACCCCGGCAGTTCGGCGGGCGCGACCGTCCTGCCGCTGCGGACGTAATGGAATGCGGCACCGACCTTCTCCAGCACGAGCTCTTCGGCCTCCCCCGTCTGCGCGGCCATCATGCGAGCCCACGCGACCCGGTAGACGGCCAGCTGCATCGCGACCGAGCGTTCCTCCGCGCGTGTCGGTTCCGCGCCGGTCTTCCAGTCGACGACCAGCCAGCGGCCGCCGGGTTCGCTGAACACCGCGTCCATCCGGCCGCGAATGAGCGTGCCGCCGATGCTGGTCTCGAATCCCACCTCGACATCGACGGGGTTGCGGTCGGCCCACGGCGACGCCAGGAACGCCTCCTGCAGCCGGATCAGATCGGCGTCACCCGCATCACTGTCGGCGGCGCCGGGCAGTTCGTCGAAATCGAGCAGCCCGACCGCGCCGAACCAGCGCTGCAACCACGCGTGAAATGCGGTGCCGCGCCGGGCGAGTGGGCTCGGCGGATACGGCAGCGGCCGCCGCAGCCGGGCCGCCAGCTTGGCCGGATCGGCCCGCATATCCACCAGCGCGGTGGCGGGCAGCTGCGCGGGCAACTCCACTTCGTGAATGCCCTCGGCCGTCGTGAAGTGCTCGGTGAGCAGGGCGTCCACATCGGCCGCCCAGCCTTCGGGATCGGGGTCGGGCTCAGCGGGCGGCGCGCCTTCCTCCTCGCTCGCTCCGTTGCCGCCGTTCGTGCCGGAGGTCGCCGGGTCGTTGGTCAGGTCGGCGAAAAGGTCCAACTGGCGCGGAGTTTCGAGTGCGCCCGGGTCGTCGTGGGCCCGGCGGGAGGGAACCGAGGGAGCATCGTTCCGGACGGGAGCGGTGTGGCCGTTCGACGTCTGCTTGCGATGATCACGAGGGTCGGGCTCGGGCGGAAGGTGCGCGAGCGCGGTACGGACCAGGGCCGCCCCCGCTTCGACCGCCTGCCGCCGCACGCCGAGCGGGTCGCGGGGCCAGTCGGCCACGGCGGGATTGTCGGTGAAGGGGTTGGGCGCGTCGGGGGGTGGCGGGTCGGCCCAGATATCGACGCGCACGGTGCCGTGTCCGGGTGACTCCGGATGGTCGGTCCACCGCTTCAGTTCGAGCAGGAAATCCGAGGGGCCCTTCGGCGTCGAGCCGGTCTCGGCCCAGTGGTGGGCCGAAACGAACAGCGCGCGTTCGGTTCTGGTGAGGGCCACGTAGAACAGGCGGCGTTCCTCGTCGAGGCGGCGGCGGGCCAGCGCCTCCTTGTGCTGTTTGATCGCCCGTTCCAGATCCGTGCGGTCGTACAGTTCGGTGAGATCGAGGACCGGAACGCCGTCGCGCACCGGCGCGGAATCCGTCGTGTCGCCGTCGCTGTCGCGTTGCCGGTCACCACGCAGGGAGGTGGGGAGTTCGGCGAGCGCGCCGAGCCAGGTCGCGGCGGCGTTCCCGGAGGGAAACAGGCTCCGCGATACGTGCGGTACGGCCACCACCTCCCATTCCAGCCCCTTGGCCGCGTGCACGGTGAGTACCTGGACGCGGTCGTGGGCCACCTCCACTTCGCCCGGCTCCAAACCGTTTTCGACCTCTTCGGCGGCGGCGAGAAAGCTCAGCAACCCGGGCAGGGTGGCACGGTGGTCACCGGCGTAGCCCGCGACCACGTCGGCGAAGGCGTCCAGATGTTCACGCCCGGCGCCGGCGCCCGCGGCCGCGCGGCGGGTCTGGGTTTCCACCCCGACCCCGATCGTGCGTTCCACATCGGCGACCAGTTCGGGCAGCGACTGCCCGCTGCGCTCGCGCAGGGCTGCCAGCTCCCGCCCCAGGGCGACGATGCGCGCATAGCCGAGCTCCGAATACCGTTGCGCCGGACCGGGATCGGCGATGGCGTCCGCGATGCCCGCCTGTTCGGCGGGTTCGGGCGCCACGGCCCGCAACGCCTCCGACAACCCGGCCGCATCCGTGATGGCTTCCGCGCGACCCGGCGCCCCGACGATCGACAGTTCCCGCGCCCGCGCCGACAACGCCTTCAGATCGCTCACACCCAGCCGCCAGCGCGCGCCGGTGAGGATGCGCATCGCGGCGCTGCCGGCCGCCGGATCGGCGATCAACCGCAGCGTGGCCACGATATCGGCCACTTCCGGAGTGGCGAGCAGACCACCCAGGCCGACGATCTCCACCGGCAGCCCCCGCGCGCGCAGCGCCTCGGCCAGCGGCGCCGCGTCGGCGTTGCGGCGTACCAGGACGGCGGAGGTCGGCGGTGGCCGTCCGGCGTCGGCACACCGCTCCCATTCCGCGGCGATCCGCTCGGCGACCCAGTTCCGTTCCTCGGCAACGGTTTCGGTGAGAGCCAGTGCGACGGTTCCGGCCGTGGCCTGCGGCCGCGGGCGCAGCGCGTCGACCGTGACCCCGCCCTCGACACCGCGCAGCGGTTCGGCGACCAGATTCGCCAGATCCAGCGCCTCCGGCGGATTGCGCCAGCTCGTCAGCAGCGGCAGTACCGGCGCGGCGACGTTCGGCGCGGCCGGGAAATCGGTGGTGAAGCGGGGCAGATTGGCCGCCGACGCACCGCGCCAGCCGTAGATGGACTGCATCGGATCACCGACCGCGGTCACCGCCGGGCGGTTGGCGAATTCCGTCGCCGGCACCTCGTCGCCGAGACCGACCGCGCCGCGATCCCCGAACAATGCCGCGAGCAGAATGCGCTGCGCGTGCCCGGTGTCCTGATATTCGTCCAACAGCACTAGGCGGAACCGCTCGCATTCCGCCGCCCCGACCTCGGCGTGGGTGGCGGCCAGCCGCGCGGCCAGCGACATCTGCGAGCCGAAATCCAGTGCGCCGCGGCGCCGCAACTCCTCGCCGAGCCGCGCGACCAGCGGCAGCAGCGCCACCCGATCCTGCTGTGCTTTGACGATCGCGCGCAGCTCCTGATTCGGCCCGCCGCGTTGACGCGGGCCGGGCGGCAACGTCTCCACCAGCCGCTCCAGCTCCCGATGCGCTACCGCCAGTTGCTCGGGCGCCACCAGATGTTCGGCGAGCTGACCGGACAGCGCCAGCACCGCCTCGGTGACCGATACCGGCGTGCGCTCGGTATCGAGATCGCCGTCCCAGCCGGTGACCACGCGATGCGCGAGCTGCCACAACTGCGTTTCGGTGAGCAGGGTGGCCGAGGGCTCCACGGGCAGGAGCAGGCCGTGCTCGGACAGCAGCCGGCCGGCGTAGGAGTGATAGGTGCTGATCTCCGGTTCGGAGCCGACCAGTGTCGCGCGCAGACGACCGGTGCTGTCGATCTCGCGCAGCAGCGGCGATCCGGCCAGCCGCGCCAGACGGGTGCGAATACGAGTCGTCAACTGCTGCGCGGCTTTTCGGGTGAACGTCAGTCCCAGCACCGCGTCCGGGGCCACCAGCCGATTGGCGACCATCCAGACCACCCGGGCGGCCATCGTCTCGGTCTTGCCCGCGCCCGCACCGGCGACGACGAGCGTCGGGCCGAGCGGTGCTGCGATGACGGCGGACTGTTCGCCGGTGGGTGGCGGCAGGCCGAGTGCCTGCGCCAACTGCTCCGGCGTGATCGTCATCGATCCGTCACCTGGCGGCCGGTGTCCTGCACCGGGCAACTCCCGGCCACCTGGCAGTGCCGGCAGCCGTCGTTGCGCATGGCCAGGAAGCCGGGCCCGCGGGTGGCGGCCGCCGCATCGTGAATCGCCTTGCGCCACTGGGCGATACCGTCGGAATCCAGCGCGGTCTGCAACCGCTCGGTGGCCCCGTCGCGACTGGGTTTGGCGACGTAGACGAGGCGGGCGCCGCCCGGTTCGACACTGCCGCCGTCCACCTCGGCGGCGAATCCGCCCGCGCCCGCGGCCACCTGGTAGGTCGCGAGCTGGGCGTGATCCTGAGCGGCCTGTTTGGAGATCGGGGTCTTACCGGTCTTGACGTCGACGATGACGAAGCGCCCCAGCGCATCACGCTCCACCCGGTCTACCCGGCCGCGGATCCGCACCGGCACCTCGTCCGGATCGCGGGCCGGCAGCACACAGTCCACCGGCACCTCGACACCGACCTCGGCCAGCTCGGCGCGGGTGTTGCGCAACCAGGCCAGGAAGGTGTCGACCATGGATTCGGTGCGCCGCAACTCCAGCCGCGAGTGCCAGCTGTGCGGGCCGTCCTCGCCGGAAGCCGGGTCGACGGCCTTCCACGCCTTGACCAGCGCCGCCTTCACCTGATCCTCGGTCACCCGCCCGGCCAGCGCCTGGACCAGCGTGTGTACGAGATTGCCCTTGACGGCATGCGGGTTGTCCCCGTCGCTGCCACCGTGCCGCTCCAGTGCCCAGCGCAGCGGACAGGTCTGCAACAGCTCGACCGTCGACGGCGACAGGGCGACCGGGCCGTCACCGTCGTCCCACAGCGCCAGTTCCGAACTCGGGTCCGCGATGCCGTACCACTCGTCCGGATGCGCGCCGCGCACACCGGCCGCGGCCAGCCGGGCCAGCTGGGTGGCGGCCCGGTCCCGGCGGGCGGGATCGGCGCCGTCGTCACAGACCACACCGCGCAATTCGGCGATCAGGGCCTGCGCGACCAGTGCGCGCCCCGGATCGACCGGTGGCGGAATGCGTCCCGGCTCCCCCGGTTCGGCCTCCGGATCGAGTTCGGCCAGGAATCGGGAGGGCACCAGATCGCGGTCGCCGGTGACGGATTCGACCGCGGTCACCAGCAGGCTGTGCCGGGCCCGGCTGCACGCCAGCAGCAGCAGCCGGCGCTCCTCGGCGAGGATCGGCGCGGCCCGGCTGACCTGTTCGCCGGGATCGGCCACGCCCCCGACGAGGTCGACCAGTTCCTCGATGCCGAGCAGGGTCCCGCGCGGACGCAGGTTGGGCCAGATCCCCTCCTGCACCCCGGCGACGGCCACCACATCCCATTCCCGGCCGGCCGCGGCATGCGCGCTCACGATCGCCACCGCGTCACCGGGTTCGGTCAGCGGAGCCGAATCCTGGTTGATCTCCTGCTGTTCCAGATATTCGACGAACCCCTCGACCGAGGCGCCGGGCAGCCGGTCGACATAGGCGGCAGCGGCGTCGAACAACCCGACCGCGGCGTCCAAGTCGCGATCGGCCTGGACCGCACCGGCCCCGCCGCGCTCGGACTGCGCCACCCAGCGCTTCTCCAGCCGCGACGCGGTCCACAACGCCCACAGCGCATCCTCGACCCCGGCCCCGCGGCGCAGCGCCCGTCGCGCCCGGTCGACCGCCCGCAGCACCCGCACCAGCGGCGCCACCTCGACCTCGGTGAGCCGATCGAGCAGGGTGCGATCACCGACGCCGGTGATGAGGTCGCGCAGCACGACCGCCGAAGACCGGTCGAGTTCGGAGTAGGGGGCGAGGGCCTCCGGCGACTCCTCGACTGTCGACGCGCCGCGCGCCGGTGGTGCGGAATCGGCATCACCGGGCAGACTCGGCCCGGATTCGCCTGTCCGCGTAGGAGATTCGACTCCCGGCTCGCCGGCGCCCAGCTCCGCGTCGTCGTGGCCGGCCGTGCCAGGCTCGGTCCGGGGATACCCGCGGTCGATCAGCGCGCGGCGAACGCCTCGGCGCAGGCGGCGCAGACTGATCTGATCCGCGCCGCCGAGCGGGCCCAGCAACAGATCGAGCGCGTCGTCCTCGGAGAACATTTCCGGGCGACCGCGTTCGACCACCAGCAGGGCGCGCAGCGATTGCAGCATCCACGCCGCGCCGCGCCGCCGGGCCAGCGGGGTATCCGGTTTCGGTTGCAGCACCGGCACTCCCGCGGCGGTGAGCGCGCGGCGCAGCGGGCCCAGCGACAGCGGCACCGAACGCACCACGACCGCCATCCGCGACCACGGCACTTCCGCGGTGAGGTGGGCTCGCCGCAGGTGATCGGCGATCAGCGCCGCCTCTTTGGCCGGGGTCGTGAGTACCCGCACCAGCGCCTGCCCGTCGACGGACGGATCGCCGAGCAGATGGGGTCCACCGGTCCGCGCGTCGAAGCGGTGCTCGGTTCGCCCCGGCATGCGGGCGGCGATCCGGGCGACCGCGTCGTGGACCGCCGGCGCGCAGCGATGATCGTCGTGCAGGATGATCCGGCGTTCGGGCGGGGCGTCGGGTTCGGTGACGAAGCGGGTGTCCGCGCCCCGGAAACTGAACACCGCCTGATCCGGGTCGCCGGCCACGACAGTGGTCGCCGGGCCCGACCCGATCGCGCGAATCAGTTGCGCGGCAAGCGGATCCACATGCTGAGCGTCGTCGACCAAGAGGGTGCGGAGGCGTTCGCGCTCGGCGGCGAGCAGTTCGTCGTCCTCGATCAGCACGTCCAGTGCGGCGCCGACCAGTTCGGCGGCGTCCAGGGCGGGCGCACTGGCCTCGGGGGCTTGGACGCCGACCGACCAGCGCAACAGCATCGACTGTTCGTAGCGCTGCGCGAACGATCCGGCGGCCTCCCATTCCTCGCGTTCGTGCAGGCGCCCCAGCTCGATCAGATCCTCGGGTCCCAGGTCGCGCTCGGTGGCGCGCAACATCAGATCGCGCAGTTGCTCGGCGAAACCGTTGGTGCCCAGTGCGGCGTGCAGGCGCGGCGGCCACAGCACCTCACCGCCTGCCGACATGTCGGCGAGTTCGCCGCGCACCATCTCGCGCAGGACCACGTCCTGTTCGGCGCCGGTCAGCAGCCGCGGCGGCGGATTGCCCCGGGCGGCCGCGTGCGTACGCAGGATCGCGAAGGCATAGGAGTGCACCGTGCGCACCATCGGCTCGCGGCTGGCGCCCGGCACTCCGCCGAGTTCCGGCGCGAGGGCGGTCAACTGCCGGGTGAGGGCGTTGCGAACCCGCAGCGCGGCCTGTTTGGAATGGGTGAGCACCAGCACCGATTCCGGATCCGCACCCGCGACGATGCGATCGACGGCGAGATCGGTGAGCAGCGCGGTCTTCCCGGTGCCGGGACCCCCCAGCACCTGCCAGGGCCGCCAGCCCGGGTCGGCACCCGACCCACCCGCGAACAGCGTTCGGACATCGGCACCCCATTCGCGTGGCCGGGGTGCGGTCTCACTGCGGCGCACCAGTCGCACCGAGCTATCCGATCGCATCACACGCGCTATTTCAACAGACACCCCCGACAGAACTGAATTCCGTGACAGCAAACGCACCCCGTACATCCGATGTGTCCGAGCTGTGATCGGCGCCACGCCCCTCCGGGCGGTTTTCACGAATTCTCGACCGTCTCCTTCTGCGACCGATAATGCCTGGTAGAAGGCTTGTGAGTGAGGCCGCACGGCTGTGTCTCAGGGCCGCTGCGAATATCGGACCGAAAATCTCACCGCCGCAGTCCTTCCCCGGCAGTTCACCGGCGCGGCCAGCCCCCGGCTATCCCCCTGGCCGATTCGCGCGAACATTCGCCTGCGCACGAACACTTTCCGGGCCTCGGGTGTGCACCGGTCGCACCGCTGTGTCGCCGGCGGCACAATGATCGGGTGTCCGACGCCCATATTCATCGATTCGGCCCCGCCGACGGTCCGCTCGTCCTCGCCCTGCACGGGTTGACCGGACACGGGCGGCGGTGGGGCGCGCTGGCCGACGGGCACCTGCCCGAGGTGCGCGTCGTCGCTCCCGACCTGCGTGGGCACGGGCGGGCGAGTTCGCTCCCGCCGTGGACCTTCGAGCAGATCGTCGACGACCTGGTTCCGCTGCTCACCGAACCGGCGGTCGTGGTGGCTCATTCGTTCGGGGCGGCGGTCGCGATCCATCTGTCCCGTCACCGCCCCGACCTGGTCCGCGCGCTGGTCTTGCTGGATCCCGCAATCGGCCTCGATCCGGTACTGCTGCACGACATCGCCGAAGCGGGATTGGCCCGGCCCGACTACGGCGACATCGCCGAGGCACGCCGCGACAAGCTCGAGACGGCCTGGGCCGATGTGGACCCCGGACTCCTCGAGGCCGAACTCGCCGAACACCTGGTCGGCACTCCCGAGGGCCGGGTGACGTGGCGGATGAGCCTGCCCGCCGTCACCTCCTATTGGGGCCAGCTGGCGCGCGAGCTGGTTCTGCCGCCGCCGCGGATTCCGACCGTGCTGGTCCGGGCCGGCAAATCCCCGTTCGTCACCCCCGCGACCGTCGCGGCGTTCGCCACGCTGCCGCATTTCACGCTGCACGAATTCGACTGCGACCACATGGTCGCGCAGGCCCGGCCCGCCGAGACCGCCGACGTCGTGCGGTCGGTGCTCTGATGCCGACCACCGACGCCGAGATCGAGCGGGTGCGGGAGCTGGTCGCGGCCATTCCGCCCGGACGAGTCGCCACCTACGGGGATATCGCGGCGGCCGCCGGGCTGTCGACCCCGCGGACCGTCGGCTGGATCATGCGCACCGACTCCGCCGATCTGCCCTGGCATCGGGTACTGCGCGCCGATGGCACTCCGGCGGCTCATCTGGTGCGGCGCCAGTTGCGCCGGCTGGCCGAGGAGGGCTGCCCGATCCGCGGCGATCGCGTCGACCTGGCCGCCGCCCGGCATCGATTCGACGACTGACGACATCGCGAATCCGGCCTTCGAGCTCGGTGTCGACCCACGGATATCCGAATTCGCCCATTACTCCTGTTCCGCGGTTACCGTGGAGGCATGACCACCCGTCTGGCGTGCGTGGTGTTCGATGCGATCCGGCCACGGAACGTGGCGCGGTTCTGGGCGGAGTTGCTCGACTGGCAGATCACCGTGGACCGTCCGCACGCGGTCGAGGTGGCTGCTTCCGACCCGGATTCCGCTGATGTGTCGTTGATGTTCCTGCCGGCGGCCGGACCCAAGTCCGCGAAGAACCGCATCCATCTCGATGTGGTGGGTCGTTCGCTGGATCATCAACGCGTGCAGGTGGATCGGGCGCTGGCACTGGGCGCGCGGCCGATCGACATCGGGCAGGGCGCGGTGCCCTGGACGGTGCTCGCGGATCCCGAGGGCAACGAATTCTGTGTGCTCGAACCGCGCGAGGAATACGTGGATACCGGCGCGGTTGCCGCGATCGTCGTCGACACTCCGCATCCCACCCGGCTGGCCCGGTTCTGGGAGACCGCGGCCGGCTGGCCGCTGACCCACGACGAATCCCGCATGTCCGGCATTCGCTCGGCCACCGGCCAGGGTCCGTGGCTGGAATTCCTGCGCACCCAGGTCGCGGCCCGCGAAAGCGATCGCGTCCACCTCGATGTCGTCACCTACTCCACCGGCGATCCCGCGGACGAGGTCGCCCGGCTCACCGCCGCCGGCGCGGTTCCCTGCCAGGGCGCCGCGGTGCATCCGCCGGCTCAGGCGATGCTGACCGATCCGGAGACGAACCGGTTCCGGTTGCTGCGTGCGCCCTGCGATTGACGCGGCGGCGGCAGACGACGGGCGCGCGTCCGTCCGCGCCGTTCGCCGTCCGATGTGGGCGGATTACCATCGGTCCATGATCAACCTGCCGGGTGAGCCGCTGTGACGACTGTCGACGCGATCGTGCTGGCCGGTGGGCGGGCGACCCGGATGGGCGGGGTGGACAAGCCCGCGATCGCGGTCGGCGGGCGGGCGATGCTCACCGTGGCGCTGGACGCGGTCGCCGACTGCGTGCGCACGGTGGTGGTCGGCCCGCATCGGCCCGAACTGGCGCCCGAGATCCGGCAGGTGCAGGAGGTACCGGCCGGAGCGGGCCCGGTCGCGGCCGTCGCCTGCGCGGTGCGCGCCCTCGAGGAATGTGATTTCCCGGCCGATCTGGTCGTGGTCCTGGCCGCCGACCTGCCGTTCCTCACCGCCGCCGCGATTGGCGAATTGATCGGGCACGCAACGACTTCCGAGGCCGACGCGGTTTTCGCGACCGACGAATCCGGCCGACCGCAATATCTGGTCGGGGTGTGGCGGCGGGCGGCGCTGCTCTCGGCACTACGGCAACTGGATTCGGTGACCAATCAGCCGATGAAGGCGCTGGTTCCGGTCGACACCCTGATGGTGCCGCTGTCCGGTATCGCCGATTGCGACACGCCCGAACAGGTGCGCGCGGCCCAGGCCGCCGCACCGGCGTTGCCGTTGGCGCAGGCACGCGACATCCTGCGCACCGGTATCACGCGGCTGCCGGTGCACGAGGCCCGGCCGCCTGCGGTGCGGGGTGCGGCGCTGGCGGCCCCGCTGCGTGCCGCCTCGGCGCTGCCCCGCTTCGATGTGTCGGCCATGGACGGCTACGCGGTGGCCGGCGCGGAACCGTGGCGGCTGCGTCACGACGTCGGCTTCGCCGGCGGTGAGCGACCGGTGGGCCTGCTCGCCGGTGAGGCGGTCCGCATCGCCACCGGCGCCCATGTCCCGGAGGGCACCGACACCGTGGTGCGCGACGAATTCGTCCGGCTCGACGACGGGCTGCTGCGGCGACTGCCCGAGGCGCCGATCCGCGACGATGTGCGCCACCGCGGCGAGGACTGGCACACCGGCGATATCGTCGCCGCCGAGGGCACCCCCGTCGACGCGGCACTGATCTCCGTCGCGACCGCCGCCGAGGTGGTCACCGCCCAGGTCCGCGGGCCGGTCCGCGCGCGAATCGTCATGACCGGCGACGAGATTCGCAGCGAAGGCCCGCTGCGCAGCGGCCAGACCCGCGATTCGGTCGGCCCCGTCTTCCCGGAGTTGTTGTCCTGGCACGGAATAGAATCGTCGGACCGGGTGCATCTGCGCGATACGCCCAACGGCTTCGACGATGTGCTCTCCGATACGACCGACGACCATCTTCTGGTCGTGGTCGGCGCGACCGGCGGCGGCGCGGCCGACCAGCTGCGCGGCGCACTGGATCGGGCCGGGGCGCGCATCCTGGTGCACCGCTTGCGGATGCGGCCGGGAGGATCGACCGTGGTCGCGCAGATGCCCGCGGGCCCTGTGGTTCTCGGTCTGCCCGGCAACCCGTACGCGGCGGTGGCGACGCTGTGGGCGCTCGCCCCGGCCATCGTCTCCGGCCTCACCGGGCGCACACCGGCGCGGGTGCGCACCGGAGTTCTCCTGAATGCGGGACAGGTTTCCGGCCCGGTGCCGCGGGTCCTGCCGGCGCGCGCGGCCGACGAGGGCGGCTGGGTCGCCGACGGACATGTCCGCACCGCCCACCTGGCCGGGCTGCTCGATCGTGACGCACTGGTCGTCGTCCCCGCCGACGCCACCGACGGCGAGCTGGTCGAATATCTGCCGCTGCCGGGCTGAGGGAGACGCGCGGCAACTACCGCGTCGATCCGGCCGGCACGCCGTGGCCCCGGGCTATGCCGGGTAGTCGGTGGCCGGCCCGAAGGTGCCGTCCCCGTTGCCGTCACGCAGTGTGATGTTGCCCGTGAGGGTGTTGCCGATGACCACGTCGAGTTTCCCGTCACCGTTGAAGTCGGCGAGTGCCGGAGTGGACAGCGGGACCAGACCACCGGACGGATAGACCGCTGCCGGCGGGTCGAACGTGCCGCCGCCGTGACCGTGCAGGACCGCGATGTTCGAGGTGCCGCCGTTGGCTACCACCAGGTCCGGTTTCCCGTCACCGTCGACGTCGGCGACGTCGAAGCACTGCGGCAGCAGTCCACCGGTCGGATACGCGACGGCCGGTGAGAACGTGCCGTCGCCCCGGTTCGACAGGACCGAGACGGTCCCGTTGACGAGGTTGGAGAACAAGATGTCGGGTTTGCCGTCCCCGTCGACATCGCGCGCCATCCCGTACCACGCGGTCGCCGCCCCCGAATCGAAAGTGACCGGCGCATCGAAGGTTCCGTCTCCGTGGCCTCGATAGATCTGGATCGTGCTGTTGACGTAGTTGCCGCGGAGCAGGTCGAGGTTGCCGTCACCATCGAAATCGGCGACATCGGCCGAACCGGATCCGACACCGTCGGCGGTGGATATCGTCACCGCGGGCTGAAAGGTGCCGTCGCCGCGGCCGCGCAGCAGCGACCGCGACGGCGCCTGGTTCGAGGTCGCGATATCGAGGTTTCCGTCGTGATCGAAATCGGCGGCGACCAAGGCGCCCGGCGCGAAGTCGGTGGCGTAGTCGACCGCGGCGGCGAAGGTGCCGTCACCGTGGCCCAGCAGGATCGAGACGTCGCTCGAGGCGAAGTTCGTGACGGCCAGGTCCAGTGTGCCGTCATGGTCGAAGTCGGCGATGGCGACGTAGTCGGCTTGGCCGCCGGTGGCGTAGTGCACGGCCGGCCGCAGGCCACCTCCGGGCTTACCCAGGAAGACCGAGACGCCGCCGCCGAGAAGGTAGTCACTGAAGACGACATCGGGCACGCCGTCACCGTTGATATCGGCGATCGCCGGTACCGCCGGCCCCATGAGATCGGGCGGCACCGGATCCGCTTGCGCCACGGTGCTTGCGACCACCGCGTGAGCGGCGAGTGCCAGCGGCGCGAGAACGCCGGCAACGGTGATAGAGCGCGACATCGCTTCTCCTGCTGTTGGATTCGGGGGCAGCCTATGGCCTTCCCGCCGGTGGCGGCATCGCTGCGGCTATCCCCATCCGGTAGCGGTAATCGCCGTCACTTTCGCGTGCGCGCCGCTATCCCCTCGACTCGATCCGACGCCTCGACAATGTGTTAACAAATGTAAAACGCCCGCGAAGCGCCGGTTTCCAAAGCATCACCGGGGACGTGGACAGCGGCTCTCCACCGGTGGGCCGGCGCCGTGAGAATCGGTATCGCCGCAGGTCGGACCCGAATCACCCGGTGCGACCGGCAATTGCCCAGTGACCGGGACGTTTCCCCCACCTCACAGCTCACCGGTGACCCGCGCGCGGTGTGAGCGGATCGTTTTGCCGCCCCCGCGAGCGTCCTTACTCTCGGTCTGGTCAGCCCGGTTCATTTGTCTCGATGGGGGCGTTGTGGTCATTTCGCACAAGAAGGGTTCGGCCCCCTCGTCAGAGTCGAACGGCGTACCCGCAGCCTCGCGCGGCGCATCTACCGCGTCGAACGGCGTCCCCGAGTCGGCGGCCGACGCGCTGCTGAAGGTCGGGCGCTACTTCCAGCGCGGGGAGGTGTCGGATGACCTCCGCACCGTGCACAAGGTCGGCGGGCGCGAGGCCGACGAGTTCTATCGCGACCGCTGGGCCCACGACAAGGTGGTCCGTTCCACCCACGGCGTCAACTGCACCGGCTCCTGCTCGTGGAAGATCTACGTCTCCGACGGCGTGATCACCTGGGAGTCGCAACAGACCGATTATCCGTCGGTCGGCGCCGACAAACCGGAATACGAACCCCGCGGCTGCCCGCGCGGCGCCTCGTTCTCCTGGTACACGTATTCCCCTGCGCGCGTGCGGTATCCGTATGTGCGCGGGGTGCTGCTGGAGATGTACCGCGAGGCGAAGGCCCGGTTGAAGGATCCCGTACTGGCCTGGGAATCCATCGTCGAGGACCCGGAGCGGGCGACGACGTACAAGGCCGCACGCGGCAAGGGCGGATTCGTGCGGGCGGAATGGTGGGAAGCCGCCGAAATCGCCGCCGCCGCACACGTTTACACGATCAAACAGTACGGGCCGGACCGGATCGCCGGCTTCTCGCCGATCCCCGCGATGTCGATGGTGTCGCACGCGGTCGGCGCTCGGTTCATCTCCCTGCTCGGCGGATCGATGCTGTCGTTCTACGACTGGTACGCCGATCTGCCCGTCGCCTCGCCGCAGGTGTTCGGCGACCAGACCGACGTCCCGGAGTCCGCGGACTGGTTCGATGCCGGCTATCTGATCATGTGGGGTTCGAACGTCCCGGTCACCCGGACCCCGGACGCGCACTACATGACCGAGGCCCGCTACCGCGGTCAGAAGGTGGTGGTGGTCTCCCCCGACTACGCCGACAACACCAAATTCGCCGACGAATGGGTGCCGGCTCGCCCGGGCACCGACGCCGCCCTGGCGATGGCGATGGGCCATGTGGTGCTGCGCGAATTCTTCGTCGACCGGTCCACCGCCCGGTTCGACGACTACATCAAGCGCTACACCGACCTCCCGTTCCTCATCACGCTGGACGAACGCGACGGCGGCTGGAACAGCGAGGGCGAATACCGCGGCCACACCTGGCTGCCCGGAAAATTCCTCACCGCCGCCGACCTCGCCGCCGCCGGCGTCGCGGGCTTCGACGTGGACAACGCCGAGCACAAAACCGTGCTCCTGGACGCCGACGGACACCCCGTCGTTCCCAACGGAACCCTCGGCGACCGATTCTCCGAATCCGGCGCCGGGCGTTGGAATCTGGACCTCGGCGGCGTCGATCCGCTGCTGACGCTGTACGGCCGCACCGACGATGCTGCGGCCGTACAGTTCCCCCGCTTCGACGGTGAGACCGGCGTCGTCACCCGCTCGGTGCCGACCACCGTCGTGGCCGGACGCCGCGTCACGACCGTCTTCGACCTCCTGCTCGCGCAGTACGGCGTCGGGCGCCCGGATCTGCCGGGCGACTGGCCTACCGGTTACGACGACCCGAGCGCGCCCTACACTCCCGCGTGGCAGGAGTCGATCACGGGAGTGCCTGCCGCACAAGCGATTCGCATCGCCCGCGAATTCGCCGACAACGCCGATCGCTCCGGCGGCCGGTCGATGATCCTGATGGGCGCCGGGACCAACCACTGGTTCCACTCCGATCAGATCTATCGCGCCTTCTTCACGCTCACGCTGCTCACCGGATGCCAGGGCGTCAACGGTGGCGGTTGGGCGCATTACGTGGGCCAGGAGAAGTGCCGCCCGGTCACCGGCTGGTCCACCCTGGCGTTCGGCCTGGACTGGCAGCGGCCGCCGCGGCAGATGCAGGGCACGGTGTTCTGGTATCTGACCAACGACCAGTGGCGCTACGACCCCTTCACCTCCGAATCCTTCGCGTCCCCACTGGGTTCCGGCGCTTTCGCCGGGCGCACGGCCGCCGACAATATCGCCCTGGCCTCGCGGCTCGGCTGGATGCCGACGTATCCCACGTTCGATCGCAATCCGCTGGACCTGGTCGATGCCGCCGAGGCCGCGGGGCAGACGCCGCAGGACTATGTGGTCGGCAGCCTGAAATCCGGTGATCTCGAGTTCGCCTGCGAGGATCCCGACGCACCGCGGAACTTCCCCCGTGTTCTCACCGTGTGGCGGGCCAATCTGCTCGGCTCCTCGGGCAAGGGCAACGAGTACTTCCACCGCCATCTGCTCGGCGCGGATTCCAATCTGCAGGCCGACGATTCGGCCGGGGTCGCACCGCAGGAGGTGCGCCGGCCGGACCAGGCGCCCACGGGCAAACTGGATCTGCTGGTCTCGCTGGATTTCCGGATGACGTCGACGACGCTGTTCTCCGATATCGTCTTCCCGGCCGCCACCTGGTACGAGAAACATGATCTGTCCTCGACGGATATGCATCCGTTCGTGCACGCCTTCTCCCCCGCGATCTCGCCGCCGTGGGAGGCGAAGACCGATTTCGAGGCGTTTCACCGCATCGCGCGTGGATTCTCCTGGCTGGCCGAGAAACATCTCGGCGTCCGCAAGGATCTGGTCGCCGTTCCGTTGCAGCACGATTCGGCCGACGCCCTGGCCCAGGCGCGCGGGCGGGTGCTGGACTGGAAAGCCGGTGAATGCGAACCGATTCCGGGAAAGACCATGCCGAAGCTGGTGGTGGTGGAACGCGACTACCCGAAGCTGGCGGAGAAGATGGCGGCGCTGGGCCCGCTGATCGAAACGCTCGGGGTCACCACCAAGGGCGTCACCACCGTTCCCGACGCCGAGGTCGAGTACCTGCGCGGAGTCAACGGCACCGTGGTCTCCGGCGCCGCGCAGGGCCGCCCGTCACTGGCCAAGGATGTGCACGCCGCGGAGGCCATTCTGGCGTTGTCCGGCACCACCAACGGCCGGTTGGCGGTGGAGGGTTTCCACGCGCTGGAGCGCCGCACCGGTACCCGGCTGGCGGATCTGGCGGCCGAGCACGAGGGCAAGCGGATCACCTTCGCCGATACGCAGGCGCGGCCGGTGCCGGTGATCACCTCACCGGAATGGTCCGGATCCGAAACCGGTGGCCGGCGGTACTCCCCGTTCACCATCAATACCGAACGGCTCAAGCCCTGGCACACGCTCACCGGGCGCCAGCACTTCTACCTCGACCACGACTGGATGATCGAACTGGGCGAACAACTTCCGATCTTCCGGCCGCCGCTCGACATGTCGGCCCTGTTCCGCGAACCCGATGTGGGCGCGGTCGGCGAACGAGGGGTCACCGTGCGCTACCTCACCCCGCATTCGAAGTGGTCGATCCACTCCGCGTATCAGGACAACCTGCATATGCTCACCCTCTCCCGGGGCGGGCAGGCGATCTGGATGTCCGATCGCGACGCGGCGAAAATCGGTGTGGCCGACAACGATTGGATCGAGGCGGTCAACCGCAACGGGGTGGTGGTGGCCAGGGCGATCGTCAGCCACCGCATGCCCGAGGGCACCGTGTTCATGTACCACGCGCAGGATCGCGCGGTCGACGTGCCGCGCATCGAAGGCGGCCCGGAGCTTCGGGCCGGCCGCGGCAAACGCGGCGGCATCCACAACGCGCTCACCCGGATCATGATCAAGCCCACGCATCTGATCGGCGGGTACGCCCAGCAGTCGTTCGCCCTGAACTACCACGGGCCCACCGGAAATCAGCGTGACGAGGTCACCACGATCCGGAGACGCTCACAGGAAGTGGAGTACTGATATGCGTGTCATGGCACAGCTGGCCATGGTGATGAACCTGGACAAATGCATCGGCTGTCACACCTGCAGCGTCACCTGCAAACAGGCCTGGACCAACCGGGGCGGCACCGAGTACGTCTGGTTCAACAACGTGGAAACTCGTCCGGGACAGGGATATCCGCGGCAGTACCAGGATCAGGAGAAGTGGAAGGGCGGCTGGACGCTGGACCGCCGCGGCCGCCTCACCCTGAAGTCCGGTTCGCGCATGAAGCGGCTGCTCAACATCTTCGCCAATCCGGATCTGCCGACGGTGTCGGACTACTACGACCCGTGGAGCTACGACTACGACAATCTGCTGTCCGCACCGGCCATGGACACCACGCCGGTGGCGCGGCCGAAATCGCTGATCACCGGTGAGGATACGAAGGTCACCTGGGGCGCGAACTGGGACGACGACCTCGGCTCCGGACCGGATCAGGTCGGCCGTGATCCGTTGCTGACGCGGCTGTCGGAACAGGTCAAACTCGAATTCGAGCAGACCTTCATGTTCTATCTGCCGCGCATCTGCGAGCACTGCCTCAACCCGTCCTGCGGCGCCTCCTGTCCCTCGGGTGCGATCTACAAGCGCGCCGAGGACGGCATCGTGCTGGTCGACCAGGACAAATGCCGCGGCTGGCGGCAGTGCGTCACCGGCTGCCCGTACAAGAAGATCTATTTCAACCACAAGACCGGCAAGGCCGAGAAATGCACGTTCTGCTATCCGCGCGTGGAGGTCGGTATTCCGACCGTCTGCTCGGAGACGTGTGTGGGGCGACTGCGCTACATCGGCGTGATGCTCTACGACGCCGACGCGGTCCTCGAGGCGGCGTCGGTCACCGATCCGGAGCAGTTGTACCCGTCGCAGCTGGGCGTCTTCCTCAACCCGCACGATCCGCGCGTGATCACCGAGGCCGAACGCGCTGGGATCTCTCCGGAATGGATTGCGGCGGCGCAGGATTCGCCGGTGTACAAACTGATCGTCGACTACAAGATCGCGCTGCCGCTGCATCCGGAATACCGGACCATGCCGATGGTCTGGTACGTGCCGCCGCTGTCGCCCGTCGTGGATGTGCTGGCGGAGACCGGGCACGACGGTGAGGATGCCGGAAATCTGTTCGGCGCCATCGATTCACTACGGATCCCGGTGGAATATCTCGCCGAGCTGTTCACCGCCGGGGATATCGGACCGGTGCGCGCGGCGCTGCAGCGGCTGGCCGGGATGCGGTCGTTCATGCGCTCGATCAACCTCGGCCAGGAACCCGAACCGGCGATCCCGGGCGCCGTGGGCCTCGAGCCCGAGGAGATCGAGGCGATGTACCGGCTGCTGGCCATCGCCAAATACGAACACCGGTACGTGATTCCGTCGGGCGCGACATCCCGGGCGCACGAATTGGATTCGCTGGCGACGGGGTGCAGCCTGGAGGGTGACGGCGGGCCCGGGATGACGGCGTTCGATGTGACGTCGGAGAAGTTCGCTCTCGTCGACGCCAATACCGCTGCACCGGAGCGGAAGTCGTCGCGCATCAATCTGCTGAACTGGGACGGTGGGTCGACCGAGGGGCTGGTGCCCGAACGCGGCGGCAGTGACAACGGCAATGGCAACGGCGATGGCAACGGCGCCGCGCACACGAGTCCGGAAGCGAACGGGAACGCGGGCGATTCCGGACCCGGAGTAGCCGACGACACGCTGCCCGAGCCGACCGGAGCGACCCGATGAGGCCGTTTCGCCGCCCCCTGCCGAGCCCGGCCGGCCGCTCGAACGGCACCGCGCCCGCCGAGATCCATCGCCGCACGCTGCGCAGCTACGCATGTCCGGGCGGGCGACCCGGCCGACGAGGGATGTGACCGTGGGACTACTGACTCTCCGACGCCGGCCCGCACCCGTGGTCGAGATGTCCGAACGCGATCGCCGGCTGGTCTGGCGTATCGCCGCTCTCGTGCTGGACTACCCCGGTCCGGACACGCTGGCGATACTCGACGATCTGTCCGAGGCGGCAGCCGCCCTCCCGGAACCGGTGCGCACCGATCTCCTTCGGCCGCTCACCCATCTGTCCGGCACCGCACCGCTCACCCTGGCGCGCGACTATGTCGAAACGTTCGACCTGCGCCGGCGCGCCAGCCTGCATCTGACCTATTACGCCTACGGCGACACCCGCAAGCGGGGTATGGCGCTGCTCCGGTTCAAGCACGCCTACCGGCATGCCGGTGCGGAGTTGTCGGATCGCGAACTGCCCGATCATCTCCCGGTGCTGCTGGAGTTCGCGGCCACCGTCGACCCGATCGGCGGTGAACGCCTGCTCGGCGAACACGTCCCGGTACTGGAGATGCTGCGACTGTCGCTCACCGACAGCGAATCGCCGTATGCCGGCGCCCTGGCCGCCGTTCTCGCGACCTTGCCTCCGCCCACCACGGCAGACCGCCGCCGGATCGCCGAACTGGCGGCGCAGGGACCGCCGGACGAGGACGTCGGGCTGGAGCCGTATTCGATGAACGGCGAGTCGATGCATCCCGCCATGAACCCCGACCTGTACTCCCCGCCCGCAGCCGGAACCTCGGCGACCGCAGGGCTTTTCGCCGGATCCGGAGACCGACGATGACATCCACCGTCTGGGCGACCCTGCCCTACATCGCCTTCACCTCGTTCGTGCTGGGCCACCTGTGGCGCTATCGCAACGACCAATTCGGCTGGACCACAAGGTCTTCGCAGATCTACGAATCCCGGCTGCTGCGGCTGGGTAGTCCGCTGTTCCACTTCGGCATGCTCGGTGTGATCGGCGGACACGTTCTGGGCGTGCTGATTCCGGAGTCCTGGACCGATGCCGTGGGCATCTCCGAGCACCTCTATCACCTGGTCGCCGTCTCCGCGGGTACGGTGGCCGGCGTCGCGGTGATCGCCGGCATCGCCATCCTCGCCTATCGTCGCGTGCGTGTCCCGGCCGTCCGCCAGGCCACCACCACCAACGACACGTTCATGTACGTATTGCTCGCGGCCGCGCTGATCACCGGGCTGCTCAATACCGTCGGCAGCAATCTGCTGTGGGGCACCTACAACTATCGCGAAACCGTATCTCCTTGGTTCCGAAGCCTTTTTACGGCGCATCCGCAGCCGGATCTGATGGTCGGCACGCCCTGGACCTTTCAGGCGCACGGGCTCATCGTGCTGACGCTCATCGCCGTCTGGCCCTATACCCGGCTGGTCCACATGTTCAGCGCACCCGTCGGCTATCTGGTCCGCCCGTACGTGGTGTACCGCAGCAAACCCGCCGATGTGGCGAACAAGAAGAAGTATGCCCGCGCCTGGCAGAGCCCGGTCCTGCCGCCGTCGCGCTGACGAGGAGCCTTGACCTGGAGAGCACTCCACGGTCTAGCGTCGCCGGTATGAGCGATTCGGGCAGGCCCGCGCCGAGTTTCGGCATCAAGACGACACCCGCGCACGTCGCCTATGCGGAGATCCTGCGGGTGTGGCTGGAGGCCGACGGCATACCCGAGATCGAGCACGCCTGGTTGTACGACCATCTGCTGCCACGGGCAGCGGTCGGGCTGCCGGGTCACGACGGTGGCGCTCCGGAAGGACGTCGGTCGGCGGGGCCGGTCCTCGAGGGCTGGACGCTGCTGGCGGCGCTGGCGGCGCAGACGCGCCGACTGCGGCTCGGATTGCTGGTGTCCAACAACCGGATTCGCCACCCCGCGCTTTCGGCGAAGATGGCGGCCACCGTCGACGTGATCTCGGGTGGCCGGCTGGATTTCGGCATCGGCGTCGGCGGCTTCCCGCGCAACGATCCCCGCTTCGAGACGATGGTGGCGCCAGAATACGAGGCGTACGGAATTCCGGTCGGCACCTGGCGCGAGGCGGTGCGCAGATTGGACGAGGCCTGTGTCCTGATCCGGCGGTTGTGGACCGAGGACGTCTTCGATTTCCCCGGCGACCATTTTCCTCTCACCGGCGCGCAATGCGATCCGAAACCCGTCCAGCGGCCGCATCCACCGATTCTGCTCGCCGGTGCGGGCGCATCGACGCTGCCCATCGTCGCCGCCCACGCCGATCTGTGGAATGTGATCGGCCCACCACTCACCACCGTCGACGCGCTCCGCGAGCGCAGCCGAGCGCTGGACGAACACTGCGCGGCGATCGGCCGCGACCCCACCCACATCACACGCTCGGCGCAGCTACCCATTTCCTACGACGCCCCCGGCCGGGTACGCGAGACGCTGCTCGAACTGATCGACGCCGGTTTCACCCACCTGGTACTGAACCCGCCCGCCCCCTATCCGGACGGAGTCGCACATTGGATCGCCGACGACATCATCCGCCCCACGCTGAACGCCCTCGCCCGCTGAGCCGGGCATGTTTTTCCGGGCGACTCCCTATCATGGACACATGTCGAGCCCGCTCTGCGAACGCCCTGACCTCCCGGAATACATGACCTGGGAGGAACTGTCCGCTTTGCCGGAGGAGATCGCGGGCCAGATCGAACTGTGGGAGGGCCGGGTCGTGTGGGTCCGTCGCGGGCCCGCCGAACATCAGGACTGCACGAACCTGTTCTGGACCGCGTTCCGGCGATGTGTTCGCGAGGAACACGCCAGGCAGCCGGACCGCTGCTGGCGTGTGTCGACGGAAACCAACGTCTTCCTCGGCCGCAACGGCAAGTCCGATTTCCTCACGCCGGACTTTCTCGTCTACCGATGTCTGCCCGCCGAATATCAAGATGTTCGCGCGGACGACGTTTTCCTGGTGGGCGAGGTGTTGTCCCCGTCGAACACCGTCAGTGACATGGAAGCGAAGAAAGCCCGCTATGCGGAGGCCGGCATCGACTGGTATTGGGAGGTCAAGCTCGCCCGCAATCCTCGCGGGGTGGCCACCGTCCGCGCCTATGCGCTGCAAACACGCACCGGCAACCTCCCGCCCGGCGTGCACGCGCTCCACCCGATGAACTACATCCTGGCCGACGAGTGGACGCCACGAACACACCCGACCGGCATCAGCATCGAGTTCCCGTTCCCGATCACTATTTCGTGGGAAGAACTGGAACTGTAGGTCGATCCACGATCGGATCGCACCGGCACGCAGGAATGCCGGTGGCGCGGACAGCGTTGTCTTCCACTTCGAGGGCCGAGTTGTCGAATCGGAAGGAAACGTGCCGCATGTCACAGGATTTGGTCGATGGGCCGGGAATCCACCTGGACGAATTGTTTTCCGAATTTCGCGCGGGGTCGCTGACCCTGCGGAACCGATTCGCGATGGCTCCGATGACCCGGGCGAAATCGCCCGACGGTATTCCGAATGCGGAGAATATCGAGTACTACCGCGAGCATGCGGCCGGAGGCGTCGGTCTGATCGTCACCGAGGGAACCTATGTGCGGGGTCCGGCGGCTGGGCCGATCGCGAAGGTGCCGCGGTTCTACGGTGACGAGAGTGCCGCCGGCTGGCGTGCGGTGGTCGAGGCGGTACACGCCGAAGGGGCGTCGATTGTCCCGCAGCTGTGGCATACCGGTGTGGATCGCGGGAACGAGCCCCGCTTCGAGCCGGACACGCCCACCGTGAGTCCTTCCGGTGTCGACTTCACCGGAGCGCCGGTGGGGCGGGCGTTGACGACCGCGGACCTGGACACCCTCGTCGACTCGTACGTGGAATCGGCGCTGCTGGCCCGGGAGCTGGGATTCGACGGCATCGAACTGCACGGCGCACACGGTTATCTGCTGGATCAATTCTTCTGGGCCGCAACCAATCACCGCGAGGACGAATACGGCGGCAGCATCCGCCGGCGCGCCGTGTTCCCCGCCCGGGTGGTCGCAGCCGTCCGCGCGGCAGTCGGCCCGGATTTCCCGATCATCTACCGCTTCTCGCAGTGGAAGGGCGTCGACTACAGCGCGCGCATCGCCGAGAGCCCGTCGGACCTCGAAGAATTGCTGACTCCGCTCGTGGAAGCCGGGGTCGACATCTTCCACACCTCGCTGCGGCGGCATTGGCTGCCCGAATTCACCGACCACGCCGACGATCTCAGCCTGGCCGGCTGGACCAAGAAGATCACCGGCCTGCCGGTGATCACCGTCGGTTCGGTCGGCGTGGACAGCGTCTTCCGCGGCGACAGCATCGACGAGACCCAGGCGCAGCGCTTCGCTCTGCTGCGCGAGCAGTTCGAGCGCGGCGAATTCGATGTCGTCGCACTGGGCAGAGCGCTGCTCGCCGACCCGGAATGGGTGAACAAGATGCGCGGCGGGCGACTCGCGGAGATCACACCGTTCCGCTGACCCGGATCGGTGGAGCCGTGGACGCTCGCGTATGGGAGCGAGCGTCACGACCATGGGAACGCTCACCGCTTCCCGGTGTACTGAGTGCATGACAGCGACCACCGCCACCTCGACCACCTCCGGCTTCGCGACCGGTTCCCTGATCGGCGCGACCGTCACCACCGGCCTGCTGGCCGGCGTCTTCTACGCCTACGCCAGCTCGGTGATGCTCGCGCTGCGTCAACTCGACGACCGGACCTTCGTCGACGTGATGAACCGGATCAACACCGTCATCGTCAATCCGGTCTTCATGCTGAGCTTCCTCGGATCGGTCGCCTTCACCGGCCTCGCCGCCGTCCTGTACTGGCGCACCGACCAGCGCACCGTGCTGTGGTGGGTTCTCCTCGCCCTGGCGCTCAACGTGATCAGTTTCCTCATCACCTCGGGCGGCAACGTGCCCCTGAACAACCAGCTCGCCGACACCTCCTCCGGCGATTTCGCCGCCCTGCGCCACCAGTTCGAAGGCCCCTGGATCACCCTCAACATCCTGCGCGCCCTCGCCAACACCGGAGCCCTCGGCGTCCTCGCCTGGGCCCTGCGCACCACGAGCAAGGGGTGAGGGCACTGGCGACCTGCGATAATGCGGCCGGAAGAATCTTTCGGAAAATTTCGGCTGCCGTGTCGATCCATAGTGGGTGCCGTTCGACCTAGGGGTGAGAGGGTCCGGAGGGGATCCGCCAGACGAAGGAGACACACCATGAAGTACATGCTGATCATGCGCGCCACGGACGAGGCCTACGCGAGCATGGGCGAGGTCGATTTCGACACCGTGCTGGAGACGATGGGCAAGTTCAACGACGAGTTGATCCGGGCGGGCGTGCTGCTCGCGGCGGAGGGGCTCGACCCCGCCGACAGTGTGGTGGTCGATTACGACGCGGAGACCCCGGTCGTCACCGACGGCCCCTACGGCGAGACCAAGGAACTGTTCGGCGGGTTCTATCTTCTCAACGTCGCCTCGAAGGAGGAGGCGATCGAGTGGGCGAAGCGGATGCCGGTCATCGTCAAGGGGTGCAAGACCGAGATCCGGCGGGTGCCCACGATCGACGAATTCCCGCAGGACAACGTGTGGATTCAGAAGGAGCGGGCGTGGCGCGAGGCCACCGGGCAGCTCTGAGCGGAACCTGCGGATGACGGCCGATCCCACCGGACGCGAGGCGGTCGCCGCGGTGTGGCGGATCGAATCCGCGCGCATCGTCGGCGCCCTCGCCCGCTACACCGGCGATTTCGCCCTCGCCGAGGATCTGGCGCAGGAGGCACTGGCCGAAGCGCTGGTCACCTGGCCGCGGGAGGGGACACCGCGCACTCCGGCCGGCTGGCTGCTCACCGTGGGGCGGCGGCGCGCGATCGACACCTTCCGCCGCCGCTCCGCCCTCGACGATCGCTACGCCGCCCTCGCCCACGATCTGGGCGAGGGCGGTGCGCTGACCGGCGGGCCCGGTTCGGATCCGACGCGTGCGGCAGCCGAACCGCTGTGGGATCCCGACCGCATCGACGACGACGTGCTGGCCCTGATCTTCACGGCATGCCATCCGGTGCTCTCCCGCGAGGCGCGGGTGGCCCTGACGCTGCGGGTGGTCGGCGGTCTCACCAGCGACGAGATCGCCAGAGCGTTCCTCGTTCCGGCCGCGACGGTTCAGGCGCGGATCACCCGGGCGAAGAAAACGCTTGCCGCCGAAAACATTCCGTTCGCCGTGCCGGAGGCGAGTGAGCGCGCTGCCCGCCTGAGCTCGGTGCTCTGCGTGATCTACCTGATCTTCACCGAAGGTTCGTCGGCGAGCTCGGGCACCGAACTGATCCGCTTCGATCTGGCCGGGGAAGCGCAGCGGCTGGCGCGGGTGCTGTCTCACCTGATGCCGGACGAGCCGGAGGTGTACGGACTGCTGGCTCTGCTCGAGCTGACCGCGGCCCGCTTCCCCGCGCGGACGGGGCCGGACGGTGAGCCGGTGCTGCTGGAGGATCAGGACCGGCGGCGCTGGGACCGTGCGGCGATCCGGCGTGGCCGCGCCGCCCTCACCCGCGCCGGACAGGCCGGCCGCGGACTGGGCTACTACGGCGTGCAGGCCGCGATCGCCGAATGCCACGCCGTCGCCGGCTCGGTCGCCGACACCGACTGGGACCGGGTGGTGAGCCTCTACGAAGCGCTGGGCCGCCTCGCCCCGTCACCGGTGGTCGAGCTGAACCGGGCGGTCGCGGTCGCGATGGCGAAGGGCCCCGACGCCGGACTCGCGATCGTGGACGGTCTGCGCGCCGAGGGCGCACTGCCGAATTCCCAACTGCTGCCCACGGTTCGGGGGGAGCTGCTCGCCCGCCTCGGCCGCACGGGTGAAGCCCGCGAGGAATGGGAGCTGGCGGTGCGCCTGTGCGGCAACGACCGCGAGCGTGCGGTATTGCACCGCAAGCTCGACGACCTCGGCTGAGCCCCACACGAGCCCGACAGCCCCGTCACGCGGCGGTGAGAAAGCGTCCCGTGCGCTGCGAACCCAGCACCGGCGCGGCCGTACCGTTGCCGAAAACGTAACGGCCGCCGACGAATACGGCATGCACCGTGTCGTCGTTGCGGTTGACCATGCGCGACAGATTGCCGAAGTACGGCATCGTCTGTTCGGTGTAGCGTTCGAGTCCCCCGTCCAGCCGGGTCGGGTCGATCACCACCGCATCGGCGCGGTCCCCGACGCGCAGATGTCCCGCGTCGAGCCCGTACCAATCGGCCAGTTCCCCGGTGAGCCGGTGCACCGCATGTTCCACCGACATGAACGGGCGGCCCGCCAGCTTGGCCTCGCGCACCCGGCGCAGCAGCCGCAGCCCGAAGTTGTAGAAGCCCATATTGCGCAGATGCGCACCGGCGTCGGAGAAGCCGAGCTGCATCCCGGGGTCGGCGGCGAAGCGATCCAGCACGCCCGGCCGATGGTTCGAGATCGTGGTGCGCCAGCGCACCTTCGGCCCGTACTCCACCACCAGATCGAGAAACGCGTCGACCGGATGCGCTCCCCCACGTTCCACCCCGACCTGACCGAAGGTCTTGCCGACGACCGAGCTGTCCGGGCATTCCACGATCTCGGCGTCGAAGAAGTCGCGATGCCAGACCCGCGGGCCGAACTTGCGGTCGTAATCCTTGCGGAACTGGCGGCGGTAACTCTCGCTCTGCAGCATCCGGTGGCGCTCGTCCAGCTGATTCGACAGGTGCAATGCCGCCGCGCCGGAACCGAATTCCTCGAACACCACCAGATCGATACCGTCGGCGTACACCTCGAACGGCACCGGCAGATGCTGGAAGCGGAAGTCCCCGCCGCATGCGTTGATCGCCCGCGCCAATGCCGGAAATACGTGCGCCACCAGGGGAATCGCCTTGATGTCGGCCGCCGAGAGCAGACTCACCTTGAGATGCGGCTGCCCGATTCCCAGACTCGACAGCGCCATCGCCAGCAGGCTGTGCGGCCGCGCCACATCGGGACCGCCCTGCAGTGCCCGCCGGCGAGCCCGCAGGATCGAATTGAGCTGGTGCCGTTCGCGCATCGTCGCGTAGGTGGAGGGCAGGGTGCGGGAACGGCAGGTCTCGCCGTCGAGTTTGTCGAACATCAGCTGCTGCGAGGACATGCCGACGAAGCCGGCGTCGAGAGCCTCGTCCAGATGCCGGCGCATGGCGCTCAACTCACCGGCGGTCGGCTTCACCTCGGTGCGGGTCGCGCGGTCCAGGCCCATCTCCGCCGCGCGGATATCCGAATGTCCCAGGAACGCGGCCACATTCGGCCCCAGCGGCGAGGCATCCAGGGCGGCGGCGTATTCGTGTGCGCTGCGCCAGGTCTTGACATCACCGACCGCGTCGATCACATGTCCGCGCGGGATGGCCTCCACTCGTCCGAAGAGGTCGCCGGCGGTTTCGGCGCCGACGTGCACGGTGGACAGTGAACAGGAGCCGAGCAGTACGGTCGTGACACCGTGGCGCACCGATTCCGACAGCGACGGATCCAGCAGGACCTCCACGTCGTAATGGGTGTGGATATCGAGCATCCCGGGGATCACCCATTTGCCGGTGGCGTCGACGACGGTGTCGCAACCGGATTCGTCCAGGGGTTCGGCCGAGACGGCGGCCACCCGGCCGTCGCGAATTCCGACGTCGCGCACCGCCGACGGCGCGCCCGTGCCGTCGAACCAGGTACCGCCCTTGATGATGCTGTCGTACATGACAGTTCCTCTTTCACCCACCCGCCCCGGCGGGGCGCGTCAGATCTCTATCTCGCGCCGGACAACCTTGCCGGTCGCATTGCGCGGCAACGGTTGTGCCGTGATCACCCAGCGGGCCGGCACCTTGAAATAGGCGAGCCGCTCGGCGGTGAAGGCCCGCAGCTCGTCCTCGGTCACGGCGGCCGGATCGGCGACGACCACGACCGCGGCCACCTCCTGGCCCAGATCCGCATGCGGCACACCGAGTATCGCCGATTCCAGCACCGCGGGATGCTCGTCGAGCACATTCTCGATTTCGGTCGGGTACACGTTCTCCCCGCCACGCAGGATGAGATCCGATCGCCGGCCCGACAGACGCAGCCGCCCCTCCTCCAGGACGCCGAAATCGCCGGTGTGCAGCCATCTTTCGGCATCTATGGCGTTCGCGGTGGCGGGCGGATCGTTCCAGTAGCCGAGCATCACGTACGGGCTGCGCACACAGATTTCGCCCTCTTCGCCGTCGGGCAGCGTCCGGCCGTCCGGATCGCGAATCTCGATACTCACACCGATGATCGGCATCCCCACGGTGTCGGGGTGGGCGGCCAGCACCGGCGGTGTGGCCACCGTTGCCGCGGTACCGCTTTCGGTCAGTCCATAGCTCGTGGTGAGCGCGACCTCGGCCATCGGCAGTTCCCGGCGCAGCCGTTGATGGAAGGCGGGCGAGGACGGGGCGGCATTGAGTGAGAACGCCACCAGACTCGACAGGTCGTAGCGGGACAGGTCGTGTTCGAGCATGCGGCTGACCATCGTCGGCACCGCACCCCAGTTGGTCACCCGTTCCCGCTCCATCAGCGACAACACCCGCTGCGGGTCGAAGCTGCCGGTGTTCATCACCACGGTCGCGCCCGTGGCCAGCCGCGGAATGATCAGATTGTGCAGGCTGGCGATATGAAACAGCGGTGAGGTCAGCAGGAATCGGCGGTCGCTGGGCCCCGGGCCGAGCTGTTGCCCGCGGAAGGCGGCGGCCATGGCATCGGTGAAGCGGTGGTAGTCGCAGACCGCCAGCAAATTTCGCTGGGTGTGCACGACGCCCTTGGGCCGGCCGCTCGTGCCGCTGGTGTACAGGATGACCGCCGGGTCGTCCTCCGCGATCGACACCTCCGGCGCCGGGCCGGGATGACCGGAGATCAGCTGCGGCAGATCGGATTCCATGGTGAGTACCGGAACATCGGTCGCCACCTCGGCCAGCAGTGCGGCGCGTTTGGCATCGGCGACCACCACCGTCGGCTGGGTGTGCTCCAGACCGTAGGCGATTTCCCGCGGCGCCCACCACGCGTTGTAGCCGACCGGAATCGCGCCGAGTACCTGCGCCGCCCAGAAGGTCGTCACCCATTCGGGCGTGTTCGCCGCGAGAATCCCCACCCGATCACCCTTGCCGACACCGTAGCGATCGGCGAGCGCGCGCGCGAGGGCCGTTGCCGCGGCGCCGTGTTCGGCGAACGTGATCCGTCGGTCCGGGGTCACCAGATAGTCGTGGTCACCCCAGGCCGTACCCGCGTGGAACAGCTCGGCCATACTGCGCCGCCGATCGCGCATCACCGGAATCGGCGCGCCCAGAACCTCTTCGACCACCATCTCGAACGGCCCACCGGGACCGGTGAGGTCGGCGGTGATCCGGGCGGCGATGGCCTGCGGGTCGGCAGCTCGCGTCATAACCTTCACTTTCTGCTTACGGGATGAGCACGGCGCGACCGCGGATCAGGCCCCGGTCGAGTCGTTCGAATGCGGCGGGGCCCTCGGCGAGGTCGAAACGTTCCACCGACACGTCGATGGCGCCGCGCTGTGCGAGCGCGACCGACGCGTACAGGTCACTTCTGGTGCCGCCGTAGGACTTTCGGACGGTGGCTCCCCACGGCAGGCCGGCCCCCCCGGCTGGTCCGGCGTCGATGCCCGGAATTCCGCCGTCGAGTCCCACCATCCGGTAGGCGCCGTTCGGCGCGACCGATTCGACGGCGAGTTTCGCGGTGGCGTCGTTGCCGACGAAGTCGAATACGGCCTCGGCGCCCCGGCCGTCGGTGCAGTCCAGAATGCGGGCGGCGGTCTTCTCGTCGGCCGTCAGGGTGAGATCGGCGCCGCATGCCGTGGCGAGTTCCAGTTTCTCCGGCGAGATGTCGACCGCGATGATGCGGCAGGCGGTGGTGGCCTTCAAGATCTGCACCGCCACATGTCCGAGCCCGCCGATGCCGATCGCGACGGCGGTGGCGCCGGGCCGCAACTGGTCGGCGGCTCCGCGGATGGCGTGATACGGCGTGAGCGCCGCATCGGCCAACGGCGCCGCCCTCGCGAAGTCCAGCTCGCCGATCGGCACGAACGAATTGGCCGGAATGCGAACGTATTCCGCCATGCCCCCGTCGGGTCCGAGGCCGGGGCACGGCGGCATCGCGGTGCGACCGGCCGACAGGCAGACGTTCTCGTTACCGCTCACGCATTCCCGGCACACGCCACAGGACCAGCACAGGTAGACCAGCCCCCGCTCCCCCGCGCGACGCCCCTCCACCTCGGTGCCGACCGCCTCGACGGTTCCGGCGATCTCGTGCCCCATCGTCAGCGGATCCTCGCGCAACGGGAACGGCAATCCGAGAACGAAGGAGTCCGAATGGCAGATTCCGGCCGCCCCGACCTTCAACAGCAGATCGGCGGGCCCGATCTCGGGGATCGGGACTTCGCGAAGCTCCAGCATGCCGGGCCCGGTCAATTGCAATGCGCGCATCTTCTGTTTCCTCACCGCGGCGTTCGGCGGCAGCGCCGGACGTGACGTGGCACACACGGTAGCACTCACTGGACACAGCGTCCAGTGAGTGTGCGGGCGTCTATCATCGACGTCATGCCTTCGGAATCGACCGCCCGGCGCGGGTCGCTGCGCGATGAGCAGAAGCGGGCGACGCGGATGCGCATCGTGGAGGAGGCGCGGCAGTTGTTCGTGCGCGAGGGCTATCTGGGAGTGCGCGTCGACGACATCGCGGCCGCGGTCGGCTGCAGCCGCGCCACGTTCTATCTGCACTTCACCGGTAAGACCGAGGTATTGCGGGCGATCGCCGAACAGGGCACGCTCGCCAGCGTCCAATTCTTCTACCGGGATCTGGATCGGGTCCTGGCCACCGGTTCCCGCGCGGAGTTCACCACGTGGATGCGCCGGGCCATCGAATGGTTCTTCGACAACAAGGATCTACTCCCCGCGTGGGACGAGGCGACCGCGCTCGAGCCGGAGTTCCGCGACCTCGCGCGCGAAGGCATCATGCAGCTCGCCGACGGGATGCCGGCCTATCTGGCGCGCTGGCCCGAGGCCCGCCGCGACGAAGCGCGCCTGCGCATCGAGCTCCTGGTGGCGCAGCTGGAACGCTTCTTCACCCGGTGGGCGATGCAGGGCACGATCGAGGTCACCGCGGCCGCGGCTGCCGAAGTCCTCACCGATATCTGGTTCCCCGCCCTGCAGGCACCCGAATAGCGCTGGCGGACAACGTCTTCCGGCTATTTCGGCGGTAACGTCCGGGCATATCCGAGCCCACGGTCCAGCCAGGTGTGCAGCACCTCGTCGTCGTCGAGATACTCCGGCGCCACCCGCAGCCAGTTCCGCATCTCCCGTCCGCCCATCACCATCGGCGCGACCGCGGAGCCGTCGATGAGGTCCTCGGCCTGCGCGGGATCGACCCGGACCAGCAGTCCGCCCTGCCCGCTCGCCGCCACCGCCATATTGCCGCCGACCAGGAAGGCCAGCCCGCCGAACATGCGCTTTTCGACCGTCTCGGTCACGGCGGGCCCGAGCAGGTCCCGGATCCGCTCCGCCAACTCCTCGTCATAGGCCATACGGCATTCTCACACCGGGCACCGACAGGTTCGGCTGCGATGCCGAGGCGGCCCGTCCGAAGAATTCACCGAGAATTCGCGCCCGTGGGAACCCGCAGCGGTTGCTCCGGTCCGATGGTTGGACCAGCATCCAACCTCATGCGGAATCGCTTGAATCCTGCCGGTGACATCCCCGATACCGGAATCCCCGAGCAGTTGGCCGCCACCATGACGATGGCCGAACAGCACGAATGGCATCGGGGATATCTGCGGCGGCATGCGGTGTCGCGGCGGAACTTCCTGCGCGGTTCGGCCGCGGCCGCCGCGGTGGCCGCCGTCGGCACCTCACCGTTCGCGGGGCGGGCCTATGCCGATCAGGCGCAGCTCGCGGTGGGCGGCCGCCATGTCGGCTACGGCCCCGACGCCGCCAGCCAGTTGCGCTTCGCCGCGCAGCTGTCGCGTAATCCCAGCGGCACCAAGGTCTTTCTCGATCACGGCCCGACCCCGGCGCTCGGCGCGAGCGTCGAGGCGGAGGTGCGCGATCTGGTGACCCAGATCCCCACGAGCGACAGCGGCGTCCTCGCCGCCGAACAGTTCTACGTGCACGCGCCGGTCGACGGCCTGCCCGGACGGCTGCCGCATTTCTACCGGTGGCGTACCTCCGACGGATTCGTCGGTGACATCCGTGCCGCGTCGACCGCCATGCCGAGCGTGCGCAACGCGGTACTGCCCTTCCGGTTCACCATGATGGGCGATCAGGGCACCGACGACACGCCCGCCCAGCCGGCGGGCGTCGCTCCGGGCGACTACGACGACAAGTACTACAAGCCCGACAACGACCCCGCGGTCCCGCACGCGGACAACGTGATGCGTCAGATCGTGGCCTGTCAACCGGATTTCCATGTGCTGGCGGGTGATATCGCCTACGCCGACCCGTCGGGCGCCGGGAAGAAGCCGCGATACGTCGCCGCCGGCGGCAAACTGCCCGACGGATTCGACAAGTTCAATCCGTACGTATGGGACGTGTATTTCGGCGCCATCGAATCCAGCGCCTCGACTACGCCGTGGATGTTCGCCACCGGCAACCACGACATGGAGGCCGCCTACGGCACCCACGGATACGGCGGCCACCTCGCCCGCCTGGACCTGCCGGCCAACGGGCCCGCGGGCTGCCCGTCGGCGTACTCGTTCACCTACGGCAATATGGCGGTGCTCTCGCTGGACGCCAACGACGTCTCCTACGAGATCAAGGCCAACACCGGCTACTCGGGTGGCGCCCAGACCAGCTGGGTGGAACGAACTCTCGCGGACTACCGCGCGAATCCGAATATCGACTTCATCGTCTGCTTCTTCCACCACTGCGCCTACTCGACCACCGACTCCCATGCCAGCGACGGTGGCCTGCGTGATGCCTGGTGCGCGCTGTTCGACCGCTACCAGGTCGACTTGGTGCTCCAGGGGCACAACCACATCTTCGAGCGCACCGACCCGATCCGCGGCGGCCGCCCGACCAAGGCGGCGGGCGACAATTCGATCGTCTACCCGGACGCGGACGGCACCGTCTACTACACGGTGGGCGGCGGCGGACGTCCCCGCTACGGCTTCCAGCCCGGCTCACCGGAGACCTACCGGGGCCACGAGGTGCCCGACACCACGGTGCCCAACAGCTACGTGTGGACGCCGGCGGGCAGCAAACAGGACGAGGCCGCGCCCTGGTCGCGGGTGCGGTTCCGCAACTACTCGTTCATCCGGGTCGACGTGCGCCCGGGATTCTTCGCCAGCGAGATGGACGTGGTGGCCGTCGACGAGTACGGCCGCGAATTCGACAAGGTGACCTATCGCCGGCAGGTGGGTCGCTGAACGAGGGCCGGGTCAACCCGCCGGCCCGCTGAGTCGTCGCGGACGGCCGCTGACCGGGCCGCCGGGACCCCATCCGGCGGCCGGCGGCCACCATGGCGGTCATGCGTTTCCATTTCGCCGAGGCCGGCGGGGACCCCGCGCACTGGGTCGACCTCGCGCGGGCCGCGGAACAGGCCGGCTTCACCGGCGTCTGCCTGGCGGACAGTCTGGCCTATCCGCGCGACGGTGACCCGCGCTACCCCTATACCGCCGACGGGCGGCGAGAGTTTCTGCGCGGCAAGCCCTTTGCCGAACCGATGATCGCGGCCACCGCGATCGCCACGGCTACGACCACGCTGCGCGTCACACCGTTCGTGCTGAAACTGCCGGTGCGCCCGCCCGTGCTGGTGGCCAAACAGGCCGCGACGCTGGCGGTGCTGAGCGGCAACCGTCTCTCGCTGGGAGTCGGAATCAGCCCGTGGCCACAGGATTTCGCCATGATGGGCGTGCCGTTCGAGCGGCGCGGCGCACGACTGGACGAAGGTATCGATATCGTGCGCGGCTTGTGTGGCGGCGGCGAGTTCGCCTATCACGGCCGGGTGTACGACCTACCCGCCGTGGAGATCAATCCGGTTCCCACCGCGTCGATTCCGATCCTCGTCGGCGGGCACAGCGAGGCCGCGCTGCGGCGCGCGGTGCGTCGCGGCGACGGGTGGATGCACGCGGGCGGGACACCCGGGGAACTGGCCACGCTCCTGCGCCGCCTCGCCGAATTGCGTTCGGAATACGAAGCATCCGCATCGGCGCGGACCTCCGAATTCCAGGTTCACGTGGTAGCGCGCGACCCCTTCGACACCGCGGGTATCGCAGATCTGGCCGCCTCGGGCGTCACCGATGTGATCGTCGGATTCCGCAGTGTCCACGACGCCGCCCCGGATACCCGGGGTCTCGCCGAGAAGGTCGACACGATCACCCGCTACGGCGAGACCGTCGTCACCGCCTGCCGATAGGAGAGATATGGCCGACCGTTCTGGGATACCGCCATCGCCGAGAGCGATATCGCGTTCCGGATGCGCGACTCCTACGCCTGCGGCGCCGAGGTCGCCTTCGTCGGCACCATCACCAGCGTGCGCCGGGAGGTCACGGTCGAGGTCGACGGAGTGTTCACCTATCGGGTGGACGCCGACGGCCGCATCGCCGCCCTGCGCGCGTATTGGGAACTCGACCGGGCTCGCCGCACCACATCCGATCCCGCGGAGACGGCCGGCTGACCGGAATCCGGCCTACACTCCCAGCGCCGGGGCGAAGACCGACCACGAGTCGTGCAGATCGTCCTGCCAGTACACCCACGCGTGGGTGCCGTTGCGGTGCACGACGGTCGCCGGAATGCCCAGGGCGGCAAGGCGACCGGTGAGCTGTCCGGTGCAGGAGTCGACGACGCTCTCCATCACGCCGCCGACCGCGACCCGGTTGGCCAGCGCGCCCGCGTTGCCGCCGATCGAGGGATCGGCGAGGGTGTCGTGCACGCCGGGCACCCCGTTGCCCGAGGAGATGTAGAGGGCCGTTCCGCGCAACCGATCGGCGTTCACCACCGGATCGTGAGCGGCCCAGTCCGGATCACCGGGTATCCCCCACATATTCCCGGCATTCGCCCCGAAGACTCCGAGCTGCGAATACACGTACGCCTGCGGAATCGGGCCGTTGGTCAGCGGACATCCGCTGTAGGCGCCGACCGCCTGGTACAGGCCAGGCGCCCCGATCGCCAGATCGAGTGCCGAGGTCGCCGACATCGAGGTGCCCGCGACGGCATTGCGGCCCGTCATCTGGAACCGTGAGTTCAGCAGCGGCGGCAGCTCCCGGGTCAGGAATGTGGTCCATTCGTTGCGACCCAGGACCGGATCGTCGGACTTCCAGTCGGTGTAGTAGCTGGCCCGCCCACCCATGGGGACGATCACGTTGACCGGTTTGTCGGCGAAGAACTGCGCGACGTCGGTGCGGTTGGTCCACGGCCCGCCGTCCTCACCGCCGTCGACGGCGTTGAGCAGGTACAGCGCCGGCGCCGCGAAATCCGGATGCGACATCCACACGGTGATCTGCTTGTTCATCGCCGGGGAATAGACCACCACCGAATATTGGCGACCGCCCAGCGGATGGACGTCGACGATGGCGGGCGCGCCGGGATCCGCCGAGGCGACCGCGGGCACAATCGCGGCAATCGAGGCGAACGCGGCGAACAGGACAGCAAAACAGCGCGGGAGCCGGTGCATACGCGGAGTATTCCACCCTGTCGCGGTCTCCGCAGCGCACTCGGCAGGTGTGTTCACCGGAAGCCTCTGCCCGCAGGCGGCGACCTGCGCGGTTCCGGCACTCGCGGTCCGCATCCGCCGGGCTATCTTCGCGCGCGTCCGCACGCCACCGCCGGGACGGGTCCGGCGGTGACGTGCGCGGAGCCGGTCAGCCGGCGGCGACGGCGTCCCGGATCGCGGCAATATCGATCTTCGACATGGTCTGCAGCGCGGCGCCGGCCGCCGCCGCGTGCTCGCCGCCCATCAACGCCGGCAACTCGGCCGGCACGACCTGCCACGACAGGCCGTAGCGATCGGTCAGCCAGCCGCACGGCCCCGGCTTGCCACCCACGGTCAGAGCCGCCCACAGCCGGTCCACCTCGTCCTGCCCGTCGACCACCAACTGAATGGACGCCGCATCGGTGAAGGGGTGGCCGGGTCCGCCGTTCATCAGCGTGAGGGCGTGTCCGGCCAGATCGACCTGCACGATGAAGGCCGATCCGTCGGGGTTGCGAGTGACGCCGGTGATGCGGGCGGCGGGGATGTGCTCGGTGTAGAACCGGGCGGCTTCCTCGGCGGCAGTGTCGAACCAGAGGAAGGTGCTGATGTCGGTCATGATCGCTCCTGGGGTGTGTGTCCAACTCGCTGTCACCCCCTGGTCGAGGCCGATCCCGCACATTCGACACAGTTCGCGAATCTTCTCGAGATCTCTTTTCGCCGGTCCTACTCGGCGGCGAGCCGATCCAGCGCCGCCCGACTCGATTCGTCGGCGGCGCGGTAGATGATCAGCCGCTGATCGGGATCCTGCAGCGGCATCAGCGCTTCGTAGGCGACGGTGACCGCACCCACCCGAGGGTGGTGCATCGTCTTGCGGCCCCGGCCCTGCACCCGCACATCTCTGCGCTCCCACAGTTCGGCGAATTCGGCACTGCCCGTGCGGAATTCGTCGATGAGGTCGGCCAGGACGCGATCGTCCGGGTGGGCGGCCCAGGCGGCGCGCAGTCCCGCGATGCCCTCGCGCACGGTTCGTTCGCGGTCGGCGTAGAAATCGCCCATCCCCGGATAGAGAAGGCACAGCCACATGGAGTTGCGATGCCGGGGCGGCAGCGTGTCGAAATCGAGTAGCAGCCGCGACATCTCGCGGTTCCAGGCCAGGATGTCGTAGCGGTGGTTGAGCACCATCGCCGGGAGCGGCGCCAGATCCGCGACCAGCCGGGCCAGCTCCGGTGAGGCCGTGGTCGCCGGCTTGCCGTCGTCCGGTGGCCGCTGCCGGGCCAGATCGAACAGGTACATGCGTTCGTCGGGAGCCAGGCGCAGGGCCCGCGCGAGCGCGTCGAGCACCTCCGGCGAGGGCCGCAGTCCGCGCCCCTGTTCCAGCCGCACGATGTAGTCGGTGCTCACACCGGCCAGATCGGCGACCTCCTCCCGGCGCAGGCCCGGGGTGCGGCGGGAACGGCGGCGCAGCGGCAGGCCGAAATCACTCGGATCCAGTCGTTCGCGCCGGGTGCGCAGAAAGGCCCCCAGTTCCTGTGTCGCTTCCACGGTGCCGGTCATCGCTGTCGATCCTACGACGAGGCTGGTACCGGCGATCCCAGGAAAAACCTTCCCTTACCGCGCCCGTCCCGGCCGCGCAGACTTGCGGTCGAGATCGAATCCACACAGGAGGAAGATATGGCGCTCACTCTCGACACCTATCGGCTGCTCGGCCGGTCCGGGCTGCGGGTCTCCCCGCTCGCGCTGGGCACCATGACCTTCGGGGCCGACTGGGGCTGGGGCGCCGAGCGCGACGAGGCGCGCAAACTGTTCGACGACTACGTCTCGCGCGGCGGCAATTTCATCGATACCGCCAGCGTCTACACCAACGGCAGTTCCGAGCGGCTGCTCGGCGAATTCACGCGCGACAATCGCGAAAGCCTGGTCCTGGCAACGAAATACACCATGCTGCGGCGGCCCGGCGACCCGAACTCCGGTGGCAACAACCGCAAGTCGATGTTCGCCTCGGTGGAGGCCAGCCTGCGCAATCTGAACACCGACTACATCGATCTGCTGTACCTGCACGCCTGGGACTTCACCACGCCGGTCGAGGAGGTGCTGCGCGGGATGGACGACTTGGTCCGGCAGGGCAAGGTGCTCTACGTCGCCATCTCCGACACCCCGGCCTGGCAGGTGGCCCGCATGCAGACCATCGCCGACCTGCGCGGCTGGTCTCCGCTGGTGGCGCTGCAGGTGGAATACAGCCTGATCGAACGCACCGTGGAACACGACCTGTTCCCCATGGCGCGGGAACTGGGGCTCGGCGTGATTCCGTGGTCGCCGCTCGGCAGCGGTGTCCTGACCGGCAAGTACAGCGCGGCCGATCTGGACGCCTCGGCGGCGGAATCGCCGGAGGGCAGCCGCAAGAACGTCGCGCTGGCCAACGGTTCGCTGACCGCGCGGGGCCTGGCGATCGCCGAAGTGGTGAAGGAGGTCGCGGCGGAACTGGACCGGACGCCGGCGCAGACCGCACTGGCGTGGACGCTGCGGAATCCGGCGGTGACCGCCCCCATCATCGGCGCCCGCACCCCGGCTCAGCTCAGCGACAACCTGGGCGCGCTGGATGTGGAATTCGATGCGGCACACCTGGCTCGACTGGACGCGGCCAGTGCCGTCGAACCCGGATTCCCGCACAATATGCTCGCCCGCGCGATGACCGATACGGTGATCAACGGCGACCTGACGGTCGTCCGGCGCGCCTGACTCGTACGCCGTGCCCCTGCGGTCCGGCCACCACACCGGCCGCGGGGCCCGGGCCGGGCAGCGGCGTGACCCCCCACGCAGGCCGCGCACCGGGCCGCACCCGGACCCGCGGGGTCATACGCGGACTGCGCGCGAACTGCGCACCCAACAGGGACCTCCCCGATTCCGAATAGCCTCGCGTCCTACCGGCATGCAGGTGCCGCGGCGACGGGGGCTTCGCCGATGGTCCCGGCGTCCGATGCGGCGCCCGGAACCTCCGCGTCGCCGTAACTGTGTTTCTCGGCGAATCAGGCTGCGGTGGTGAGGAATTCGGCCGCCGCGGCGCGGTAACGGTCGACCAGCAGGCGCACCACCGCCGGATGCGCGCCGAGCGGTTCGGCGACTCCGTCGGCACCCGCCTCGCGCAAGCGTTGCTGGAACAGCCCGTGTGCCAAGAGGTACGAGCCGACGAACACCCGCTGCGCGCCGGATTCTCGCAGCGCGGCAACGACTTCCGGCACCCTCGGCTCACCGGTTGCGATATAGGCCGTACGAACCGCGACGCCCAGCTCCTCCGCCAGCATGGCCGTCGCCCGCCGCACATCGTGGCGCGCCCGCGCGTCGGAGGATCCGGCCGCCGCGAAGACCACCGCATCGCCGGAACGCATCCCGGCCTCGTGCAACCGCATCCGCATCACCCGGGCCAGCATCGGGTCCGGGCCCATCGCGGGAGTCACCACGACATCCGGATGCCCGCTGTCGCGCACCTCGCGCGGAACATCCTGGTAGACGTGATATCCGGAGGCGAGGAAGGCCGGAACCACCACGGCCGGAACACCCTTCAGCTCGCGCAGCACCTCGGCGGGTGTGGGGCCGAGCACGTCGACGAAGGCGGTCCGCACCGGCACGTCGGCACCGGTACGTCCCAGCTCCGCACGCATCGCGTCGGCCACCGCGGCGATCATCTGCACCCCTGTCGCACTGCGGGTGCCGTGCGCCACCAGCACCAGCGCGGGGGCGCTCACCAGACCCCCGCCATGGGCGCGGGTCGCTGCGGACGCAGCGAGGGGGCGTAGCCCACCGGCGGGCGGGTGTTGTTGTCGACGCATTCGGCGGGGTCGAGAGCGAGCCGATAACCGCGCTTGACCACCGTCTGGATCGCCTTCGGCGTACCGAGACCCGCACGGAGACGCGCGATTCCGGTCTCCACCGCGTGGGTGTCGTCACCGCCACCGGGCAGCGCCGCCAGCAGATCCTCCCGCGACACCACCCGGCCGGGCTGGCGGGCCAGTGCCCGCATCAACGCCATCGGCGCGGGAGCGAGCTGGCGCACCGAACCGTCGACCACGACACAGCCGCCGCGCACGCTCAATTCGTGCCCGGCGGCGTGAATTCGATTGGCGCGCCGGGGAAGTTCCTCGGCGACGTGGCGGGCCAGCGCCCCGAGGCGCGCCCGGCCCGGCATGGACGTCGGCACTCCGAGTTCCTCGAGCGGCGCGGCGGTGATCGGGCCGACACACGCCGGCAGCACGCGGGAACGCATCGCCTGCAGGACGCCCTCGAGCAGCCCGGTTTCCTTGGCCCGCATCAGCATCGAGGCCACCGCGGGCGCGCTGGTGAATGTGACGCAATCCAATGCCGAGGTGACCACGCCCTCGATCAGGCGGTCCATCGGCACGCGGTCGTCCGGTGGCACCCAGCGGTACACCGGCACCGGCACGACATCGGCTCCGGCGCAACGCAGTACTTCACAGAAGTCGGGTACCGGCTCCCATTCGGTGGTCGCACCGTGCAACTGCACCGCGATGCGCACGCCCTCGACACCCGCCGCCAGCAGGTGATCGAGCACCTCGGCCGACGATTCGGAGGCCGGCGACCATTCCTCGCGCAATTCGGCGGCGCGGATCGCTCCCTTGGCCTTGGGACCACGGGCCAGCAATCGCGTGGAAGCCAGTGTCTCCCGGAGGTTTTCGGCCAGACCCCAACCTTCGGCCGCCTCCATCCAGCCGCGGAATCCGATGCCGGTGGTGGCGACGGCGATCTGCGGCGGATCGGCGACCAACTGCCGGGTGACCCGCTCCAGCTCGGTGTCGTCGGACAGCGGGATGATGCGAATCGCCGGGGCGGAAACGATATTCGCGCCTCGGCGACTCAACAGCGTGGCCAATTCGTCGGCCCGGCGGGCGGCCGTCACACCGATGGTGAAGCCGTCCAGGGGTTTCAATTCGGTGGGTCGCGCTTCGCTCACGGCGTACCGCCGTACTGCACCGGTTCGTTGGACACCGCGACGACCCCGTCGACAACGCGCACGCCGTAGACGGGCAGTGCGACCGAGTCGTCCTCGAGGCAATGGCCGTCCAGCAGGGAGAACGCCTGCTTCAGCAGCGGCGACGCGACGACCGGCACACCGGCGCGGTCACCGACGATGCCGCGCGACATGACCGCCGCCCGCCCGAACGGATCGATATTGCCGACGGCATACAGCGTGCCGTCGGGCAGCAGGAAGAGCGCGGCCTGCCGTCCGCCTCTCAGTAGCACCGCCACGCCGCGGCCGGGGATCAGATAATCGAGCCGGCAGGCCGAGGTCCAGCCGGTGGTGGTTGCCGGTGCGAAGCCCGGCGTGTCGATAACGGTCATCGGTAATCTCCTCCGAACGCCTTACCTAATAGGTACCGGTGTCCTGTTTCCGCACGATTACGTGGCTATTTCCCGGGCGTGGCAGTTGCGGCCGGCATGGCGGGAAGTTCGGGCATACCGTGTCCATCGCGGCCTGCCCGGTGCCCTCCGTGGTTACGCAGGCTGCCGCCTCCGGGCACGTCGGGCAGGCCGAGCAGAACCGGCGTCTTGCGCTCCCCGCTCTCGTCGAAGGCGATCGTCGGATCGGCCTCCTCGGGCGCGTTGACGAAGGTGACGAAGCGCGAGAGCTTCGCGGGATCCTCCAGTACCGCGGCCCATTCGTCCTTGTAGCCGGCGACGTGGCGGGCCATGCTCTCCTCCAGTTCGGCGGCGATGCCGAGGGAGTCCTCGCACACGACCTGCTTCAGATGTTCGATGCCGCCCTCGAGTGATTCCTGCCACGGCGCGGTCCGCTGCAGCCGGTCGGCGGTGCGGATGTAGAACATCAGATAGCGGTCGATGTAGCGGATCAGCGTCTCGTCGTCGAGGTCGCCGGCCAGCAGCACCGCGTGCTTGGGAGTCAGGCCGCCGTTGCCGCCGACGTAGAGGTTCCAGCCGTTCTCGGTGGCGATGACGCCGACATCCTTACCGCGCGCCTCGGCGCATTCGCGGGCACAGCCCGAGACCGCCAGCTTCAGCTTGTGCGGCGAGCGCAGTCCGCGGTAACGCTTCTCCAGCAGCACCGCCATGCCGACCGAATCCTGCTGGCCGTAGCGGCACCAGGTGGAACCCACGCAGCTCTTCACGGTGCGCAGCGATTTGCCGTAGGCGTGGCCGGATTCCATCCCCTTGTCGACCAGTCGCTGCCAGATCTGCGGCAGCTGCTCGACCCGCGCGCCGAACAGGTCGATGCGCTGACCACCGGTGACCTTGACGTAGAGGCCGAAATCCTTGGCGATCTGCCCGATTTCGATCAGCTGCTCGGGCGTCACCTCACCGCCGGGCATCCGCGGCACCACCGAATAGGTGCCGTTCTTCTGCAGGTTGGCCAGGAAGTGGTCGTTGGTGTCCTGCAGCGCGGACTGCTCACCGTCGAGGATGTGGTCGCTCGAGGTCGAGGCCAGGATGGAGGCGACGGTCGGCTTGCAGATATCGCAGCCGATTCCGGTGCCGTGCTTGGCGATCAGTTCCGAGAAGGTGCGGATGCCGGTCACCTGCACGATCTGGAACAGTTCGGACCGCGACTGGGTGAAGTGCTCGCACAGCGCCTTCGACATCTCCACGCCGGACTGCTCGAGCAACTTCTTGATCATGGGAACGCAACCGCCGCAGGAGGTTCCGGCGGAGGTGCAGCTCTTGACGCCGGCGATATCGCAGGCGCCTTCGTGAATAGCTCCGACGATGGCCCCTTTGGACACGTTGTTGCAGGAGCAGATCTGCGCCTCGTCGGGCAGGGCGTCGGCGCCCAGTTCGGCGCCCGCGGGCGAGATGAGCGCGGCCGGTTCGGCGGGCAGTTCGCTGCCGACCAGCGGGCGCAGCGCCGCGTACTGCGAGGCGTCGCCGACCAGGATGCCGCCCAGCAGCGTCTTGGCGTCGTCGGAGATCACCAGCTTGGCGTAGGTGCCCTTGGCGGCGTCGTGTAGCACCACCGACAGCGCGCCCTCGGTGGTGGCGTGGGCGTCACCGAAGCTGGCCACGTCCACACCGAGCAGTTTCAGCTTGGTCGACAGGTCGGCGCCCGGGAATTCGCCGGCGCCGCCGAGCAGCCGGTCGGCGACGATCTCGGCGGTGGTGTAACCGGGAGCGACCAGGCCGTAGCAGGTGCCCTCCACGGCCGCGACCTCGCCGACGGCGTAGATGTTGGGGTCGGAGGTGACCATGCCGAGGTCGGTGAGCGCACCACCGCGCGGCCCGATCTCGAGTCCGGCGTCGCGGGCGATCTGATCGCGCGGGCGCACACCGGCGGAGAACACCACCAGCGAGGCGTCGATCACCGACTCGTCGGACAGCGAAACCCGCAGGCCCGCACCGTCTTCGGCGGGTTCGATGGCCGAGGTGCCGACCCCGGTGTGCACGTGCAGGCCCAGATCGGTGACCAGCTTCTCGAGGATCGCGCCGCCACCCTCGTCGACCTGCACCGGCATCAGCCGCGGCGCGAACTCGACGACGTGCGGCGTCATTCCCATGAGCCGCAGGGCATTCGCCGCCTCCAGACCGAGGAGACCACCGCCGACGACGACACCGACCGCACCGGGGCCCGCGTTCTGCGCCGCGGCGCGGATGCCGTCGAGGTCCTCGAGGGTGCGGTAGACGAAACATTCGGGGCGGTCGTGGCCCGGTACCGGCGGCACGAACGCATACGATCCGGTCGCGAGAACCAGTGCGTCGTAACCGATCACGTCACCGGAGGAGGTGGTCACCTTGCGGGCGGCGCGGTCGATCTCGTCGGCGCGCACGCCGAGGCGCAGATCCACCAGCGCGTCGCCGGCGTATTCGTTGCCGGGCAGGGCGAGCGCGCTCTTCTCCCAGGCGCCGACGTAGGACGACAGGCCGACGCGATCGTAGGCGGCCTGCGACTCCTCGCTCAGCACCACGATCTGCCAGCGCCCGGCCTCGTCGCGGGAGCGCAGCGCCTCCACGAACCGGTGCCCGACCATGCCGTGGCCGACAACCACCACGGTCTTGCGCTGCGTGGGTTCGACTGTCGTGTTCATGACTGTCCTCCGATGCTTTCCGATGGTCAGGCGCGAGCCGAGGTGGTGGACTGGGTGGTATCGGTTTCCGGCGACCGTTCGGCCTCGAGCACCAGGGCCTCCGCCTCGGCGACGACACCGGAACCGCTTCGCGGCGAACGCATTCCGGGCCGACGCAGGAAGACCGACCAGACGACGGTCGCGCAGACGACGTAGAAGCCCAGGAACACCCAGAACGCGGTGGTGGCGGAATTGGTGGAGGCGTAGGAGGAGCGCAGCACCAGGTTGATGGCCACCCCACCCAGGGCGCCGATCGCGCCGACGAAGCCGATCAGCGCGCCCGAGGTGTTGCGCGACCAGGCGGCCTGCTCCGCGGGGCTCACCGGGAGGCTCTTGGACTTCGCGTCGAACACCGACGGGATGATCTTGGTGACCGACCCGTTGCCGATGCCCGAGAGCACGAACAGGGCGATGAATCCGCAGACCAGGGCGACCATGGTCGCCCCCGAGGCCACGCCGCCGTTGTGGTCGGCGGCCACACTGGAGACCGCGACCACGACCGCCGCGACCATCATTCCGGCGAAGCCGGCCAACGTGACGCGGCTGCCGCCGAAGCGGTCGGCCATCTTGCCGCCGTAGGGGCGGGCCAGCGAACCCAGCAGCGGGCCGATGAAGGCGATCTGCGCGGCGTGCAGACTCGCCTGGGCGGCCGAATCACCCCCGGCCTTGAAGCCGATCTGCAGAATCTGGCCGAAGGCGAAGCTGAAGCCGATGAACGAGCCGAACGTGCCGATGTACAGGAAGGCGATCGCCCAGGACTGCGGAACCTTCAGCGACTCCAGCATGTAGCCCAGGTCGGCCTTCTGATTGCGCAGATTGTCCATGTAGAGCGCGGCGCCGAGTCCGGCGATCGCGATGAACGCGAGGTACACCAGGCAGACGACCGACGCGTACGAATTGCCGAGCGTGGCGATCACCAGCAGGCCGATCAGCTGGATCACCGGGACGCCGATATTTCCGCCGCCGGCGTTCATGCCGAGCGCCCAGCCCTTGAGCCGCTGCGGGTAGAAGGCGTTGATATTGGTCATCGAGGAGGCGAAGTTGCCGCCGCCCAGGCCCGCGAACGCCGCCACCACCATGAACGTGGTGTAGGACGTGCCCGGCTGATTGATGAAGTACAGCGTCAGCAGCGTCGGGACCAGCAGCATCAGCGCGCTGAAGATCGTCCAGTTGCGGCCGCCGAAGCGCGCGGTGGCGACGGTGTAGGGAATGCGCAGAATGCCACCGACCAGCGTCGGCATGGCGACGAGGAAGAACTTTCCGGCGGCGTCGATGCCGAACTTGTCCGTCGGCATGAACAGCACCATCACCGACCAGATCGACCACACCGAGAATCCGACATGTTCGGCGACGACCGACCAGATCAGATTGCGACGGGCGATGTTCTTGCCGCCGGCCTCCCAGGCCGCGACATCCTCGGCATCCCACTGCTCGATGTCGTGGTTACGCGTCAGCGTGCTCAACAGGGCCTCCTGAAATCCGGTTGGCCCCAAGGTAGGAAACGGGTATTGCCGCGATGCTGCGCCACATGACGCGCAAATCAACGGTTGCTCACGAATTCGGCGATTTACCGGTGAGAACCGGGGCATTGTTTCGCCCATATGACACAACGGTTTCCGTGCGTCACAAAGTACCGACGCTCACACACGAACTCGGTGAGGTCGATGCCGGCGAGTGGTCCGGGCCACAATAGTCGGGCGTCGGCTCACATCATGGACAGAAGCTCACCGCGGCGCAACCCGAGCGGTGAAATTGCCGAAAGGTCGCGGCCCCGACGCCGATCAGTGCCAGGTGTCCTCGAGCATGCGCGGCTTGCACGCCTGCCAGGCACCGGCCACGAGCACCAGGACGGCGACCGCCAGCAACGCGAAGGGCGCGCCCCACCCGCCGACCGCACTGTGCAGCACACCGAACAGCAGCGGACCCACACACGCGACGGTGTAGCCGATGCCCTGGGTGAAGCCGGACAGCGCCGCCGAACCGGCCTGGGTGTGGGTCCGCAGATTGATCAGCGTGAGCGCCATCGGGAAGGTGCTCGGTCCCATGCCCAGCAGCAGCACCCACAGCCAGGGCGCGCTCATCGGCGCGATGAGCAGTCCGGCGAAGGCGGCGAAAAACGCGATGGCGCAGACGATCACGACCGGAAACGGATTGCGGATACGGGCGGTGAACGAGGGCGCGGTCAGCGCGGCCGCCAAACCGATGAAGGAGAAGAAGGCGACCATCGTGCCGCCGTAGGCCGCGTCGGCGCCCGCATCGGCGAGAATCTTGGGCAGCCAGGTGAACATGGAATAGGTGATCAACGAGGTCATACCGAACATCGCGGCCATCCCCCACGCCAGCGGCGAACGCCGGATGTTCCCGGCGCGCGCGGGCTGTTCGCCCGGCACCTCGGCGAGCGCGGTGGTGTCCACACGATCGCGGCCGCGCCGCTCACGCAGCACACCCAGCCACGGCACCGCGGCCGCGAAACCGAGCAGCGCCCACAACCCGAGCGAGACCCGCCAGCCAGCCGCGTCCGCGACCGGGACCGCGATCAGCGCCGGCACCACGGTGCCGATCTGCACCATCGTGATGTACACCGAGCTCAGCACCGCCAGCCGATCGGCGAAATAGCGCTTGACCAGCGGCGGAATCACGACATTGCCGATGCCCATACCGGCCAGCGCCAGCGCGGACAGACTCAGCAACTCCCAGGTGTCGGGCACCAGCGCCCGGGTGAGCTGCCCGGCCCCGGCCATGCACATGGCGACCAGCGCGGTGCGTTCCAGGCCCAGCCGGCGCACGAAGATCGGGGTGATCAATCCGGCCAGCGCGAACATGGCGGTCGGGATCATGCCGAAGACACCGACGATGGCCGTGGAATAGCCGATATCGGCGCCGATCCGCTCGGCGAGCGGGGTGAAGGCGGTGACCGCCACACGCAGCGTGAGCGCCGAGACGACGATCGCGACCAGGACGAGAATCCGGCCCTCGGCCAGGCCGCGGCGCCGGATATCGGTAGTCGACTGCAGATTGGTAACCGTCACCGAGAAATCATAGGATGATTGGATGAAAGCGAGCAACAAATGTGAGGAGGGGTACTCTGTTGGCCGTGCAACCAGTCCGGCGCACCAGCCTCATCGCTCAGGTCACCGAACAGCTGCGCGCTGAAATCCGTTCGGGGCGTTGGCCGATCGGTTCTCGCATCCCGACCGAGCCGGAACTCACCGAATTGACCGGCACCGGCCGCAATACCGTGCGCGAAGCGGTGCAGGCGCTCGTACACGCCGGCATGCTCGAACGCCGGCAGGGTTCGGGCACCTACGTCATCGCCGCGTCCGATCTGGGCGGCACCCTCACCAAATACTTCGCCGACGCCGTGGAACGCGACGTCCTGGAACTGCGCCAGGCCCTCGACGTACAGGCCGCCCGGCTGGCCGCGCAGCGCCGCGACGACAACGACGTGCAGACCCTGCTGCGCTTGCTCGACCGGCGCAGCCAGGTCTGGGATACCGACAGCACCGCGGCGGTCGACGCGGACGTGGCCCTGCACCGCGCGATCGTCGCGGCCAGCCACAACACCGTCTACCTCGAGTTCTACGATTCGCTGCTGCCGGTGATCGAGGACGTGATCCGTTCCCGCACAACCAAATACGGCAACCAGTATCACGACGAACACGCCGAACTGGTCCACGCCGTGATCGACGGCGACTCCGATCGGGCCGCTCGCGCCGCCAACTGCTTCCTCGGCTCGCTCATCGCCGAATACCCCGAACGGTGACGGATTCCGCCGCAGGTAAACGATTCGTCACCGTGGCGCCGGTCGCGGGGTGAGCGAGTGTTGCTGCGAACGTCACGGAGCGTGAATCGGACGTAATTTCGCCTTCCTACCGTGGATGCGACCGCCGGACCCGCACCTCAGGGTCCCCGAGATGAGGGCGGTCGCACCCCAGCGAGAGGAACGCGCCGATGACTACCACCGACGCCGCGATATCGGCCACCGCCGCTCCCGACTTCCACTATCGAGCCCGCGGCCGCTGGCTCGATCACTGGGAGCCCGACAACGAAACCTTCTGGGAGAACGGCGGAAAACGCACCGCCCGTAAGAATCTCGCCTTCTCGGTCTTCTCCGAGAATCTCGGATTCAGCGTCTGGGTGCTGTGGGCCAGCGTGGTCACCGCCATGGGTTCGGCGGGCTTTCATTATCTGAGCGGCCCCGACGCCGTCGCCAATTCGCTACTGCTCACCTCCACCCCCACACTCGTCGGCGCCGCGTTGCGCGTGCCCTACACCTTCGCCATCCCGAAATTCGGTGGCCGCGCGTTCACCGTCTTCAGCGCGGGAATGTTGCTGCTGCCGACGCTGGGCCTGGTCTATTTCGTCAATCAGCCCGGCACGCCGTTCTGGGTGTTCATGGTGCTGGCCGCGCTCGCGGGCGTGGGTGGCGGCAATTTCTCCTCGTCGATGGCGAATATCAATTTCTTCTATCCCGAGGGGAAGAAGGGCGCCGCGCTCGGAATCAACGCTGCGGGCGGCAATATGGGCGTTGCGCAGACCCAGCTGCTGGTGCCGCTGATCATCACCCTCGGCACCCATCTCATGGCCAAGGATCCGGCCGGTTACCGGTTCGGCATCACCCTCGCGGTGCTGGTGTGGATTCCGTTCATCCTCGTCGCCATGTTCGGCGCGCTGCGGTACATGGATTCGATCACCGGCGCGAAATCCGACGGCAGCTCCTATCGGCTGGCCCTGACCAATCGGCACACCTGGATCATGGCGGTGCTCTACATCGGCACCTTCGGATCGTTCATCGGCTTCTCGTTCGCCTTCCCCACCCTGCTCAAATCCACCTTCCCCGACCTGGCGAAGATCGGCTGGATGTCCACGATCGGCAATCTCGCCTTCCTCGGCGCGTTCGTCGGATCGCTGAGCCGGCCGTTCGGCGGCTGGATCGCGGACCGGTTCACCGGCGCCCGGATCACGGTCTACGTCTTCGCCGGTATGGCCGGCGCCACCGCGCTGATCGTAGCCGCGCTCTCGGTGAAGAACTTCCCGCTGTATCTGATCTCGTTCCTGCTGCTGTTCGTGCTGTCGGGCATCGGCAACGGTTCCACCTACCGCATGATCCCCTCGATCTTCGGCGCCGAGGCCAAGCGCCGCGCCGCCGAACACGGCCAGGACCCGGCGACCGCGCTGGCCGCGGCCAAGCGGCAGGCGGGTGCGGCGATCGGTGTGGTCGGCGCGGTGGGCGCGGCCGGCGGGTGGGTGCTGCAGCAGGCGCTGCGGGAATCCAACATCCACTTCGGCGGGATGGCACCGGCCTTCTGGGCCTACGCCGTCGCCTTCCTGATGATGGGCGGGCTCACCTGGTGGTTCTATCTGCGCTCGTCGTTCGCCGTCGGGCGGGTGCCGTCACTGGCCCACGCGGGCATCTAGGACTCTCGTGTAACTGCGGGCTCGCCGGTCGCATCCGATCGGCGGGCCCGCTAGAGCATCAACCGGATCATGTCGGCGGTATGCGCCAGACCGGGAAACGCCTCCGCCGTCGACCGCGGATGCAGCGCGTGCACCGCGAGCCGGAACATGACCGCGCGCAACAACATCTGCGGCCACTCCGGCAGATCCGACCATCGCTCGAGCAGACCCGGATCCGCACCTCCCCAGGAGAGCGCGTCGACCACGATCACCCCGGCTGCCCAGGACGCGGGCCGCCAGTAGGGGGTGATGTCGGTGAGCCCTGGCGCCTGGCCGTTCGCGAACAACACCGTGCCGAACAGATCGCCGTGCACCAGCTGCGACGGGATCTGCACCGGTTTACGCAGCGTCGCCAGCTGAGCCAGCATATCGATGCTGTGGCGGCCGTCCGGCGTGGTCACCGGCAGCATGCCGCCGGCTTTCAGGCTGCGCAGCGGCACCGACTCCCACGCGGCCCGGTCCGCGGCGACGAACACGTCGACATCGACCCACGGTGCGATCGGCTGCTGGACCAGGAAGCGCGGGCGCTCCAGCCGGGCGGTGGCGTGGTGCAGGCGTAGTGATACCGACACCACCTCGTCGTGGCGCGGTTCCGGGGTGCCGTCCATATAGGTATCGGCACGCCAGCCGGACACCACGTAGCGACCGTCGGTGGCGCGCACCGGCCGCGCCAGCCGCACCCCGTCCACCTGCAGTGTTTCCCGGACCTTCGCCGACCACGCCGCCCGGGCGTGGTCGGCCACCGGGCTGAGCACGACCTCTCCGCACCGCCACCCACCGTCCCAGTCGCCCAGCGCGACCGGGGACACTTCGCGCAGCCCGAAGGTGGCCCGCACATGCTCCGGAGGTTCGACAGATGTCACGGCCGTACCGTAACCCCGCTGCCCCGCCTCCCCGCGTATTCAGGCCATACGAGTCGTGAGCCACATACGTTGATCACAGGTCCTGCGTCGGAAATCTGTCCAGTGTCGGGCGTACCCGACGCGTTACCCCTGTACTCGCGAGATCAGTCGTCTCAGCGCCGAGACCTTTTCCTAGTACACCGGCAGGCTCTGGTCGACCTGGTTGGCCCAGGCGACGATTCCGCCCTGGAGGTGGGTCGCGTCGGAGAATCCGGCGCGCTTCAAGGCGGCCAGTGCCTCCGCTGAGCGGATGCCGGTCTTGCAGTGCAGGACGATCGGTGTGTTCTGCGGAAGTTCGGCGAGCGCCTCGCCGGACAGGATGCGGTCCTTGGGGATCAGGGTCGCGCCGTCGATGCGGACGATGTCCCACTCCACCGGTTCGCGGACGTCGATGATGGCGACGTCCTTGCCCGCGTCGAGCATGTCCTTGAGCTCGCGCGCGGTCACCGTGGAACCCACGGCGGCGGCCTGGCCCTCCTCCGAGACCACACCACAGAACGCCTCGTAGTCGATGAGCTCCGTGATGGGCTGACGCTCGGGATCGCGCCGCAGCTTGATGGTGCGGTAGTTCATATCCAGTGCGTCGTAAACCATCAGCCGGCCGAGCAGGGTCTCCCCGATGCCGGTGATGAGCTTGATGGCCTCGGTGACCATGATCGAACCGATCGACGCGCACAGCACACCCAGCACGCCGCCCTCGGCGCAGGACGGAACCATGCCCGGCGGCGGCGCCTCGGGGTACAGGTCGCGGTAGTTGATGCCGCGCTTCTCACCGTTCGGGCCGTCGGGGGCATCCTCCCAGAACACCGACACCTGGCCCTCGAACCGATAGATCGACCCCCACACGTACGGCTTACCGGCCAGCACGGCGGCGTCGTTGACCAGATAGCGGGTGGCGAAGTTGTCGGTGCCGTCGACGATCAGGTCGTACTGCGCGAACAGTTCGACCGCGTTCTCCGGCTCCAGGCGGATCTTGTGCAGCACCACCTCGACGCCGGAATTGATCTCCAGAATCGAATCGCGCGCACTGTCGGCCTTGCTGCGGCCGATATCGGATTCGCCGTGGATGATCTGCCGCTGCAGATTCGACGCGTCCACCTCGTCGAACTCCACGATGCCGAGCGTGCCGACACCGGCGGCGGCCAGATACAGCAGCGCCGGCGAGCCCAGACCACCCGCACCGATCACCAGCACCTTGGCATTCTTCAGGCGTTTCTGCCCGTCCATCCCGACATCGGGAATGATCAGATGCCGGCTGTAGCGGGCGACCTCATCCCTGGTCAGCTCCGCGGCCGGTTCGACCAGTGGCGGCAGGGACTGTGGTGATGACACGTCGCAGACTCCTCGAATCGAATTCGCCGTTAGGGCTGATCGGTGCAACGCGGCGAATCGGGCCGTTCTTCCCTGTGCCGCCTCTTTGCAACTTTAACGTGTCGCCGACTGCCGCGAGATTTGCCTGTCGGGCCGGCGGTTGGCTGCCCGCTCGGCGTAGCCCGTACCCGGCGAGTCACCCATGTACTCCCGAGATCAGCGGTGGCGTTGGCAAGCCGTTGTCACCCGCGGGGGTACGGCCAAGGGTTGAACCGGCATTTCTTCCCGTCCATCGGCACCACACCCTGCGGGTCCAGGGTCGCGATGTCGTTGTTGCGGGTGCCGAAGGTCTGCTGCATCATCACCGGCGCCAATCCGCCGTCGATCTCGCACGGCTGATGTTCGTGGTAGCCGATGGCGTGACCGACCTCGTGGTTGATCTGATACTGCCGGTAGGAGCCGATATCGCCCTCGAAAGCGGTGGCGCCGCGCACCCAGCGCACCTCGGAGAGAACCACGCGGCCCAGATCGGAGTTGTAGCAGGAGGAGTCGATCGGGATTTCGAAACCGCAGGCCGATTTGGTGGTCTGCCGGGAGGTCAGCGAGACCCGGAAATCCGGTTCGCCGTTGTCGATCCGGCGGAAGCCGAAGCGCGGATCGTGGGTCCAGCTCTTCGGGTTGGCCAGGGTGGCGTCCACCATCTTGGCCACCGAATCGTCCCCGCCGAGCGACGTGGTGTCGACTCCGTTCTCGACCTCGACGGTGTAGGTGAACAGATGCGCCTGACCGGCCCCGACCTGCGCCGATGCGCCGGGAACGATATGCCAGGTGCCCGCCGCGGTCTCCGTGAACGCCCCGCCCGCGGGCAGCGCGCCGGAGGGCGGATCGCCGGCGAACTTACCGTCGCCCTTGGGTGGTGCGCCGATGATGCCGGCGTTGCTGGTGTGCTGGCTGAGCCGGCCCAGGGCGGGGGTGGAGCCGCCGGAGGTGTCGGTACCCCCCTTGACGGCGTCCACGATCACCAGCACGGTGATGATCACCAGTACCGGAAGCGCGTAGGCCCGCCAGCCGTAGGTGGAGACGAACCGCCCCAGCGCGCTCTGCTTCTTCGTATCGCGTTCCGGCCGTGGCCGATTCGCCGCATCGTGGGCGCCGGTCGGATCCCATTTCGCACGCAGCGGTTGATGGGAACGATCGCCGTGGCCATTGCCGGAATACAGGCCGAGCGGATCGTAGAATTCGGAGCTTTCCGTAGGTTGCTGCCGGTCACGCCGACCGGTAGCGGCCGATTCCGCGCGCGCGGCCAGAACACCTGCGGGGCGAGGCGAATCGGGCCCGCCGGTCGTTCTGCCCCGTTGTTCGCTCACCCGAACAGATTCTCACAGGCCGTTCGGCGACATCTACGTACCTGCCGTTGACCGGCCGGGGTTGCGAGAAATCTCACCACTGTGCGAGATTTCTCACGGCGGCCAGTTACTGACAGGTTGCCAATAGGTGTGGAAGGTTATTCGAATACCACAACGGCAGGAACGGGATCGGCTTCCCAGCCAGTGCAGCCGACCCGCAGCGGGCTGCATCACGAACGAGTATCGTTCGTTGAATACCGTGCACATCCACGTTCCCGCCGGGAATCGACTGGGAGAACCGAAATGACTGACCTCGTGGACCGGATGACGTCCTCGCGACTGTCGTCCGAGGCCATGGCACCGAGCAAGCGCGGAACTCGCCTACCCCGGGAGGCGCGCCGTGCCCAGCTGCTCGCCGCGGCCAGCGAGGTCTTCGTGCTGCGCGGCTACCACGCCGCCGGCATGGACGAGATCTCGCAATGCGCCGGCGTCTCCAAACCCGTTCTGTACCAGCACTTTTCGAGTAAGCTCGAACTGTATCTGGCGGTCCTGCAGAACTACATCGACGCTTTGGTGTCGAGTGTCCGCCAGGCGCTGCGGTCGACCACCGACAACCGGCAGCGCGTCCGGGCCGCCGTCGCGGCGTACTTCGACTTCGTCGACCACGAAACCCAGGGTTTCCGACTGGTTTTCGAATCCGACCTGACCAGCGAGCCGCAGGTGCAGCGGCGCGTCGAACAGGCCACCGAGGCCTGCGTGGACGCGGTCTTCGACCTCGTCGCCCACGATTCCGGACTGGACCCCTACCGCGCCCGCATTCTGGCCGTGGGACTCGTGGGCGCCAGCCAGATCACCGCGCGCTACTGGCTCGAGGCGGACCGGCCGATCCCGAAGGAAGAGGCCGTCGACACCACCGTCCAGCTCTGCTGGGGCGGTCTTTCCCGCGTGCCGCTCTCCCAGCGCTGAGAGCGCTCCCCCGCCTCTCCGCGTATTTTGCGTACAAGTGAGTGCCGCGTAGGTTTCTGCCCGGTCCTGCGTTGAGTGCGCATGCGCCTTCTGGGCGTGCCCGGCGAGTTACCCATGTTCTCGGGAAATCAGGCAGACGTTTCGGCCCCGGCTTGCTTCGACAGCAGGCCGGGGCCTTTCGTTCATCATGCCCGCAGCTACTTCGACCGCGGGCGCCTTCTACACCGCGGCGAAACCCACGCGGCCGCTGGTGGAGGTGCCGATTTCGACGTAGGCCACCTTCGCGGCCTGGATCAGGTACTTGCGGCCCTTCTCGTCCTCGAGGGTCAGCACACCGCCCGAACCGCTCAGCGCGCCGGATACCAGCGCCTCGACCTCCTCCGGGGTCTGCGAGCTGGCGATGACCAGTTCCCGCGGGCTATCCGAAATGCCGATCTTGACCTCCACGGCCAACCTCCTAGAGTCCAGATGGTGTCGCTGCCCAGGCTAGTGCAGCGAACGGGTCGGAGACGATGCGCCTGCCTGTGCTGTCAGCGAACAGCCGCCGGTCCCGACGGCCGCCGCGAGCGGCTCATCCCAGGCTCAGCACCCGCATCCGCTCGGCATGCGAGTTCTGCATCCGTTCGAACAGCGCCGCCACCCCGTTGAGGTCGCCGGTCGCGGTGAGCACCAGTTCGGTCAGCTCGTCGCGCTGGGCCATCACGTACTGCGCCTGGGTGATGGCCTCGCCGAGCAGCCGACGGCCCCACAGCGTGAGCCGGTCGCGCTCGGAGCGGCTGACGGTGACCGCCCGGCGCACCTCCTCGATGACGAATTCCGAGTGGTGGGTCTCGGCCAGCACATCGCGCACGACCGCGGCCACCTCCGGCGCCAGCGCATCGGCGAGCACCGCGTAGAAGTCAGCGGCGATACCGTCGCCGACATAGAACTTGACCATCGACTCGAGCCAGTTCGAGGGATCGGTCGAGGCGTGGTAGGCGTCCAGGGCCCGCACGAACGGCGCCATCGCGTCGAAGACGTCGACGCCGCGCCCCTGCAGCGCCCGCTCGAGCGTCTCGAAATGCTCCATCTCGGCCGCGGCCATCTTCGCCACCGCCACCTTGCCCCGCAGCGTGGGCGATAATTTCGCCTCTTCCGCCAGGCGGTAGAACGCGGAGATCTCACCGTAGGCGAGAACCGCGAACAGATCGGTGACACCGAGATGGTCGGCGGGGATTCGATGATCGGATTCGGTCGAAACACCCAGCGCGCCAGATGTGTTTGCACCCATGGCCACCACCCTAGTGGGTCGGCGCCCGGAGGGGGCGGCGGCGCGGCGCCGAAAAGAGTTCCCCCGCCGGCCGCGCTTCACACCGGCATGTCCGAACCGGCGGACAGCTGTCGCTGCCGCGCCGCCGGATCATGCCTGGTCGCCCAGAAATTTCTCGAGGTAACCCCACGTGGTGTCGCGGGCGATCAGGATGCCCAGATGACTGCCGGGCGAGGTCTCGTATCGCACCTCGCGGGCGCCGGTCAGCGTTCGCTGCCCGTGCGCCACCGCCGCCGCCGGAGTGATCACGTCGTCGGTCCCGCCCACCAGCAGTACCGGCGCGGTGATCTCGGCCAGCTCGATCGGCCGGGTGCCGACGTGCACCACGCCCCTGCCGATGTCGTTGGCGAGCATGAACCGGCTCCACAGCTGGTTGTAGAAGCGGCCGGGGTAGCCGGGCAGCCGGGACTGGAACCGGTCGATCGTCTCCATCCGGGCCAGCGTCGCCGAATCGGTCAGATTGCCGGCCAGGAACATCGGCCGGCGCAATTCCCGCTCCCAGGCGGCGGCGCGGTAGGCCAGGCGGGTCAGCGGCGCCGGAACACCGCCGGCCGCCCGGACCAGGTTCGACACCGTGCGCCCGCCGTCGATGCGCGCCAGCGCGCGCACCTGCGGGACCCCGTTAACCCGGTTGTAGTCCAGCGGTGCGCCGACGGCGGTGACGGAGCGAATCGGCAAGGTCGCGTCGGCCGCGGCGGTGAGCAGCGACAGCACGCCGCCGAGGGACCATCCGACCAGATCGACGGGAGCTCCGTCGCGATCGGCCGAGACGCGGCGCACCGCCTCGGGCAGAATGTCGTCGACCCAATCCTCGAATCCCATGCGGCGGTCGGCGAAGCCGATCTCGCCGTAGTCGACCAGATAGGGGCGGCGGCCGATCTCCAGCAGGAAGCGGGCCATACTCTGGTCCGGGCGCAGGTCGAAGCACACCGCGGGGGCCGCCAGCGGCGGAACCATCAGCACCGCCGTGTCGTCGGCGGGCGAGGGCCCGGCGGGATCGACGTCGTAGCGTCGCAGCAGCCGGTGCGGTTCGTCCCAGAGCACCGTCGAGGGAGTGGGAACAGGCGCTTCGATGCCGTCGCCGAAGGTCAGCGCCCATGCGTTGCGGGCCGCGGCGCCCACGGTCTCTGCCAAGCTCACGGCGACCAATTTATCGTGTGACACACCGTCTCACATATGTGGGCTGGGCCACGCCCGGCCGGGACCGCCCGCGGAATCCGCTCGCACCGAGCGGAAAAGCGGACATATCGAACCCGCGGCGCGCCTGTACATACTTCCGCGAAATCCTCGTTCTCATCGACCGCACAATTTCGCCGGTCACGACGAATTACCGTGTGCCGCAGCCGGACCGGACACCGAGCAGCCGCCCACGACAGCGGGAGCGAGGCGAAGAAAGCTATCACGCTACAATCTCTATGGGCAACGGAAATTTTCGCTCGCACCGCCATATCCCGGCCGGCATATCGGGACCGGTGGTCGAGGCAGTGCGACAAGGGGTAACCGAAGCCCGCCGAAAATGTGCGCGCACCAGATCCGCGACCCCTTTGCGCCGCGCCCGGACAGCGATCCGGGTGGCGAGAGTGCAGGTGGAACCCGCCGGAAATGTGGTGGCCCGGAAATCCGGTCCCAATCCACCCTCGTGCGCGCTGGATGCGATCAACACGAGGAAGGCACGAATCCTGAGCAAGATCACCGTCGAACAAGAACCCGGGTTGGCGGACACGCTGCTGACAGCGGAACTCGACTCCACCCACACCACTCCGACATTCGCCGAATTGGGCGTTCGCCCCGAAATCGTGCGCGCTCTCGGCGAGATCGGAATCGAACACACATTCGCCATTCAGGAGTTGACCCTCCCCCTCGCGCTGGCCGGCGACGATCTGATCGGCCAGGCCCGCACCGGTATGGGTAAGACCTTCGGATTCGGCGTACCGCTGCTGCACCGAATTTCCACCGCCGATTCCGGCACCACGGCATTGGACGGCACGCCCCGCGCGCTCGTCATCGTGCCGACGCGGGAACTCTGCGTCCAGGTCACCCAGGATCTGGAGAACGCCGGCAAATACCTGAGCAATCAGCAGGGACGCCTGCGCGTCACCTCGATCTACGGCGGTCGCCCCTACGACGCGCAGATCGCCGCATTGCGCGAAGGGGTCGACGTCGTCGTCGGCACCCCGGGCCGTCTGCTGGATCTGGCCGAACAGCAGCATCTGATCCTGGGCAAGGTCGGCGTACTCGTGCTCGACGAGGCCGACGAAATGCTCGACCTGGGCTTCCTGCCCGATATCGAGCGCATTCTGTCGATGGTTCCCGAACAGCGACAGACCATGCTGTTCTCGGCGACCATGCCGGGCCCGATCATCACGCTGGCCCGCACGTTCCTGCACAAGCCCACGCATATCCGGGCCGAGGAACCCTCCGATTCCGCGGTGCACGATCGCACCGCGCAATTCGTCTACCGCGCCCACGCGCTGGACAAGAGCGAATTGGTCGCGCGCATCCTGCAGGCCGAGGCGCGCGGCGCGACCATGATCTTCACCCGCACCAAGCGCACCGCCCAGAAGGTCGCCGACGATCTGGCCGACCGCGGTTTCGCCGTCGGCGCGGTTCACGGCGATCTGGGTCAGATCGCGCGTGAGAAGGCGCTGGACAAATTCCGCAAGGGCAAGATCGACGTGCTGGTCGCGACCGATGTCGCCGCCCGCGGTATCGATATCGACGACGTCACCCACGTCGTCAACTACCAGTGCCCGGAGGACGAGAAGACCTACGTGCACCGCATCGGCCGCACCGGCCGGGCCGGGCGCACCGGTGTCGCGGTCACCCTGGTCGACTGGGACGAGCTGCATCGCTGGGAGAGCATCAATTCCGCGCTGGGCCTGGGGATGCCCGAGCCGGTGGAAACCTACTCGCGCTCCGAGCACCTGCGCAGCGATCTCGGCATTCCGGAGAACGCGACCGGAACCGTGCGGCGCGCACCCGCGCGCGAAACGGATGCGGTCGTGGTGGAGCGGGAGGCACGCCAGCCGCGCAAGCGTAATCGCCGCCGCACCCGCGGTGGTAGGGCGGTCGACGCACCCGAGGGCGCCACGGCGGAGTCGGCCGAGTCCGCGACCGACACCGCGGAAAGCGCTGCGGCACAATCGGTTCCGGCCGAACAGCCCGCGGGCGAAGCGGCCGAGGGCGACAAGCCGGCGCGGCGTCGTCGCCGCCGGCGCCGCAAGCCCGCCGCGGAGGGCGGCGACACCACCGGCGGTGACGTCTCGGCAGACGAGTCCGGTAGCGCGGCAACGGGTGGCGATCAGACTGCCGCATCGGCCTAGTCGCCGGATCGGTTAGTCTCGCTGACGTGCTCGCACCCGAGCGGCGGACGCGCGCCGACCTCTATGCCGCAGTCGCGATCGCCGTTGTCGTGGCGATCGCGGCCGCTGTCGCGTGGTCGACGAGCGACGCCCGCGGCACCGAATCCGATCCCGCGGCCCATCCGGCCTCGGTGGCGCCGGCGGCCGATCGGCTGCCGGACGCCCTCACCGAACGGTGGCAGGCACCCGACGGCGTCTCCGCGCGGGCGCTGACCTCCAGCGGCGTCGCCGTCACCGGCGACGGCGGCACCGTCCGCGGTCTCGATGCGACCACCGGGCGAGAGCTCTGGAAATACCAGCGCGATCTGCCCCTGTGCGCGCTGGAGAGCCAGTTCGCCACCGTGATCGCCACCTACCGCGATCCGCGCGGGTGCAGCCAGACCACGATGCTCGGCGCGGAGGACGGGCGCCGGCGCACCGCGCGCAGCAGCTATATGGACTCGCAGGTCCGGCTGTCCACCGACGGCACCTATGTGCTGGCCCAGGGACCACGCCGGCTGGAGATGTGGCGTTCGGATCTGGTCCGCACCCTCGAATACGGCTACGTCGACGCGCAGGTGAACCCGCACACACAACCCCGGCACGGCTGCACGCTGCTGTCGGCGGCCTCGGGTGGCAGCCGCCTGGCCGTGTTGGAACGCTGCCCCGACGACGCCGCGGACCGGCTGACGGTGCTGAATCCGGCGCCGAAGGACGCCTCCGCCCCGGAGGAGTACGGCTCGCACGTCCTGACCGAACCCGGTGCGGCGGCCGGCAACGCCCGGGTGATCGCGGTCGCGGACAACCGGATCGCCCTGTATCTTCCCGGAACCGACGCCGCCCCACCGGAATTCGCGATCTACGACGCCAACGCGAATTCACTTGCGGTGCACCGTCTCTCCGCGCCGATCGCCGACAACAGCACGGTGACCCGGCTCGGCTCGGCGTATTTCGTGTTCACCGGCAACAGCGTGATTGCCTTGAGCGCGAGCACCTTCGAGCCGCTGTGGACCGCACCGGACGCCCTGGGCGCGCCGGCGATGATGGCGGGCAACGTCCTGGTGCCGGTGGCCGACGGGATCGCGGCCCTCGATCCCGGCAGCGGCGCCCAGCAGAAGCGGATCCCGTTGCGGCGCAGCGACTACCACGGGGAGCCGATCTCACTGGCCGTGAGCGGTCCGGTGGTGCTGGAGTTGCGGGGCGGCCGACTCTACGGAACCAGCTGAACCCTCGCGTCGATCCGTCCGGCCGGTCGCTCCCGCGGTGCGGCATGATCGGAATCATGAGTGCATCGGACAGGGACTATCGGCTGGTGCTGCTGCGGCACGGCGAGACCGCGTGGTCGGCGGCACGCAAACACACCGGGCGCACCGATATCGCGCTCACCGAACGCGGCGAAGCTCAGGCGCGAGCAGCCGGAAAGGTCCTCGCCGGTCTCGACCTCAGCGATCCGCTGGTGCTGACCAGCCCGAAGAAGCGTGCCGTGCACAGCGCCGAACTGGCCGGGCTGCCCGATCCGCGGATCGACGACGAACTGGTCGAATGGGATTACGGCGACTACGAGGGCCTGACCACCCCGCAGATCCGCGAAACCGCCCCCGGCTGGACCGTCTTCACCGGCGACGTACCGGGCGGCGAATCCGTCGACGCGGTCGGCGCGCGGGCCGACCGGGTGCTGGAATCGGTGGCGTCGGCGCTGCGCACCCGCGATGTGGTGCTGGTCGGGCACGGACATTTCTCCCGGGTGCTGATCGCGCGCTGGGCGGGTTTCCCGGCCCGGGAGGGACGGCGCTTCTTCCTGTCCACCGCCGCGATCAGCGTGCTCGGCCACGATCATCAGGCCGCCACGATTCTGGCGCACAATATCGTGCCGCCCGAGACCGGCCGATGATCCGCCGCGCCACGCCCGAGGATGTGCCCGCCCTCGTCGAACTGGTCTACGACCTCGCCGAATACGAGAAGGCACGCGACCAGTGCGCGCTGACGGCCGAGGACCTGCACGCCGCGCTTTTCGGTCCGGCGCCGGCGGTGTTCGCCCACGTCGCGACCGTCGATGGGCGGATCGCCGGATGCGCGATCTGGTTCCTGAACTATTCGACCTGGACCGGTAAGCACGGCATCTACCTGGAAGATCTCTACGTCCGGCCCGAGGCGCGCGGTCGTGGCCTGGGCAAGGCGCTGCTCGCCGAGCTGGCCCGCGAGGCCGTGGCCCACGGCTACACCCGGGTGGACTGGTCGGTGCTGGACTGGAATACGCCCTCGATCGAGTTCTACCGCGGGCTGGGCGCGGTGGCACAGGACGAGTGGACCGGCTTCCGGCTCGCCGGTGACGCGCTCGCGCGGCTCGCCGATTCCGGAAATTCCTGAGAATCTCTCGCGCCGGTGTCGATTCCGCGGCGGGGTGCGCGTCGAAGAGTTGAATGGCTCGAAAGGCGGGCCACCTACTCGGAGGACGAAATCATGTCGCAGTATCTGATCCTCATCTATCAGGACGAGCGTGCCGCGGCCGAACCGGAGTCCGGCAACGCGATGGCGGAGAGCCACCGGCAGTTCGGCGAGGACCACGCGGCAGCGATGCGCGGCGGAAACGCGTTGCACCACAGTCACACCGCCACCAGTGTGCGGCCGGACGGCGCCGGCGACTTCGTGATCACCGACGGCCCGTTCGCCGAGACCAAGGAGCAGCTCGGCGGCTACTACCTGGTCGAGGCCGAGGACCTGGACGCCGCGATCGCCATCGCCCGGCGGGTGCCGATGGAATTCGGGGGCGTGGAAGTGCGCCCGATCCTCGAATTGAGCTGAGCCGCACCCGTGCTCGACAACTGCTCCGACCACGGCTCGACGGATCGCGGCGGCCCCGACCGGGTCGCCGCGGCGGTGGCCGACGCGCATCGCCGGGAGTGGGCGTTCGTACTGGCGGCGACCGTGCGGGTGACCCACGACCTCGAACTCGCCGAGGAATGCGTTCAGGACGCGTACGCCCAGGCGTTGATGCGATGGGCCGCGGACGGAATTCCGTCCCGGCCCGCGGCCTGGCTGACCACGGTGGCGCGCAACCGCGCATTGGATCTGCTACGCCGCCGGTCCACCGCGCGCCGGGCGTTGCCGCTGCTTATCGCGGACGAAAAGACCACCGAGACAGGTATTTTCGATGCGATCGACCCGTACGACCCACAGTTCCCCGACGACCGTCTGCGACTGATCTGCACCTGCTGCCATCCGGCACTGGCCCCACAGACCCAGGTCGCGCTGACCCTGCGCCTGGTCTGCGGACTCACCACGGCCGAGGTCGCGCGCGCCTTCCTGGTGGCCGAGCCGACGATGGCCGCGCGGATCACCCGCGCCAAGAAGAAGATCGCCGCCGCCCGGATCCCCTACCGCGTGCCGGACCCGGCGGAATTGCCCGAGCGCATCGAGGCCGTGCTGGCGGTGGTGCATCTGCTGTTCACCACCGGGCACACCGCGCCGTCGGGCGAGAACCTCATCCGCCGCGATCTCACCGAACGCGCCCTCGATCTGGCGCGGATGCTGCACGGTCTGCTGCCCGAGGATCCGGAGATCGCCGGCCTGCTCGCCCTCCTGCTGCTCACCGACGCCCGCCGCGCGGCGCGGGTGACCCCCGAGGGCGCCATGGTCGCGCTGGCCGATCAGGACCGCGCGCGCTGGGACCGGGAGGAGATCGGACAGGGCATCGCGCTGGTCCGCTTCGCACTGGAACGGCGGCCGGGCCGCTACGCGCTGCAGGCCGCGATCGCCGCCGTTCACGCCGAGGCGCCCAGTTACGCCGCAACCGACTGGCAGGAGATTCGCGGGCTCTACGACGTCCTGAGCCGGATCTGGCCCTCGCCGGTGGTGGCGCTCAACCGGGCCGTCGCGATCGGGATGGCCGGCGATCCCGCCGCCGGTTTCGCCGCGCTCGACGCACTCGCCGCCGAACCGCAGCTGGCCGGGTACAGCTATCTCCCCGCCGCCCGCGCGCACTTCCTCGCCGAACTCGGGCGGCTCGACGAGGCCCGGCTCGCCTACTCCGAGGCCCTGTTGCTGACCGAGAATGCGGCCGAGCGCGAATTTCTCGACCGCCGCCTGGCCGACCTCGACCGATAGGGTGGACCGATGGAGGTCACCGTTCGTCCCGTGACGGAATCCGAAGTGCCGGAACTGGCCCGGGTACTGGGTCTGGCCTTCGACGACGATCCGATCATGCGGTGGTGCCTACCGGCCGACCGCACCCGGCCCGCCCGCGCGGCGACCATGTTCGGCGCGCTGATCCGGCATCTGTACCTGGCGCACGGGGCGGTCGACGCGGCCTTCGACGAATCGGGCCGGATCGTCGGGGGCGCGGTGTGGTCGCCCCCCGGGCAGTGGGATTCGTCCGGTGGCGATCAACTGCGGATGCTGCCCGCATTGGCACGTGCTTTCCGATTGCGACTGCTCGCCGTCGGGCGGATGTCGGACCGGATGAGCAAGGCGCATCCGCACGAACCGCATTGGTATCTCGCCATCGTCGGCACCGATCCCGCGGTCCGCGGCAAGGGGTACGGGCACGCCCTGCTGGCGCCGCGGCTGGCGCACTGTGACGAAACCGGCGCGCCCGCCTACCTGGAATCCAGCAAGTTCGCCAATATCGCCTATTACGAGCGCTACGGCTTCGATCTGCGCGGCGAACTCGACGCCACGGGTGGCGGACCGCTGCTGTGGCCGATGTGGCGTCAGTCGGCGACGTCGTAGGCCTGGGCCATCCAGCGCACCGACGGCGGCGAGAAGACCAAGCCGAGGGTGACGAGGGCGACCAGCCCGACCGGGATGCCCAGTTCGAACCGATGCGAGCTGAGCATGTACCACGCGGCGGGCAGCAACAGCACCTGCGCGATGACCACGATGGCCCGGCCCCAGCGCTTACCGCGCAGCAGGCCGATACCGGCGGCCAGCACCGCGCCGGCCAGGATCACGAACCAGGCGGCGGTGCCGTACGCCGATTTCGCGGAGGTGTCCGCCGACGTGATGCCCTGCACCACGAGCACGATCGCGATGATCACCCCGATCAGGCCCTCGAGCGCGGCCAGCGCACCCGCGCCGCGCACCGTGCCGGGAGTCGGGTCGGCCGCGCCGCCGGTGGTGCCGCCGGTGCTCTCACTGTCCGCGTTCTGCTTCGCCACCTGCCCAGCGTAGAACCGCGCGAACCGGGCCTCGCACGCGTGGTCGCCTCCGCGGGATCCGGTGGCGATCGCTCAGTAGGCTGCTGAGGGTGCGGACGCTGTTGATCGTGAATCCGAATGCCACCTCGACCACTCCGGCCACGCGGGATCTGCTCGCCCACGCGCTGGAGAGCCGCACCCAGCTCATCGTGGCCCACACCCAGCATCGCGGCCACGCCGCCGAATTGGCGCAGTGGGCGACCGATGCCGAGATGGACCTGATCGTGGTGCACGGCGGCGACGGCACGGTCAACGAGACCGTCAACGGATTCCTCCCCCTGCCGAAACAGGCCACGTCCGGGCCGGACTCGGCCGGCGCCGCGGAATCGGCCGCCGTGCAACGTTCGGGCACCTGGATCCCGCGACTGGGCGTGATCCCGGGCGGCTCGGCGAACGTGTTCGCGCGCTCGCTGGGTATCGAAGCGGATCCGGTGGCCGCGACCAATCAGCTCATCGATCTGCTCTCGCTCGACGACGGCGAGGCGCATGCCGGCGATCGCCGGATCGGCCTGATGGTCGCCGACGGCCGCTGGTGCGCGTTCAGCGCGGGCGTCGGGCTGGACGCCGACGTGTGCGAGGCGATCGATCGCAGCCGCGCCGCGGGCCACGCCGCGACCCCGGCCCGTTATCTGCGCACCACCGTCCGGCAATTCTTCCGGGCCAAGCGGCGCGAGCCCGCGATCACCGTGCGTGTTCCCGGACGCGAACCGGTGCCGGGCGTGCATTACGCCTTCGTGACGAACACCAGCCCGTGGACGTATCTGGACAACACCCCGGTGCGCACCAATCCCGGAACGACGTTCGAACGCGGACTGGGTGTGTTTGCGATGCGGACGATGAGGGTATTGCCGACACTGTCGGTCGCCAGGCAACTCCTGGCTTCCGACGGAGATCCGAAGGCCCGCAATTTGTTTCGCGTCGACGATGTATCTTCGGTGCGAATCGAGGCCGACGACGAGGTCGGTCTGCAAATCGATGGCGACTTCATCGGCCGGCGCAACGTGGTGGATTTCACCTCGGTGCCGGAGGTGCTCGAAGTAGTCGCTCCCAAGCCGGAATCCAGCCGACACAACTGAGAAACATCGCAGTTGTGCTGCGGAAACCAGCGCAAGCGAGTACAAAGGACTCCGCAGGCCCGGCTTTTCAGGGCTTTAGAGCGTGAGCTTCCCCACGGTGCACCCGAAGGCTATTGACATCTACGGTGTTCGTGAAAGCATTCACAAGCAACCGTGCGGAAACATTCGAGACGCACAAGTGAACGGACCACAAACCAGCGGCGCCTTGCGGCGCCCATGCAAAGGAGCAGAGGAATGGACTGGCGCCACAAGGCCATCTGTCGCGACGAGGACCCCGAGCTGTTCTTCCCGGTGGGTAACAGTGGTCCGGCGCTCGCGCAGATTGCCGATGCCAAGCTGGTCTGCGCCCGCTGCCCCGTGACCGCCGACTGCCTGTCCTGGGCCCTGTCCTCCGGACAGGATGCCGGCGTGTGGGGTGGTATGAGCGAAGACGAACGCCGGGCGCTGAAGCGGCGCAACGCCCGCACCCGCACTCGCAGCGTCGTCTGAGACGCGCGGCGTTACCGGCTCGTAGTAAACCGCACAACCTCGACCGGTAACGCATTTCGGCCCGGCACCGGAAAGGTGCCGGGCTTCACTGTTTTTGTTGCCGGATTGTTTTCCCGCCCTATTTCACATAACCGTCCGACGGCGATTCGGACTTATCCGATTTCCGCGAGTGGCGGTGCTTGCGCGGGACGCTTTCAGCGTGAGTTGCGACGGCCCAGCGGCACCCGCAGCACCGCGTCGGTGCCGATATCGGCGCCCGGGTGCAAACCGATCGAGCCCCCGAGTTCCGCGGTGACCAGAGTGCGCACGATCTGCAATCCCAGCCGATCGGAACCCTCCAGGCTGAATCCCTCCGGCAACCCGCGCCCGTCGTCGCTGATGATGACGTCCAGCCAGCGCGCCGAACGCTCGGAACGTATTGTGACAGTTCCGTTTTCGCCGGCATCGAAGGCGTGCTCGATGGCGTTCTGCACCAATTCGGTCAGCACCATCACCAACGGGGTCGCGCGTTCGGCGGAGAAAACTCCCAGCGAACCGTCGCGGCGGACCTTGATGCGGGCGGTGTGCACGGTCGCCACATCGGCCATGATCGGCAGCAGGCGATCCACCACCTCGTCGAGGTCGACCTCCTCGTCCACCGACATCGACAGCATTTCGTGCACGGAGGCGATGGAGGTGACGCGGCGCACCGATTCGGTGAGCGCCACCCGGGCCTCCTCGTTCTCGGTGCGGCGGGCCTGCAGGCGCAGCAGCGCGGCGACGGTCTGCAGGTTGTTCTTCACCCGGTGATGGATCTCGCGGATGGTGGCGTCCTTGGACAGCAGCGCCCGGTCGCGGCGCTTGACCTCCGTGACATCGCGGACCAGCACCGCGGCCCCCGCCAGTTCACCGTGCGGGCGCAGCACCAGCGTGCGCAGCAGCACCGTCGCACCGCGGGCCTCGACCTCCATCCGCCGCCCCGATTTGCCGGCCAGCGCGGCCTGGATGTCGCTGACGACCTCCTGCGCGTCGAACGGATCGGTGATCAGGGAACGGGTCGACTGGGCCAGATCCTGTCCGGCCAATTCGCTCTGCAGGCCCATGCGGTGATACGCCGACAGCGCGTTCGGGCTGGCGTAGACGACCGACCCGTCGGTGTCGAGACGGATGAAGCCGTCCCCGGCGCGCGGACTGGAATGTGAGCCGGTGCGGTCCTCCAGCGTCGGGAAGGTGCCGTCGGCGATCATCTGGCACAGATCGTCGGCGCAGCTCATATAGGCGTGTTCGAGGCTGCCGCGGACCTTCGAGCGCTGCATATCGGTATCGCGGCCCAGCACGGCGATGACGTCGGTGCCGCAGCGCACCGGAATACCCTCGCGGATGACTCGTGCGGGGGTCGGGTGGTAGACGCCGGTGGATTCGCCGTCGCCCTCCACACGCACGATCTCGCCCGAGCTCAGGGCCTGGAAGATCTGCGGATGATCCTGGCGGGAGGCCAGCGACCCGACCAGATCGTCGGGCTGAACCGTCGGGGCGGTCGTGGGCCGGCACTGGGCGACGCACACCACATCGGCACCGTCGGTCACCGGGCCGATGCCGACCCACAGTTGCAGATCGGCGAACGACAGATCGGCCAGCAACTGCCAATCCCCCACTACGCGCTGCAGATGATCCACCGCCGCACCGGGGAGATCGGTGTGTTCGGCGAGCAGATCACTAAGAGTGGACACGGGAACAAAGGCTACGGCACGCGCCCGCGGGCCGAAGTCGTGTCGCGGCCGAAGCTACGAGATGACGGCGATCAGATCGCCCTTCTGGAGGACATCGCCGGGTTTCACATTGATCGAGGCCACGGTTCCGTCCGACTCGGCCACCACCGGGATCTCCATCTTCATCGATTCCAGCAGGACCAGGGTGTCACCCTCATGCACCGCCGCACCCTCCTGCGCGACGATCTGGAAGACGGTCGACACCATCTCCGCGAGCACTTCCTCAGCCATGACACCCTTCCGGTCGATCGGCCCGTATCCGCTGACGGTACAGCCAACCACATCCGTACCGAGAGCGTTCGATCGCTCGAAAGATACCGGGCCGTAGGCGCTGTCGCGCCGGCTACGCGGTGGCGCTCACCGTGACCCAGGTGTTGTTGACCGCGGCCGTGCCGGACAGCGGGTCGACCAGCGCCGGGTCGTGGAGGAGGTTGACATTGGCGCCCGGGAGGGAGGCGGCGACCCGCCAGCCCACGCCGGGTTCGCGGTGGCCCCAGCCGTGCGGGATCGCGACCGTGCCGGGGCGGATGTCGTCGCCGACCTCGAGGGTCACCACGATCGAACCGCTCGGCGAGGAGACCGTGACCGGTTCGCCGTCGGTCAGCCCGCGCGCGCCGGCGTCGACGGGATGCATGAGCACGGTGCAGCGATCGCGGCCCTTCACCATGGCCGGGACGTTGTGCAACCAGGAGTTGTTGCTGCGCAGGTGGCGCCGGCCGATCAGGCGCAGATCGTATCCGTCGGCCGTGGTGTGCGGCGTGGCCGGCAGATCGGCGAGCAGCTTCGCCACCTCGGCACGGAAGTCCTGCGGCGCCAGCCGGACCTTGCGGTCGCGAGTGCCGATCAGCGTGCGCAGGCGCGGGCGCAGCGGTCCGAGATCCACACCGCCCACGGAAGCGCGCAGCTTGGTGATCGTCAGGCCCGCACGTCCGCGGCGCAGCACGCCGTACGGCCCGGCCGCGATGCCCAGGGCCGCTAACCGCAGGGGCGAGAGTCGTTCGAATACCGCGTTGAGCGCCTTGCCCGTGAGGCGTCGCGCGGGCAGCGGCACCACCTCGGTGACCAGCCGGGCCATGATCTGCCAGTCCTCGAGCCCGTCGGCCGGCGGCTCGAAAACCTTGGCGTCGTAGCGCAGGTTGTTGCGCACACTGAAGACCGGGAACAGCAGATTGACGTCCTCGCGCTCGAGCTGGGACACCGGCGGCAGGATGATGTCGGCGTGCCGAGTGGTCTCGGTGACGTACATGTCCACGGCCACAAAGAAATCCAGCGATTCCAGCGCCGCGTCGAGGCGCCCGCGCTGCGGCGTCGACAGCACCGGATTGCCGGCGTAGGTGACCATCGCCCGGATCTGCCCGCGGCCCTCGGTGAGAATTTCGTCGGCCAGCGCCGCCACCGGCAGTTCGGATCGGAAGGACTTGTAGCGACCCGAGCGATCGGTCCACGCCCCGTGACCCATCGGCAGGTATTTGGCGTACCGGGCGGCGTCGACCGGCGCGGTCGCGAACATCTGGCCGCCCGCCCGGTCCAGATTGCCGGTCACCGCGTTGATCGTGTTCACCAGCCAGTGCGTGAGCGTGCCGGTCACCTGCTGACACACCCCGATCCGCGCGTAGAGCACGGCCGAGCGGGCCGCGGCATGGTCGTGGGCGAAACCGCGGATGGTCTCGGCGTCGACACCGGCGTGCGGGGCCGCGAGTTCGGGAGTGCACTGCGCGACGGTCTCGCGCAGCTCGTCCCAGCCCGAACAGCGCGCCCGCACCGCCCGCTCGTCGCACAGCTTCTCGTCGATCAGCACATGGAGCACGGCCAGCAGCAGGTAGACGTCACCACCGGGGACGACCGCGATGTGCTGGTCGGCCAGCCGCGCGGTCTCGGTGCGGCGTGGATCGATCACCACGACCGTGCCGCCCCGCTCCCGCACCCGCTTGATGCGCTGTTTGGCGTTCGGCATGGTGGTCACCGACCCGTTCGACACGGCCGGATTGGCCCCCAGGATCACCAGCCGGTCGGTGCGATCGATATCGGCGACCGGCATGAGGACATTGGATCCGAACATCCGCCAGGCCGCGAACTCCTGCGGGAACTGATCGATCGACGAGGCGGAGAAGAAGTTGCGGGTCAGCAGCGCCACCCGCAGCAGCACGCCGTACAGCACCGAGGAACTGTGTGCCGCAGGGTTTCCCAGATACATGCCGATCGCGCTCGGACCGTGTTCGGAGCGGATCTCGCGCAGCCGCTGCCCGATCTCCCGGAACGCCTCGTCCCATCCGATCGGCTCGAACCGATCGCCGACTCGGCGTACCGGTGTGCGAAGCCGGTCCGGGTCGTGGTGCAGTGCACCCATCGCCGTGGCCTTGGGACAGATATATCCCTGGGACAGCACATCGTCGGGATCTCCCTCGATCCGGACGACGCGGTCGTCCTCGACGGTGACCCGGATTCCGCAGTGCGCCTCACATAGGGTGCACTGCCGAGAAACAATGCGAGTATCCATGGCACATCCTCTCAGCGCGGCATCTCGCAGCGTACCGGCGCCCGCGGCATCGGTACAGCCCCGCCGGATCGGCGCTACCGCCCGCGGATCTCGTAGAGCAGGGTGCGGCCGTCGCGGACGACCGTGCGCACGGATTGCCGGTAGGTCGTGTGACCGCCGTCGGGCCGGTACTCCTCGATATCCACATCGAACAGCTCCGGCTCGCGCGTGGTGATGTGGACGCAGTACGTGGTCCCGACCGGGATCACGGTGTCGATCGCCTGCTGCAGCCCCACGGCGGGAGCGACGTTGACGGTATCCGGCGCGACGAAGGCCTGGGCGCGCGCGCCGCTGCGCTCGGTGTAGTACGAATATTCGAATCCCAGAATCGAATTCGGCCCGTCGGTGACGCCGCCGGCGCCGTTGCCCACCACGATGCCGTCGTGCGCCTCGGCCGGGCATGCCGGAGTCTGCGGCCCGGGAGCGGGGGCGGACGTTGCGGTGGAGCCGACCGGAGCGGAGGTCGTCGAGGTCACGATCGCGGCGGCGGTACCCGGTTCCTTTCGCGTGGCCGTGACGGCCAGCGCGATTCCGCCACCGGCCAGCGCGAGCACGACGACGGTCGCCGATGCGGCGATCCACCATTTGCGGCCACGGGGCCGGCGCGGCGGACGCGTGGCCGGGCCCAGTGCGAGCTGGATGGCATCGGGATCGATTGCCCATTCCGGCGACTCGGACGGGCGCCGGACGATCCGCGGCGGCGAGGCCGCGGGACGCGAATCGCGCAGCGGAGGCGGCTGCGGCGAACGGGGCGGCGAATACCAATCGGCGGAGCCCACCGGCGGCCCGAACGGTTGCGGCGCGTGCCCGGGCGGCCGGTTGGATTCAGAACTCATCACATCCCTCACGCCCGCTGCTGTCCCGCGGGGAAAACGATGCCAGCACTTGCCCCGGCGCACAACCGGAAGCCGCTCCCAGCAGTGGGAGGCACTACTTGCAATTCACGAGCGATCTTGGCTATCGAACCAACTCGGGCGCGCTCGCGGCAATCATGCGGATAACGCATCGGCTATGACACTGCCGAACCAAAATAATGCGCGATACCTATTACTGTTCGGAAGGGTGTGAACAGCTCGATGGCGCCGCCGGAATCTGCACCGGGCGGTAGCGGTCCCGGTTCGCCGAAGTTCTCGCCATTCATGGCGGCGGTTGTGGCCATTGTTCGAAGTCCGCGCATCACCGCGCCGGATATGCCGACCGCCACCGACGTATCCGTCGACGCCGACGGTAGTATCCGCCACAGAAAGAATTGTGCGGACCTATTCTCCTTCGCCCGCACAATGTCCGGTCAGGAGTAATTCATGACGACGAAAACGAGCCGCGATACGAGCAGCGCTCCGCACGTCACCGCCGAACAGCTGAGTCCGCGCGATGCGGTATTCGTCTACGACGAGTTCGAACGGCACCCGTCGAATATCGTCGCCGCCTATGTGTTCGCCGGCGCGACGGACCCGGCCGGATCGGACGGCCGAGCGGTGAGCCGGGCACAGGTGCGGGCCTGGATGCGGGAGCGGCTCGGCTACGCACCGCTGTTCCACCGCCGGCTCGAGCGCGTACCGGGCGATGTCGACCTGCCGTACTGGGTCCCCGACTCGGGCTTCGACATCGACCATCACGTGACGATCGAGGAACGCGCGTCGTGGCCCTGGGACGAGGTGCGCGGTCGCTTGGCCGAGATCGCCGCGGCCCGTATGGATCTCAGCCGTCCGCCGTGGGAACTGCACCTCTTCGACCGCGTACACGGCTTTCCCGAGACCAACAAGCCGGTGACGATCGTGGTGCTGAAGTTCCATCACAGCGTCGGCGACGGTGTGGCCACCCGCGAACTCGAGCGGAAACTGTTCGGCGCCGCGGACACTCATCCGCCGCTCCCCACGATCGATCGCCGCTGGTCGCAGCCCTCCGCGCTGCTGCGCGCCGCCGCCGTCACGCCGTATCGGTTCGCACGTTTCGTCTCCGGCGTGGCCCGCACGCGGGCGGCGGCCCGCACGGTCCAGGCGGAGGTCGCGGAAAACGCGCTCCGCGAACCGATTCCGCTGCGCCCCGCCACCCGCTTCAATCGCCGCATCGGCGCGACACCCGCCTTCGATCTCGTCACCCTGCCGCTCGCACAGGTCAGGGCGGCGAAAGCGGCCTCCGCCGAGCGCATTACGGTCAACGACCTGCTGTTGGCCGTCGTCTCGGGCGCGCTCTCGGCCTATCTCACCGAGCAGGCCGAAACCCCGTCCGCGTCCTTGAGCGCGATGGTGCCGATCTCGATGCGCGGGCTCGCCCGGTGGAATTCGGCGAATCAGCTGTGTCAGATGTCGGTGGACCTGCACACCGATCTCACCGATCCGCTGGAACGGCTGCGCGCGATCCGGCAATCGGCCCAGGAGGAGAAGCGGCGCTGGGCCGACCCGGCGGTGATCGTGCGCGAGAGCCGGATGCAGACCTCACCCGCCTGGCTGTTGCGACTGGCCGGATGGGCTCGCGCGCAGCGGGTTTTCGACAACGTCGACACAGTGCCGCTGTCCAACACCACCATCAGCAATGTGCCGCCGGTCGCGGACCGGCTGGAATTTCTCGGCGCACCGGTGATCAGCGCCTTCGGCGTCCTCCCGATCATGGACGGCGACGGCCTGCGGCATCTGATCACCTCCCAGGGCGATCAGGTGGTGATCGCGGTCAGCTCCGATACCGGCATGCTCCCGGATCCGGCACGGTACGCGGAACTGCTGCTGCGCTCGTTCCGCGAACTGAGTGAACGGCTCACGACACAGGGGTGATGGCCGCGCGGCGGCGCGGAGCGGCTCAGTTCGCGCCGATGGCCGCGGCCATCATCGGCCACGATTTGTGCAGGTCGTCCTGCCAATAGCCCCACGAGTGGGTTCCCGCCGGGTGGAAGTTGTAGGTGATGCCCGTGTGTCCGAGTTCCCGGGTGCGCTCGGCGAGTTTGGCCGTGCAGTAGTTGGCCGCCGATTCGATACCGCCGCCGAGGAGAACCTGATTCGCCAAAACCCCGGTGTCGGCCCGCACGCTCGGGTCGGCGAGACTGTCGTGGCGGCCGGGAAGTCCGCTGGCACTGGAGATGTACATCGGAATTCGCGGCAGCCGGTCGGCGTGCAGATAGGGGTCGTGCGCCTTCCAGCCCTCACCCCCGACCGGTCCCCACATATTCGTCGCATCGCCCTTGCCCAGGCTGATCACCAGGCTGACGAACGACTGGCCGATCGGATCGCTGGTCATCGCACAACCGCTGTACGCGGAGACGCTCCGATAGAGCGCGGGCGCCTCGATCGCCAGATCCAGCACCGAGGTACCGGCCATCGAGATGCCGGCCAGCGCATTGGCGCCGGTGGTGCCGAAGGCCGAATCGATCACGGGCGGAAGCTCTTCGGTGAGGAAGGTGGCCCACATGTTCCGGCCGTTGTTCTTCAACTTCTTCGCCAGGCCGGGGTCGTCGCGCTGCCAGTCGGTGTAGTAACTGAACGCGCCCTCCATCGGAATCACCACGTTGACGTTCTTGTCGGCGAAGAAGTCCGCGGCATCGGTCTGCGCCAGCCAGGTCGCGGCGTCCTCGCCACCGCCGGCGCCGTTGAGCAGATACAGCGTGGGCGCCGGGGTACCGGCGTCCTTCGCACGCAGCACTTGCAGCGGGATGTCGCGATCCATCGACGGTGAGTGGACGCTGATCTGGAGTACACCTCCAGGACCTGTGGTTTCGCTGACGACATGCGCCGCCGGCGCGGCCGAGACGGTCGGTGCGACCGACGTCCACAGCAGGGCGGCCGCGCCGAGATATGCCACCAGACAGGCGATCGCGCGCCCCACGCCGCTCCTCGTACCGCTCGACACCACTACCACCTCTACACACCACTGTGGGGGCGCACCCGGTTCGAGTGAGCCCCCACAATCGACAACTGGACTATTTTCCGGCGGCCGGGGTACCACCGCTGAGGGTGATGAGCGCATTCACGATGGTGGTTCCGACGGAACCGGCGCTCTGTGAGCCCATTCCCAGAATGTCGATGAGCGATCCCATTTCCTTCTCCTAAATATCCGTGCATCGAGTCACCGCGCGCAACTCGATGAATACGAGCGGTTACGCCGAATTACTTGACGATGCTTCCGAGCGAGCCGAGGAAGGTCTCCCACAGTCCGTCTCCCGCAACTGCGGAGCCCAGGGCCGGAATCAACGCGGTAAGCAAGTCGCCCATCGAACCCATCGATGAATCTCCTTTGTGAGCGTGTTCAATCGCCTCTCAGTCGCCGGAATCACGCCTGAGAGTTATCAGTCACGGCCGGTACCGGTTAGTGACCGAGGCAACATATCAAGCGTCCACTTTTCAAGCAAGCACCTCCTCTAAAACCGGAAGCCGTCTTCCCGCTCGTTTATAGCTACTTTTCGGCAACTTCCGGCTGGAATCGGTTACGCCGAACCGGACCAGGGTCCGCGGCGCGAACCGCCCACCGCCCGGCGAGTTACCTTGCTCGACAACACGTTTCACTTCCGGCCGGAAGTTTCACCTCACGCGGAACCGGGTACGGAATTGTGCACGCACCACATCGCCCGACGGGCTCGACAGCTCTTCGAGACCCTTCGTTTCGCTAGGAAATTTTTTTCCGAAACCTCGCCGGAGACCCGTCACACCCGGGAATCGGGCTCACAACGCTGCGCGAGACCGGTGATCCCGGGCGCGCGGACGGTGTGCGATGATCATGGCGAACAGCTCGGACGGCCGGCCGCTTCCTCGTCGCGGAGGCCAAAGTTGTTCTCTCCATGAGCTTTTCTGGTCAACAGACCGAGTGCTAGTGCTCGACCCTCACCGATGCCTGCCCGGCCGAACGCTGTCCACAGCTGCGTCGTCGCCCTGGGTTTGCCGCGCCGTTACGCCGTGTCGACTCGTCATGTCTCCGGCCTGCCCGCGGAGCCGCATCGGCTGTACGTCGGATTTCGATCGAACATCGAAAGGACTTTGGCACGTGACATATTCGGATTCGGTGCAGGCCGCGGACGCGATCCTCGAACTGACCGACGACTTCTACCAGGACCCGCACGCGGTCTACCGGGAGCTCCGGGCCCGCGGTCCGATCCATCGCATCCGGCTGGACGGGGTGGTGGGCTGGTTGGTGGTCGATCACGAGGTCGCCAAGCAGGCCTTCCTCGAGCCCGGCATCAGCAAGAAGATCGGGTCACCGGAGGGACAGGCCGTGCTCGCGCGGAACGGCGCGGTCGACCGGTTCAACGGCGCGATCAACGACAACATGCTGTTCGCGGATCCGCCGCAGCACACCCGCCTGCGCAAACTCGTGACGAAGGCCTTCACCGGCCGCGCCGTCCGGGAGCTGGGTCCCCGCATCACCACCATCGCGGACGAACTGCTCGCGGAGATCGGCACCCGCGATCGGGCCGACCTGCTGGACGCCTATGCCTTTCCCCTACCTGTCGCGGTGATCTGCGAACTGCTGGGAGTACCGGACGACGACAAGCACGACTTCCGCGCGTGGACAGCGGTGGTCGTCAACGATTCCGCGCCGATCGAGGAGCGCACCACCGCGGGCATCAGCTTCTTCAGCTATATGACGAAGCTGATCGCCGCACGCACCGACAGCCCCGGAGACGATCTGCTCTCGGAACTGATCATCGCCAAGGAGGACGGTGACCAGCTGGACCAGAGCGAGCTGATCTCGATGTTGTTGCTCCTGCTGGCGGCCGGGCACGAAACCACGGTCAATCTGATCGGCAATGCGGTCTACGAGATGCTGCGGAATCCGCGCATCGCCGAGCGGCTGCGGGCCGAGCCGGAAACCGTTCCGGCCTACGTCGAGGAAATTCTGCGCAGCCAGGGGCCGGTGCACCTGGCCACCGCGCGCTACACCACCCGGCCGATCGTGCTGGGCGACCGGGAGATAGGCGCCGGCGAATTCATCCTGATCTCGCTCGCGGCCGCCGACCGCGATCCGGACCGCTTCACCCACCCGGATCGGGTCGACGTCGATCGTGCGGACAATCGGCATATCGCATTCGGGCACGGCATCCACTTCTGTCTCGGCGCCGCACTGGCCCGGACGGAGGCCACCATCGCGATCAACCGGCTGCTCGACCGGATTCCGGAGCTGTCCCTCGACCCCGAGTACGGGGAACCGATCTGGCGTAGGAGTCTGCTGATTCGCGGGCTCGCGGCGCTGCCGGTGAGCATGGTGCCGGCGAACGAGCCGGAGTTGGAGTTCTCGGCGGTGTGATCGGCGGATGACGCCGGGCGGCCGGTCGGCCGCCCGGCGTGCGCCTCACCGTCGTCGCACCACGATCACCGGGCATTCGGACGACTGCAACAGGGCATGGCCGGTCGAACCGAGCAGCATTCCGGTGAATCCGCCGCGGCCGTGGCTGCCGACCACCACCAGCTGGGAATGTTCGGATTCGGCGAGCAGCGCCCGAGCCGGCCGATCGGCCCAGACCACCGGCCGCACATCGACATCCGGATACTGTTCCCGCCATCCGGCCAGACTCTCCGAGAGAGCGGCGCGCTCCGATTCGCGCACTGTGTCCCAGCCGGCCACCGCGACCTCGGGCAGGCTGATATCGCTCCACGTATGCACGGCGATCAGCGGCACCTTCCGCCGCGACGCCTCGTCGAAGGCGACGCCGATCGCGGGTTCACTGTTCTCGGTGCCGTCGACGCCGACCACCACCGGCTTCGCCGCGGTCACCATGTCGGTCGCGGAATTTCCAGGAATCACCGCGACCGGGCAGTGTGCCCGCTGCACCACCGCCGAACTCACCGAACCGAGCAGCGCCCGCCGGACGGCGCCGCGCCCGCGACTGCCGACGACCACGCGGTAGGCCCGTTCCGACCGTTTGATCAGGGTCGGGATGATCGGATCGAACACCAGCTCGGCATTGGTCTCCAGCGGCCCCTCGACCAATCCGGCGATCCGGCGCGCCTCGGCGACGATGCGCTCGCCGTCCTCGCGCACCCAATCGGCGCCACCGGTCCATACTTCCGAGCCGAAACCGGTCGGCAGCGTGGCCGAGGTGACGATGTCCAGACGCCGCCCGTGCATGACGGCATCGACCGCGGCCCAGGCCACCGCCTGATAGGAGATCTCCGAGCCGTCGACGCCGACCACGATGGGCCGGTCGGGTTCGTCGGCGGTATGCGCGTCAGCTGATTCCGTCATAGTGGCTCCACTTCGTCTCGGCGAGCGGTATCCGCGCCGAGATTACCGGGGAGAGCGGGAGGCAGCATCGTTCGTTCCGAATGAACGGCGGATTCGCGGGCGCACAGGCTGATGGGATCACGCCGTCGCAGGCATCGAGTACCGTCAACTCAGCAATTTTTCAGCGCACAGCGTCGCGCTTCCCGCCACGACCGCCGAACCGGCGAGTTGCGCGCAGGTATCGATATGCAGACAAGTTGAGCCACAATGATTCCGGCGCGGTGGTCGGCCGTCACACGGCACGGATATGTTGGACCCATGTCTTGCGATTCCACACCGACCAAGATCGCCCGCAATCGCCGGGCACGACACGGTCCGCTGGTGGTCGTCGCGGCATTGGCCTCGATCGCGGCCGCGACCGTCGGCGCGTCGGCGGACCCCACCGGCGCGACGGCCGTACCGGAGGGGCAGGCGTTCTACGACGCACCCGCCGAGGCGATCGCCGGACCGCACGGCTCGGTGATCCGGGCCCGCAGTATCACCGGTGATCCGGGCCTGCCCGGGGCGCGGAATCTGCTCGTTCTCTATCGCTCGGTGGATCTACAGGGCCATCCGGTCGCCGTCTCGGGAACCCTGGCGGTGCCCGGCGGCACACCACCACCGGACGGTTGGCCGCTCATCTCGTGGGCGCACGGCACCACCGGGGTGGCCGATATCTGCGCACCCTCGCGCGACACCGGTCCCGACTACCCCGACCACGACTACACCGCGCAGGTGCGCGACGTACAGCAGCGCTGGCTCGCGGCCGGATACGCGGTGGCACAGACCGATTATCAAGGGCTCGGCACCCCGGGCCCGCACGGATACCTGATCGGCACCACCGAGGCGCGCGCCGTGGCCGATATGGCCCTGGCCGCCCGCGAACTCGACGCATCGATCGGCACGCGGTGGGCGGCGATCGGCCACTCACAGGGCGGCCAGGCGGCCGTCTTCACCGATGCGCAGGCCCGCGCCTGGGCTCCCGGACTCGATCTGCGCGGTGTGGTGGCACTCGCCCCGGCATCGCAGGTGGAATTCGGCATCGGAGCGCAGCGGGTGGTGAGCACCGTCGGGGCGGGCGAAGTCCTGGCCGGCACGCTCGGCAACTCGAATGCGTTCCTGCCGTTGCTGATTCGCGGCGCGCAGACCGCCGAGAACATCGATCCGTCCCGCTTCCTGACCCCGCGCGCACTGAGCCTGCTGCCCGAGGCCGACACCGGATGCCTCGGCTCCTTGCGCGCACCGGACAGCTGGGGCGGCCTGCCCGCCGATGCGGCGTTCAGCCCGCTCGGCGACGCCACACCCCTGCTCCGCGTACTGACCGACAACGACCCCAGCACCCAGCGCGTCGACGTACCGCTGCTGGTGTTGCAGGGCAGCGCCGACACGACGGTGCCCCCGCGCGCGACGGATGCGATGGTCGCCCGCTTGCGCCTGGCCGATCAGCAGGTCGCCTATCGGACCTACCCCGGCGTCGACCACCGCGGCATCCTGCAGGCATCACTTCCCGACGCCCTCGCCTGGGTCGACGCGCGCTTCACCTCCTGAACCCGCACGCGAATTCGGCTCGGCTCCACGTCGTTCGGACACCCGAGCCGTCGCCACCGTCTATTTCCCGGCGTACATCTCTCGCATGTTCTTTCCCATGAGGGCGACGGCTGTCCTGCGCGGCAGAATTCGGGACAGCAGTGTGCCGTTGAAGCGGTTGGCCCGGCCGGGAATCACCGAGGGTTGTCTGCCGAGTGCGGCCAGGCCCGCGGCGACCACCGGGGCGACCGGCATCACCTTCGGGGAATTGCGGACAGTGCGCGGTTGGTCGGCGCGGTAGCCGGGGGTGTCGGTGGGGCCGGGAACGACCGCGACGACGTCGACACCGTGCGGACGCCATTCGTCCCACAGTGATTCGGCCAGATTCAGCGTCAACGCCTTGGTGCCCGCGTACGAGGCGTACATGGGGGTGCCGAGCAGGCCGGACATGGAGCTGAGCAGGATCACCCCGCCGCGGCCCCGTCCGATCATCGGCGGCACGAATCGGTGCAGGACGGTCATCATCGCGGTCACGTTGATGTCGATCGTCTTCAGATGCCGTTCCAGCGGTGTGTCCAGCCACATGCCACAGACCGAGAGCCCGGCGTTGTAGACGACCAGGCCGAGTTCGACGTCGTCGACCAGCAGCGCCACCGATTCCAGCACCTCCGGCGCGGTGATGTCGCCGGTGACCGCGTGGGTGCGGATTCCGTAGCGGTCGGCCAGATCCGTTGCCAGCGTGTCGAGTTCGTCCTTCTCCAGCGCGACCATGACGAGGTTCAGGCCGCGTTCGGCGAGCTGACGGCAGAATTCGGCCCCCAATCCCAGCGCGGCACCGACCACCAACGCCCACGGCCCGTACCGCTGCGGAAAGCTCATCTGCTGTCTCCTCGACCTCGATCAGAAACGGGTGCGAGTCCGATCATTGCATCCAGGAGACGAACTCGCCTCCGGCGCGGTCCCGAGGCGCCGGCCGGGCCTTCGCGATCCGCCTGCGCGACAACCGGTTCAGGTGCGGGCGGGCAGACTTTCCCAGCCGCGCACGGTCGAGGTCGGCGACAGCCGCGCCTGCGACATATCGACCTCCCACTCCGGGAACCTCTTCAGGATCTCCTCGAGTGCGATGCGACCCTCCAGCCGCGCCAGCGCCGAACCCAGGCAGAAGTGGGTGCCGACGCTGAACGCCAGATGCGGTTGCGGTGCGCGCCGGATGTCGAAAACGTCTCCGTCCGGGGCGAAGTGGCGGTGGTCGCGGTTCGCCGCGCCGATCAGGAACATCAGCACCGACCCCTCGGGCACTTTCTGCCCGTAGTACTCGACCTCGCGGGTGACGTAGCGGCAGGTGTGCGGAGCTGGCGATTCGAAGCGCAGCAGTTCCTCGATCGCCTGCGGGACGAGCGCCGGATTCTCGACCAGCAGCCGGCGCTGGTCGGGATGATCGGCGAGAACCTTTCCGGCCCAGCCGATCAGGCGGGTGGTGGTCTCGTTCCCGGCGCCGGACACCACATTCACGTACATGAGCAGTTCGTCGCGGGTGAGACGGCGCTCGGTTCCTGTCTCGTCGACGAATTCGACGTTGAGCAGTTCGGTCATGATGTCGTCGGAGGGATGTTCGGCGCGCCAGTCGATATAGGGGCCGAAGATGTCGCCGGACACCATGCCCTCGGAGGCGGCCTTCATCGGCTTGCCCTCCTCCGTGCGCATCTGCTCGTTGGCGAAATCGCGGATGGCCTCCTGATCCTCTTCCGGGATGCCGAGCAGCATGCCGATGGTCCGCATCGGCATCCGGGCGCCGATATCGGCGATGAAGTCCAGGCGGCCGGTACCGACCAGCGGATCGAGACTTTCGGCACAGAAGTCCCGCACCTTCGATTCCAGCGCCTTGATCTTGCGCGGCGTGAACATCCGGGAGAGCAGTTTGCGGTGGATCGTATGCACCGGCGGATCCTCGAAAAGCAATACGCCGGACGGTATTTCGATATTCGCCTTGATGAGCTCCAGGATCGCGCCGCGGCCGGAGATGAAGGTGTCCTTGTCGATCAGGCCGGCGTTGACGTCCTCGAATCGGCTCAGCGCGTAGAAGTCGTGCTCGGCGTTGTAGTAGAGCGGCAGCTCGTCGCGCAGGCGCTTGAACATGGGATAGGGATCGGCGTTGAGTTCGACGTCGTACGGGTCGTAGTGGACGTCACTGGCCGCGCTGATGGTCACTGGTTCACCCCTTGCGGAAATCTCCGGAATGCGGCTCGGCCGCGGACAGGCACACGGGCAGGCGGCTGCGGACCTTGGGTCATGGCGCCTCCCTCCCACCGTGAGAGAAGGATATTCTCTAAAACTGGGAATGACAATCCCGCAGGTTACATGCAGATCCCGCTATATCTAGGGCGTTCGCTGCGCGTCGCAGGTAGAGTAAGGTTCTCAATGTGTGGAAGTATTGTTCTCGCAGGTCTGCCAGCCACCGGCCCGACGAACGGAGCGCGCAGTGACGTCCGGAACACACCACTCGCCGCCGGATACCGGTGATATCTCCGATCGCGATCTGCTGCTGGCCGCCGCCGAAGCCGAGGCCGAGGCCGAAGCCGCCGAGGCGGTGGCAGCCGCTGCCCGCGCCCGAGCTCGCGCGGCCACGCTGCGCCGTCGCGCCGGATCCGCCGCACCGGCGAGCACACACCCGAACGCGAACGACACGCCGGACAGCGACGACCCCGCACCTGGCCCGCAAGACAATGGCTCGGAAGACAGGCGAGCCCGGCAGCCCGCGACAGCCGCCGAGCGGACCCTCGACGATGACCATGCCGACGCGGCTACCGATCTCGAGCCCGAGTCGGATCTCGAGCCCGCCGCAACGAACGATCCCGGCTCGGAGCCCGAGGAAAGCAGACGCCACAAGAGACCACGGCTGGGGGCCGTTCGGCATATCCGGCGGCGCACGGCCGGTGCGGCGGTCGCGGCGATCGTCCTGTGCGCCGGACTGGGCAGCAGCGGATACATGATGTGGCGGCATCACGATGTGACCGCGAAGCAGCATCGTGAGGCGGAGTTCGTGGCGGCGGCGCGGCAGGGCGTGACCACGCTGACCTCACTGGATTTCAATCATGCCGCCGATGACGTGAAGCGCGTGCTCGACGATTCCACGGGTGCCTTCCGCAACGATTTCCAGTCGCGCGCAGACGATTTCGCCAAGGTGATCCAGCAGTCCAAGGTCGCCACCCAGGGCAGGGTCGACGCGGCCGCGGTGCAGTCGATGACCGACGACTCGGCGGTGGTCCTGGTCGCGGCGACCTCCGAGGTCACCAATTCGGCCGGCGCGAAACAGGAACCGCGCGCCTGGCGGTTGAGCGTCACCGTGGAACGCGTCGACGGCCAACTCAAGATGTCGAAAGTGGAGTTCGTCCCGTGAGCACATCCTCCGATTCCCGGCCCGAGCACATCGACGAGCGCGAGACCGGCGCGAACACCGAAACGACCGGAGCGCCTGCGCCTTCCGAGAAGGACGCGCGGAAGCTCCCGCGCCCGCGTGCGGCGCTGACCTGGGTGCGCGGCCATCGCGCCGGGGTGGGGGCCGGGCTGCTCGGCGGACTCGCCGCGGCCTCCGTGGTGGCGGCGACCAGCCTGTACTTCACGCAGTACCGCCCCGATCAGCAGACCGACGACGACGCTCAGCGCGCGGCGATCGCCGCCGCCTCGAACGGCTCGGTCGCGATTCTCTCCTATGCTCCCGATACCCTCGACCACGATCTCACCGCCGCGAGGTCCTTCCTGACCGGAGACTTCCTCACCTATTACGGGCAGTTCACCCAGCAGGTGGTCGCGCCGGCGGCCAAGCAGAAGGCGGTGAAGACCTCAGCTGCCGTGGTGCGTTCGGCGATCGAGCAGATCCGTCCGGATTCGGCCGTGGTGCTGGTGTTCATCAATCAGACCACCACCACCTCCGACAAGCCCGATCCGTCGATGACCTCGAGCAGTGTCAAGGTCTCGCTCTCGCACATCGACGGCAAGTGGTTGATCTCGTCCTTCGATCCGGTGTGAGTCCGCACCGCGAGCGAGGTAGGCGTCGAATTCAGTGCGCCACCATGTCTTTCCAGCTCGCCGGGCGGGTACCGGCCAGATCGTCCTGCCGATACATCCTTCCGTCCGGCGCCAGGTAGTTCCCGGTGCGCGGGTCGTAGTGGGCGAAGCCCACCGACGGTGCGGTGGTCGAGCGCGATGCCGCGGGCGCGTTCAACCCGGGAATCCTGGGCAGCTCGATCTGCGGCAACTGCGGCAGGGGAACTCCCGGTGCGGCCGGTGCGGGTGGCGGCGCGTTCCACCGCGAATCCGGCGGGATGCCTTGTGCTTCCAGATTCGGATCGCGCGGATACGGTCCCACCACCGGCTGGTCCGGCGCCACCGGTTCGTACTGCTGGTCGCTGTTGCAGATCTCCGCTGTCGGCGCTCGCTTTCCCGGTTTCCCGGCACACGGGAAATTGCGCGCGCCGCGGACCGCGACGGGCGAATCCTGTGGCAGCTTGCAGTACAAGCCGTCGGGGGTGTCGATGGTGGTGGTGTCCGACGGCGGCCGCCATGCCGACGGCGGCAGGAAGCCGACCGTACAGGCCGGCGGATCCGAGACCCCGCTGATCCGAAAGTCTCCGGGTCCCAAGCCCTGTGCGTTCTTCGTGGGTTGTACCGCCTGCACGATCGAGACCTCGGGCGGCAGCAACACCAGCACCTGTTCCAGCCCGGCGTGATAGGTCACGCCCAGCTGCGCGACCGAGGTCAGATTCGACAGGAGCACGGGCAGTGTGAGCTTCACCGAATCCAGAAGTTTCGTCGCCTCCTGCGCCGCACCCGGCCCGGTGTTCAGCAGCGTCCGGACCTGCTCGTCGTCGGTGGCGATCTGTCCCGACACTCCGGCCAGGCTGCGCGCCCAGATCCGGATCGCGTCGGCCGAGCGGTCCTGCGAGTCCATCAGCGGCTCGGCCTTCGCCAGCAGGTCGCGGGTGGTGTCACCGGTCCGGTTCGCATCGGCGGCCACGGTCGACGCGGAGTTCAGCAGCGACTGCAGGTCGTATCGGGCGCCGTTCACGCCGGTGAACACCTCGTCGAGCATGTCGTGCAGCCTGTCCTTGGGAATGCTGCCGACCAGAGTGTCGAGTTCGTCGAGCATCGGCCCCACCGGTTGCGGAACGGTGCTGTCGCGCACGTCGATCACGGATCCGTCGTGCAGATACGGCGGTGCGTCGGTGCGCGGTTGCAGATCGACGTACTGCTCGCCCACCGCCGACACGCTGCGCACCTGCGCCCGCAGATCCGCGGGGATCTTGTGCCCGCCGTCGATGGACAGGGTCGCCTTCACCCCGTCGTCGGTCAGATCGACGGAGGTGACCTTGCCGATCTGAACGCCGCGATAGGTGACATTGCCGAATCGATACAGCCCGCCGGAGGTCGGAAGTTCCAGCGTCACCTTCATGGTGCCGATACCGGCGAGGGTCGGCAGCCGCATGTACTGCACGGCCATCGACACCATGCCGATCACGGCCAGGATCGAGAAGATCACCAGCTGCGCTCGGACGAATCGGGTGAGGATCATCGGCCGCCTCCGTTCGGGTCGGGCGGGTTCACCGGCGCACCCAGCGGGTCGTTGGTCTGGGTGCCGTAGCCGGGGTCGCCGACCATCGCCTGCAGCACGGCGTTCGGGTCACCCAGCGGGGTGCCGAGCAGTAGTTCGCGCCGCAACCGCGGCACGGTGAGGTCGATGGTGGCGAACAGATTGACGTAGTCGCCGCGGATACCGTGGTCGATGCCGTATTGCCCGTACGGGAACACGGTGAGGAAGGAGACCGCGCCGTCGATCTTCGACCCGACGTCGGCCAATTCCCGCAGGGTCGGTTCGAGGTTGTGCAGATTCGTGAGCAGATCCGACTGCACCTGCGAGATCACCCCGGTCGCGGTGTCGCTGAAGGTGCGCAGCTTGTCGAGTGCGGTGGTGATCTTCGGCCGCTCGGTGAGCAGCACCTCGAGTGCGGGGCCGACCTCGCGCAAGGTATCGCTGACCGTATCCCGTTGCTGGGCGAAGGTTTCCGCCATCCGGTTCAGCCCGGTCACGGTGGCGAGCAGATTGTCGCGCTGCTGATCCAGCACGGTCATGAACGCGTCCAGGCGCGGGATCAGATCGTGGATGGCGCCCTCACGACCGGAGAACGCGGCATCGAGATTGTGGATGATGTCGTTGATCTGCCCCATCCCGCCGCCGTTGAGCACCACCGACAGCGACGCGAGGGTCTGTTCGGTCGACGGATAGGTCGAGGTCCGGTTCAGCGGTACCGTCGCCCCGGGCTGCAGGCGCCCGCTCGGCGCCTGTCCGGCCGGCGGATTCAACGCCAGATGAGTCGAGCCGAGCAGACTGGTCTGGCCGATCGTCGCCGCCACATTCGCGGGCACGACCACATCCGGCTTCACCGAGACGTCCACGACGGCGTGCCAGCCGTGCACGGTGATCGACCCGACGCTGCCGACCACCACGTCGTCGATCATCACGGGCGAATTCGACACCAGCGTCCCGACATTCGCCATCTCGACGTGATAGATCGCGGCGTCCGCACCGCGACCGGGGGCGCCGGGCAGCGGCAGCGAATCCACGCCGTGCCAGCCACATCCGGTGACGGTGACCAGTGCGCACGCGCACAGGACGAGCAACCGCGCGATCATGACGGTGGCCTCCCCCAGGGCTGGAGCAGTTCGGTGACCGATGTCGGCGCCGACGGGCCGGGCTGCTGTCCGACGATCTTCGGCACCAGGTCGGGTTCGCTGTAGATCACGTTGTTCGGGTCCGGCGCCGGCCCGGTCACCGGGCTCACCGGGAACGGCAGATAGTTGAAACTGAGCAGGGGCAGAATCGGCCCCAGATACTGGCGGCACTTCTCCCCCGATTCTGCGGCCGTCGCGTTCTCGATACTCGCCACCCCGGCGCAGATGAACTGCATCGGATTGGAGAAGTTGTTGAGCTCGAAAACCCCTGCCTCCGTGCCGGTGTCGGGGTTGTAGATGTGATAAAAGTTCGCGATGCTGTTCGGCGCGATATGCAGCAGATTCTCCAGATCCGCGCGATGATCCACCAGATTCTGGGTGACATTCGCCAGCCGCTGCACCTGTTCGCCGGCCTTCGCGCGGTTCTCGGAGACGAACCGCTGGACCTCACCGACCGCGACCGACAGTTCGCGCAGGGCCGCGTCCAGATCGGACTTGCTGTCGTCGACGACGCTGGACAGTGTCGCCAGCCGATTCTCGAACTCGACGATCTGGGTACTGCTGCCCTTCAGCGCGTCCACGAACGTCTGCAGATTCTGCAGGATGTCGACGATATTGCCGCTGCCGTCGGCCAGGATGCGCCCGACCGCGGACAACTGGGCCAGCATCTGCCGCAGCTTCTCCCCGTTCCCGTCGCTCAGTGCGGCGGCGGTGCTGTCGACGAACCGGCCCATCGAACTTCCCGCGGCGTCGCCGCCCGGGCCCAAACCCGTTGCCAGCTTGGTCAATTGCGTCTTGATCTCGTCCCATTCCACCGGCACCGCGGTGCGCTCGACCGGGATCACCGCACCGTCGGCGAGCGTGGGGCCGCTGGTTCGATAGGCGGGAGTCAACTGGACGTAGCGGGCCGCGACCAGGCTCTGTGCCACGATCACCGCCTCAGCGCCGGCGGGCACCCGAATGTCGCGGTCGACGGCGAGCACCATCCGGGTCGTCGTGCCCTGCGGACGGATCGATTCGATATGCCCCACCTTCACCCCCGCGACGCGCACGTCGTCGCCGGGATAGATCGCGGTCGTGGTGGTGAATATCGCGGTGAAGTGCTTGGGCCCGAACAGTTCTCGATAACCGATCACGCCTCCGGTCACCACGACCGCGACGATCACCACGGCACCGACGATCCGGACCATCCATCTCGTACTCATCGCGGCGGCTCCGGATGCGGTAGCGGGAACTGGGCCGGCGGGTTCACGCCGAACGCCCGGTCGATGAAGGGCTGAATATCCTGGCCGTCGATCAGATTGGCGACGTAGGCGTTGTAGAAGCGGCCGCCGGAGACTGCTTCACCCTGAGTCAGAGCGACTTTCGAGTATCCCGGGATGGCCTTGCCGATATTGTCGCGATTCTTCTCGAGCATCGCGGCGATCGAGTTCAGCCGATCCAGTGTCGGCCCGAGCGCGGCCTCGTTGTCGGCGACCAGGCCCGACAACTGCTTCGCCACCGCCGAGGTGTTGGCGAGCAGGTCGACGATTTCCTGGCGACGCTGCGCGAGCACGTCGACCAGCGCATTCGCGTTGAGAATCAGCGTATTCACCTGCTCGCTGCGCTGGGCGAGCACCGAGGTGACCGTGCCCGCGCCGGTCAGCAACTGCCGTAGCGATTCGTTGCGGCTGTTGATCGTCTTGGACAGCTGTGTCAGCCCGTCGAATGCCGGGCCCACCTGCGGTGCGATCTGATTCAGCGTCGAGGACAGCATGTCGAGGGAGCGGTTGAGTGAATCGATGTCGATCGCCGAGGTCTTGGTGCTCAGATCACCGACGGCATCGGTCAGGGAATACGGCGAGGAGGTCCGCGAGGCCGGAATGGTGTCGAGTGAGCGCATCCGGCCGGTTCCCGCGGAAACGACCGTGAGGTCGCGTTTCCCCAGCAGCGAACTGGTCTTGATGTGCGCCGAACTGTCGGCGCCGAGCCGGATGGTCGAGTTCACCGAGAACACCACCAGCGCATCCCCGTTGTGCAGCACCACCTTCTGCACGGTGCCGACCCGCACGCCCGAGACGATCACGTCGTCGCCGACCGCCAGTCCGGCGGCCTCGCCGAACAGCGCCTGATAGCGCACGGTGGTGCCCCATGCCATGAACTTCTGCGACTGCAAGCCGATGAGGATGACGCAGACCATCACCACGATCCCGACCAGTCCGGGACGTAACAGATGAGCGCCGCGATAATGCAGCATCTACGGTGCACACCTCCCCGTCTCGGTTTTGATCCAGGGCAGCTGGACGACCTGCCCGGACGGATCGCTGACTCGGATGGTCAACGCGCACACGAAGTATTGGATGAAGTTGCCGTAGGAGCCGGTCCGCACCATCTTCCGGAAGTTCTCCGGCGCCCGCTGCAATGCGTGGTCCACCTTGTCCTTGCCGTCGTCCACGGCGGGTGCCAGCCGCGCGAGCTGTTCGACGCTGTCGGCCAGGGGAGCTCGGCTCTGCGTGAGAAGATCTGCGACGGAAGCGGTTCCGCGGTCCAGTGCGTCGATCGCGGAGCCGATCGGATCGCGGTCCTGCGACAGCTGGGTCACCAGTTGCTCGAGGCGGCCGATGGCATCGGAGAACTGGGTGCCGTTGCTCGCCAGAGTCTCCATCACCTGGTTCAGGTTGTCGATCAGCTTGCCCACCACATCGCTGGTGTCGGCGAGCCGGGAGGAGAAGGAGGCGGTCTTGGTCAGCAGCGAATCCACCGTGCCCTCCTGCCCCTGCACGATCTGCACCAGCGACCAGGTGAGCGAATTGACCTCCTGGGCGTTCAGTCCCTGCAGCACCGGTTTCAGGCCGCCGAGCAGAAGATCGAGATCCAGTGCGGGCGTGGTGCGTTCGAGCGGAATCCGCGCACCGGGCCGCAGGGTCGCGGTGGATCCCGGACCGTCGGTCAGTTCGAGATAGCGGTCGCCGACGAGGTTCAGATAGCGGATGGCGGCCTTGGTGCCCCCGGTGAGCACGATGTCGCGGTCGGCGTCGAAGGTCACCACCACCCGCTGATCCGGGCGCAGCGTCACCCCTTGCACCCGGCCCACCTCGACGCCGGCCACCCGCACACTGTCTCCGGAGCGCAGTCCCGACGAGTCGGTGAATTCCGCCGAATAGCCGTTGGTCGAACCGGTGCGGTACTGACCGAAGACCAGGACCAGGAATCCGGAGAGAACCACCATCACCACCGCGAAGGCGCCGAATTTCAGCAGCGGCGTATCCCGTTGTCTCATCGCGGACCTCCGGCGGCGGGATCGACGGCCCCGAACAGCACGCTCTGCAGCAGATCCGGATTCACGCGCAGGGTCCGGTTGGTATTCGGGAACGGGACGGCGCCGTCGTCGACCACCACGAACTTGGGCTTGCCGTTGTAGGGCACCGGCAGCACCGAACACTGCGGGCCACCGGATGCGGCGACCTTGGGCAGATCGCGCGGATATCGGTACGGTTCGGCGCCCCACAGGAAATTGACCGTCAGTCCCATGCCCGGAACCTGCACCGGTTTCACATTGTCCATGTAGTCCAGGCCCTCGATCGAACATTTCAGCGCCGGTGCGTATTCGGCGGCCAGATCGGTGGTGGGTACCAGCAGGTGCAGCATCGAGGCCAGCGGCGCGCCGTTGTCGCCGAGCACCTGGTTGCCGACATCGGCCAGGCCGATCGCATTGACCAGCAGCGCATCCAGATTCGCTTGTTCGTCCACCACGGTCCGGCTGATCGTGGCGGCATTGCGCGCGGTGGACAGCAGGTCCGGCGCGGCATCGCCGTAGGAGGCGGCCACATTCGGTCCGGCCGCGATCTCGTGACTCAGCGAGGGCAGAGCGGGCTCGATCTTGGCCAGGAACGAGTCGAGATCGGTCAGCATCTGCCCGACCTGTTCGCCGCGGCCGTTGGTCGCACCGGCGATCGCGCCCAGCGTCTCGTTCAGCTTCTCCGGTTCGATCTGCCCCAGCACCGCGGTCAATCGTTCGAAGATGGTGTTGATCTCGACCGTCACGTGCCGGGAGTCGAAGATCTGGCCGGCGTGGATCGAGGACGCGGATTTCTCCGCCGGCGGCAGGAATTCGACGAATTTGGCGCCGAACACGGTGGTGGAGGCGATGTCCACGGTCACATTCGACGGAATGCGTTTCACCTGATCGGCGTCGATCGCCAGCTGGATCGCGGCGAGCCCGTCGGGCCGCTCGTCCACCGCGGCCACCCGGCCCACGGCCACTCCGCGCATCTTCACCTTCGCGTCGGGGTACATGACCAGGCCCGCACGCGGTGACAGGACGGTGACCCGCACGGTGTCGGCGAATCCGCCGCGGAACATGACCACCGCCAGAGCGACCACCCCGGCGATCGCGGCGATCGACAGCAGACCCACGATCGGACGTAAAATGCTGCGCAACACGGCTTCTCCCCTAGCCCGACAGGTTGAAGTTGCCGTTGGAGCCGTAGATGGCCAACGAGACCAGCAGGGTTACCGAGACGACGGCGATCAGCGAGGTCCGCACCGCGTTGCCGACCGCGGTACCCACTCCGGACGGCCCGCCGGCGGCGAAAAAGCCGAAATAGCTGTGTATCAGCAGAATTGTCAGTGCCATCAGGATCGCCTGCACGAACGACCACACCAGATCGAGCGGATTGAGGAAGGTGGTGAAGTAGTGGTCGTAGAGCCCCGAGGACTGGCCGAGCAGGAAGACGGTGGTGACCCGGCTGGCGAGGAAGGAGGCCACCACCGCGAGTGAGTACAGCGGCGTGATCGCGATCATCCCGGCCACGATGCGGGTGCCGACCAGATAGGCGATCGGCTCGATCGCGATGGATTCCAGTGCGTCGATCTCCTCGTTGATCCGCATGGCGCCCAACTGCGCGGTGGCTCCCGCGCCGAACGTGGCCGCCAGTCCGATGCCGGCCACCACCGGCGCCGAGATGCGCACGTTGATGAAGGCCGACAGGAATCCGGTCAACGCCTCGATGCCGATATTGCCCAGGGAGCTGTAGCCCTGCACGGCCAGGGTGCCACCGGTGGCGAGGGTGAGGAATCCGACGATCACCACGGTGCCGCCGAAAACCGCCAAAGTGCCGGAGCCCATGCTGAATTCGGCGATGAGCCGGATGGTCTCCTTCTTGTAGCGCCACGCGGCGAACGGAGCGCCGAACAGCGCCCGCACGTAGAAGAGCGTGTGATCGCCGATGCTGCCGAGGCTTTTCACCGGCCGGCGCGCCCGCCGCACGGCACGCGGATATCTCGCTTCCAGTACCACAGCCGTTCCCCCTCATCTGGCCGTCATCTGGATGCCGATCGCGGTCACGACGACATTGATCACGAACAGCGCCATGAAGGCATAGACCACGGTTTCGTTCACCGCATTACCCACGGCCTTCGCGCCACCGGAGACGATCAGCCCGCGATAGCAGGCGATGAGCCCGGCGACGAGGCCGAACAACAGCGCCTTGACCGCCGAGATCACGACTTCGTTCAGCCCGGTCAGCAGGGTGATGCCGTTGGCGAAGGCACCGGGGTTGACGTTCTGCACATAGACGGAGAAGACGTAACCACCGGCGATGCCGATGATGCAGACCAGACTGTTCAGCAGCAGCGCGACCAGTCCCGAAGCGAGCATGCGCGGAGTGACGAGTCGCTGCACCGGATTGATGCCGAGCACCTCCATGGCGTCGATCTCCTCGCGGATGGTCCGCGAGCCCAGATCCGCGCACATCGCGGTCGCACCGGATCCGGCCACGATCAGCACGGTCACCATGGGACCCACCTGGGTGACCGCGCCGAATGCCGCGCCCGCGCCACTGAGGTCGGCCGCACCCAGTTCGCGCAGCAGAATGTTGAGCGTGAAGCTCACCAGCACGGTGAACGGAATCGCCACGAGCAGGGTCGGAATCAGCGACACCCGGGCCACGAACCAGGACTGCTCCAGGAATTCGCGGGTCTGAAAGGGACGGCGGAAGGCGAACTTCACCGCATCGGCCGACATGGCGAACAGTCCGCCGATGGTCTGCAGTCCGCCCGCCGAACGGCGGGACATACTCCGGGACCAGCCCGGCAGAGTTATCGCCATGCCGCCACCTCCCGGAACCCCGCTACGTCGCGACAACCTGGGGGAAATCGCATTCTCGGTTTCGATAATGCTACATCCGCAAGACAAGAACGCAATAGCTATTGCGAGTAGGTAGCGTTTCGGATCACCAGCGGTTGCGCGCCTCTTCCGCCCAGCCGGTGAGGCCGTCGAGCTCCACCCATTCCCCGTCGTCGGTGCGGGCTCGGCCGGTGAAGTGCCCGAAGCACTGATGAGTGTCGTTGGCCAGCACACCCAGCGCCGTCCGGGATTCGCGTACATGGAAGGGCGTGAACTCGACGGCGACGCGCGGGCCGCGAATCCGCCACGGCCGCAACCAATCCCGGCGGTCGTAAACCCATTCCAGCTCATCGTCGATCTTGTGCAGCCGGCCACGCACGAACAGCGCGTTCTCGGTCGAACCGGTGCCGTCGGTCCACTTGCCGCCGAGCTGGATCGCCGTCTCCGGGCCGCAGCCGGCGGCCCAGTTCCACGCGATCGAGTACGGCCACTTCCCGCGTCCGTGGTCGAGGACGGCGAACCCGTCGGCGACCACGTAGGCGACGCCGTCCACGGTGAGGGTGCCCGACACCGGACGGCCGAGATCCTTGACGGTGTACTGGAAGCGCTTCGCACTCCACGGCACCACGACACCGAGCGATTCGTGTCCCGCCGGCGACCCGGCCGTCAGATCGATATCGATGCGCGGGGTGGCGGCGTGAATCCTGGTGCCGGCCTGATCGTTTCGCAATTCGATCACCAGATCGCCGGCATGTCCGGTCGCGGTGCCGGCACCGCTGCGATCGGGAAGGTGCACACCGCGGGCGAACGGCGTCACCACATCCTTGACGATCTCGGTGCCGCTCGCCCGATCGAGCACGTAGATACCCTGCAGACCGGCGTAATCCAGCGACGTCAGCACGATTCCGATGATGTGGTCCGGGGTGACGATGCCCCAGTACTCCCACCGTTTGGTGCGACCCCAGCCACGCAGATTCGCCCGGTGCAGCGGCCGACGCGTCCAGCCCACCGCGTCGGGATTCAGCCGGCCCCGCGACGTGCACAGATCGACACTCGCGGTGATCTCGCGCTCCGTGGTCACCCGTTCGGCCATCGTGGCCCTCCTTCGCTGCCGCGGTCGACGCGACCGCGGTCGGTCCATTGTCGCGGCCGGGCCGGTCATCACGAACGGGCCACGCCTGCGACGAGGCCGGCACTCGCGCACGTGGCCGACGTCACGCTGGACGTGTTGCACTTCCGATAGCTCTGAGTATGCTCATTAATGAGCGCACTCATTATTATCGGCCGATAGGAGGCGTCGGGTGGCAAGTACACAGCAGAGCCGGCAGGTCGGGCGGCGGGTGCGCAATATGCGCGAGAAGCAGAGCCGAATCTTCGAGGTGACCGCGCGGTTGTTTGCCGAACGCGGTTTCGCCGCGGTCACCACCCAGCAGATCTCCGATCGGGCCGATATCGCCGCGGGCACGCTGTTCCGCTACGCCTCGTCCAAGGGACAGCTGCTGCTCATGGTCTACAACGAGGACTTCCGGTCGGCGCTCGAGGCCGGCACCCGCCGTGCCCGCGACATCGCCGATCCGGTGGGCGCGATCACGGCGTTGCTGCGGCCGATCCTGGACGCGGCGGCGCGCAATACCGAGAACACCATCGCCTACCAGCGCGAATTGCTGTTCGGCCCGCCCGAGGAGACCTACCGGGAACAGGGGCTGGCATTGGTGGCGCAGCTCGAGTCGGCCCTCGCCGAGATTCTGCTGACCGCGGTCGCGAACTCCGGTGAGCCCACGGCCGCGCAGCGGGAGGCGGCCCGCGTGGCGGGCCGCGGTCTCTTCGCGGTACTGCACATGGCGCTGGTGCGCCCGTCCACCGGCGTCCACCCCCACCACGATCCGATCGACGATCTGCACGCCCAGATCGCTCAGCTCGTCGCCGGTTTCCGCAGCGCCGCGGTCACCGGAGCCTGAAAAACCAACGCGGGCCACGGCCCGCAGAACGGAGTCGACATGTCCGGCACGATTCGCAAGGTGAGCGTCCTCGGGACCGGCGTCCTGGGATCCCAGATCGCCTTCCAGACCGCCTTCAACGGTTTCGAGGTAACCGCCTACGACATCAACGACGAGGCGCTGACCGCGGCGCACGAGCGTTTCGACAAACTCGCGGCCACCTACCGTGAGCAGGTACCGGGCGCGGGTGACGGCAAGGCCGAGGCCACCGCCGCGGGCATCGCGCTCACCAGCGATCTCGCCGAGGCGGCCCGGGACGCGGATCTGATCATCGAAGCGGTGCCCGAGGTGCTGTCGATCAAGCAGGACACCTATCGCGGGCTCGGTGAGCTCGCGCCCGAGCACACCATCTTCGCCACCAACTCCTCGACGCTGCTGCCCAGCGACATGAAGGACGCCACCGGCCGCCCGGACCGTTTCCTCGCCCTGCACTTCGCGAATCAGGTGTGGCACTTCAACACCGCCGAGGTCATGGGCACCGAGGACACCGATCCGAAGGTGTTTGAGGCGGTAGTGGAATTCGCCCGGGCCATCGGCATGGTGCCGATCGAACTGCACAAGGAGAAGGCCGGCTACGTCCTCAACTCGCTGCTCGTGCCGTTCCTCAACTCGGCGATGGCGCTGGCGGCGGGCGGCTACGCGGAGCCGAAGGCGGTCGACGAGACCTGGCGCATCGGCACCGGCGCGCCCGCGGGCCCCTTCCAGATCCTCGACATCGTCGGTCTGACCACGCCGTACAACATCCTGGTCAACAGCGGCGAGGACGGCCGGAAGCTGGCGCAGTGGCTGAAGTCGGAATACATCGACAAGGGCAGGCTCGGCCTGGCCAGCGGCGAGGGCTTCTACCGGTACAACGCGTAAGACGTTACGGCACAGCCACATTCGACAGTCGGGGCGGACAACCACAGGCAGGAGAGACCCGGATGTACTACAGCAGCGGCAACTACGAGGCGTTCGCCCGCCCGCGCAAACCCGAGGGCGTCGACGACAAGACGGCGTGGTTCGTCGGGGCGGGCCTGGCCTCGCTGTCGGGCGCGGCCTTCCTGATCCGCGACGGGCAGATGTCCGGTGACCGGATCACCATCCTGGAGCGATTGAAGCTGCCCGGTGGCGCGCTGGACGGAATCAAGGAGCCTGCAAAGGGTTTCGTCATCCGTGGTGGCCGCGAAATGGAGAACCACTTCGAGTGCCTGTGGGACCTGTTCCGCTCGGTGCCCTCGATCGAGATAGAGGGCGCGAGCGTCCTCGACGAGTTCTACTGGCTGAACAAGGACGATCCGAACTACTCGCTGCAGCGTGCCACGGTGGATCGCGGCCAGGACGCGCACACCGACGGCCTCTTCGCGCTGAACGACAGGGCGCAGAAGGACATCGCGAAGATCTTCCTCGCCACTCGCGAGGAGATGGAGAACAAGCGCATCGACGAGGTGTTCGGAAAGGACTTCCTGCAGAGCAACTTCTGGCTGTACTGGCGCACGATGTTCGCCTTCGAGGAATGGCACAGCGCGCTGGAGATGAAGCTGTACCTGCACCGGTTCATCCATCACATCGGCGGCCTGCCGGACTTCTCGGCACTGAAGTTCACCAAGTACAACCAGTACGAATCGCTGGTACTGCCGCTGTATCGGTGGCTGCTCGATCAGGGCGTGACGTTCCGGTTCGATACCGAGGTCACCGATATCGACTTCGACATCACCGCGGATCGCAAGCAGGCCACCGGTATCCACTGGGTCTCGGACGGGGTCGAGGGCGGCGTCCGGCTGGGCCCGGACGATCTGTTGTTCACCACGATCGGTTCGCTGGTGGAGAACTCCGACGAGGGCGATCACCACACCCCCGCGACACTGAACGAGGGACCGGCGCCCGCTTGGGAACTGTGGCGGCGGATCGCGGCCAAGGATCGCGCCTTCGGCCGCCCCGACGTCTTCGGATCCCATATTCCCGAGACCAAATGGGAATCGGCGACGGTCACCACACTCGATCAGCGCATACCGGAGTACATCCGCAAGATCTGCAAACGCGATCCCTTCAGCGGCAAGGTCGTCACCGGCGGCATCGTCACCGCCCGGGATTCCAGCTGGCTGCTGAGCTGGACGGTGAACCGGCAACCGCACTTCAAACAGCAGCCGGCCGATCAGATCGTGGTGTGGGTGTACTCGCTGTTCGCCGACAAGCCGGGTGACTACGTGCACAAGACGATGCAGGAGTGCACCGGCGAGGAGATCACCCAGGAGTGGTTGTACCACTTGGGCGTTCCGCTCGACGACATCCCGGAGCTGGCGGCCGAGGCCGCGAAGTGCGTGCCGGTGATGATGCCCTACGTCACCTCGTTCTTCATGCCGCGCCAGGCCGGTGATCGGCCCGACGTGGTGCCCGAGGGCGCGGTGAACTTCGCCTTCATCGGCCAGTTCGCCGAAACGAGCCGGGACTGCATCTTCACCACCGAGTACTCGGTGCGCACCGGTATGGAGGCCGCCTATCGGCTGCTGGGCATCGAGCGTGGCGTGCCCGAAGTGTTCAACTCCACCTACGACGTGCGCAGCCTGCTCAATGCGGTCGGCCACATGCGCGACGGGGACGCGCTGAAGATTCCGGGCCCGGAGGCGTTGCGGCGCAGGCTCATCGGGAAGCTGGAGAGTTCGGAGGTCGGGCTGCTGCTCGCCGAGTACGGGCTCATCACCGACAAGTAACCGGCATTCATTCGCGGGGATCGGCCGACGGCCGGTCCCCGCTTCGGCGCGCGAAGGTGGACAGCAGTTCTCGTGCCTGCTCACCTCCGTCGAGCAGACGGCCGGTGCGGCGGGCGATGCGCCACCCGTCGGATTCGCGGCGGAGTTCGAGCCGGTGCACACTCGCGCGCAGTACCTCGTAACCGTCCGATTCGCGATGCACCAGCAGTGATTCGAAGACCGCGAGCGCCTCGTCACCGTCGATGTCGATGCGTGCCGGACCCTGGAAATGCGCCGACCCGGCGGCGATGAGCGTCCGATGTGCGGGCGATTCCACCATCGCGCGCACCTGGTCACGCCCCCGCATCCGCCAGCCCTCGACGTCGTATTCGCCTTCTGCACACCATAATTCGGCGGTCGCCTGGGCCTCCCCAGCGTCGACCAGCGGTCCGTAGGACGCGATGATGCGCAGGATCGCGAGTTCGTCCTCGACCCGTCGCAGCCGGCGGAGAATATCCGCGAGTTCGACCTCGGTCATCTCGTCCTCCTCTGGTCCGCCCGTGGCGATATCGGGCTCACCGGTTCGCCAGCTCGGCCAATGCGGCCAATTGGTCGCAGTAGTGTTCGGCCGAGTTCGCGGTGACGGCGCATCCGGCCAGTGTCGCACCCGCATCCGCCAGGGCCGCGAGCCGCCGCGTCACCCGGTCCGGCTCACCGAGCGGATCCAGCGGGCCGGTGGGCAGGACCACCTCGAATCCGGGTGGCGAATCGACTTGCGAGAGCATCGTTTTCAGCTCCGCCATCGGCAGGCCGAACGGCATCCACCCGTCGCCGAAGCGGACCGCGCGGCGCAGCGAGCGCATCGTTCGCCCGCCCACCCAGATGGGCACCCGAGATTGCACTCCGGCGGGCTCGACGATCATCCCGGAGAAGCTGTAATGCGTTCCGGTGTAATCGGGTTCGCGCACGCCGAATGCGGCGCGCAGGGCGGCTATCGCATCGTCGGCGCGCTCTCCGCGCCCCTCCCAGGTCGCCCCGAGCAGATCGAATTCCGCGCGCAGAGATCCCACTCCGACACCCAGGACGACCCGGCCGCCACTGATCCGGTCCAGTGTGCCGTAGCGCTTGGCGATCTCGAGCGGGTGGTGATACGGCAGCACCAGCACCGAGGTGGCGAGCCGGATCCGGGTGGTGCGGGCGGCCAGATACGCGAGCGTGGCCAGCGGATCCCAATAGGTCGCACCCCGGGAAGCGGCCACCGACGCCGGTACCGCGGTGTGTTCACTGCAGGTGAGATGGTCGAAGCCCAGGCGGTCGGCGGTCTCGGCGATGCGGGCGAGTTCCGCCATGCCGGCATCGGCCTCCCACGGCGAGTACTGCCCGGGAAACCGCACCACGATCGGCGACGACAGGGCCAGGCGCACCGGGCCGGTCATCGCGGATCCGGTTCGGCGCCGATCAACTTCTGCATCCGGCGATGCCCGCCCAGCACGATCGCCGCCCGATCCGGACCGCTGCTGCGCGCCGCCGTTTCGGCATTGCCGCCCGCGACGAACACCGGTCCGTTGGCCAGCTGCTCGAGCCCTTCGCGCGCCACATCGGCCGGTTCGGCCACGAGCATGCCGGGGATGTCGAAATTCAATCCCGCACGTGCCATCGCCGGTGTCCGGGTGACACCCAGCACCAGATGCAGCACGTCGACGTTGTAATCCCGCAGTTCCAGCCACAGGCTCTCGGCGAAGATCCGCAGATACGCCTTGGAGCCGCCGTAGACGGTGTGGCGGGCCGAGCCGCAGTAGCCGGTGAGCGAGCCGACCAGCACGATGCCGCCGCGGCCCCGCTCGCGCATGCCGCGCCCGAAATGGTGCACGAGCGCCAGCGGTGCGGTGACATTGAGCGCGTTCATGGCGGCGAACGCGTCGAGGTCACCGTCGAGGAATTCGGCGCTGTGGGTGTTGGCGCCCGCGTTGTAGACGAGCAGGCCGACCTCCACGTCGGCGGTCGCGGACGCGACGCGCGCCGGTGCGTCGGGCGCGGTCAGATCGACCGCCAGGGTCCGTACCTGGACCCCGCGCGCGGCGACACGTTCGGCGGTCTCGGCCAGCGGGCCCTCCCGCCGCGCCAGCAGGACGATATTGATTCCCGCGGCGGCGAGCCGGTCGGCGAACTCCGCGCCGACCCCCTCCGAACCGCCGGCGATGACGGCCCACGGCCCGTAGCGGTGCGGATCGATGATGTCGTTCGGTTCTGCGGCCATGCCCGGACGGTAACTGAAACAGGTTTCGGTGCGGCGCGCACTCCCGCTCACCGGACACTCGTGTCGCGAAGAAAAGCACTGCTCAGGGTGAAATGAACGCTGTTCACTGAATTGCCGAAAGATAGTGCGCCGCAACGTTTTCAGTTCGTGATCGTGCCGTTCGCGCGCACGACACATTCGCCAGTATTTTCGAACATGGTCGCTGAGCGGTGTTTTCGCGGAAACGGGGCACTCGACATCACATTCCTTCATTTCGAAAACTCGCAGTGAAACTTCCATTTCGAAGCCGCCGGACGGCGCGAACACTTCGGGTAGCGCACCCTCGGGGTCGGCGTTATGCTCGTGCGCGAATTTCGAAATCGTCTGGCGGTCCGCGCATTCGAGTCAGCCGTGCACAGCGGAAGGTGGGGGAACTGTGCCATCTCCGCACATGTGGATGTGGATCCGGAAGTATCGATAGTGACCTATTCAGTCAATTCGCAGCAGGCGCCCGGGGGCGCCGCCACATCCCGGCCACCGCGACGAGTACCGGCCTTTCTCCTTCCCGCGACGATCTGTGTCTTCGTCGGCGCCGCGGCTTGCCTCGCCATGCTCCGGTTCGCGCCCGAGACCGAACGAGTGGCCTCGGCCGTCGCCGCCGGGGTCGTGGGGCTGGCCTTGGCCGTGACGTCGGGATTCGCCGGTCACTACCGTGACCGGGCGATTCGCTATCGTGAGGCCAACGATCGCGCCGAGCGTGCGGTCGCGAACTACGTCGCCGAGAGCGAGGCGCGCTTGGCCGCCGCCCACGACACCGCGGTCGCGGCGGGGCGGGAGGCGGGCGGCAGCGAGAACCGCCGGGTGGCCGCGATGGCGGCGTTCGCCGGCGCCGCCGGGCGGATGCAGGCGATGACCACCTCGATGCTGGCCGAACTGCGCGAAATGGAACATCGGCACGCCGATCCGTCGGTGCTGGCCGATCTGCTGACCCTCGACCATCGCACCGCACAGGCCGGACGCCTGGCCGACAGCATCGCGGTGCTCAGCGGCGCCCGCTCGGGCCGACGGTGGGCGAAACCCATTGCGATGGAATCGATTCTGCGCGGCGCCATGGGTCGCGTCGCGGGCTACCGCCGGGTGCGCCTGCGCGCGGTCGCCGAAATCGCGATCGCCGGTCATGCCGCCGAGGGCGTCATGCACGCGCTGGCCGAGCTGATCGACAACGCCTGCAATTTCTCCCCGCCCACCACCGAGGTCCACGTCTACGCCGCCGAAGTGCCGGCCGGCGTCGTCGTCACCATCGAGGACAGCGGACTGGTGATGAGCGAATCCGCCCTGCGCCGCGCCGAACAGGCGGTGTCCGGCACCCGGACGGCACGCGGAGCGGACACCGATCTGTCCTCGCTGACCGGCACCCGGCTCGGGCTCGCGGTGGTCGGCAATTTGGCGCGCAAACACGCGCTCACCGTGTCGTATCGCCCGTCGGCGATCGGCGGCACGGCGGTCGTCGTGGTGGTTCCGCGCGATCTGACCACGCGCCTGGACCGCTCCCCCGGCTCCACCGCGACGATCGAACTGCCGCCCGCCGCGCGGGTCGCGACCCCGGCCGCCCTTCCGGCGATCCCGTTCGGACCGCCCGTCACCGACGACCGGGACGCCGACGCCACCACCACGGCCGCGAAACACTCTGCCACGCAGGCGGTTCCGTACCCCGAGCGGTCGGCCGAACCCTTACCGAAGCGCCGCCGCGGCAGCACTCTCGCCGCGGTCCATCCCGACGGCCTGCGCAGCGCCGCCGTCGAGGATTCGGCCTACCCGCGGACGCGGCCGTCGGCCCTCGGCGCCTTCCAGCGCGCGGTCTCGGCCCCGGATTCCCCCTCCCCTTCGATTGCCCTGGAGAACGATCGATGACCACTTCGGTACCGGCGCACCTGGATTGGCTCCTGGACCAGCTGCTGGCCCGCACCCCGCACAGCCGGCACGCCCTGCTGCTGTCCAGCGACGGTCTCAAGATCTGCCACACCCCGGAACTGTCGGTGGACAAGGCCGATCAGCTGGCCGCGATCGCGGCCGGAATCCAGAGCCTCTCGCACGGCGCCTCGGTGGAATTCGGCGACGGGCGCAGTGGCGTGCGGCAGTCGATGACGGAGTTCTACGGCGGCATCCTGTTCATCGTCGAGGCCGGATTGGGCGCCCACATCGCGGTCGTCGCCGATGCCGAGGCAGATGCCGGGCTGGTCGGCCACAACATGAGCGAACTGGTCGAACAGCTCGGCGAACACCTCTCCGCCGCGCCGCGCGGCCCGCGGCCGTGAGGCGGGCGCGATGACCAGGCCGGGCCGCGACGACACCCCGGACCGGCTCTACACCCTCACGGGCGGCCGCAGCCACCCCGATACCGACGCCTTCGATCTGGTGACACTCGTGGTGGCCGAATCGGAGCCTGCCCCGGGGATGCAGTCCGAGCAGGTCGCGATCCTCGAGATCTGCCGGGCGCCGACGGCCGTGGTCGAGATCGCCGCCGAGCTGCGGCTACCGGTCGGCATCGCGATGGTGTTGCTGGCCGACCTGCTCGACGCCGGAAAGATCACCGTGCGCCACCCGCATTCCGCGCCCGCGTGGGAGCCGTGGAATGCCCTGCCCGACACCGAAATACTGGAGAAGGTGCTCGTTGGACTCCGCAACCTCTGATCCCCTCCGCACCGGATTCGGCGACCGTCCGGCCCGGGCCCAGGCGCCGCTGGCCGACACCGCCCGGCACGGGCTCAAGGTCGTCATCGTCGGCGGTTTCGGCGTTGGTAAAACCACCATGGTCCGCGCGGTCAGCGAGATCCGCCCGCTCGACACCGAGGCGACGATGACCTCGCTGGGCATCGGCATCGACGATCCCACCGGCGCACCGGCCAAATCCACCACCACGGTCGCCTTCGACTTCGGCCGCATCACCATCGACGCGGAACACGTCCTGTATCTGTTCGGCGCACCGGGGCAGGAGCGCTTCTGGTTTCTGTGGGACCGGTTGTTCACCGGCGCGCTGGGCGCGATCGTGCTGGTCGACCCGCGCCGGATCACCGACTCCTGGTACGCCATCGACCGGCTCGAACATCAGCAGACCCCGTTCGTGGTGGCGTGCAACATCTTCGGGCCTGCCGGCCACGACGACACTCAACTGCGTGCCGCCCTGGATCTGGATCCGCACGTGCCACTGGTGGAATGCGATGCGCGCTCGCGGGATTCGGGCAAGCGGGTGCTGATCGCCCTCGTCGAACATCTGCACGCCGCCGGCCTGCGGGCCGCCGCCCGGGGAGCGGCCCGATGAACGCGCCGCAGCCCGGTCTCAGCGCCGATGGTTGCCCGGTCTCGCCCGCCGATCCGATGCCGTTGAGCGGCCCGCGTTTCCACACCGACCCGCACGAGTTGTACCGGGAGATGCGGCGGGCCCACGGCCCGGTGGTCTCGGTGGAACTGCCCGGCGGAATTCCGGCCTGGCTGGTGATCGGTTATCGCGAAGTTCACCAGGTCACCAGCGATGCGGAACTGTTCCCGCGCGATGTGGCGCGCTGGAACCAGTGGCCGAACATCCCCGAGGACTGGCCGCTGCTGCCGATGGTCGGCCGCCCGATGCCGTCGATCTACTTCACCGCCGGGGCCGAGCATCTGCGGCATCTGGCCATGGTCGAGCCCGCGCTCGAACAGGTCGACCCGTTCGGATTGCGCCGGGCCTGCGAGGATCTGGCCGATCAGCTGATCGACCGCTTCTGCGGGCGCGGCACCGCCGACCTGATCGCGGAATTCGCCGAACCACTGCCGGTGCTGGCGCTGGCCTGGGTGATCGGATTCCCCGACGATCAGGGCGCGGATCTGGCCTGGACCATGAAGACGCTCGCCGACGGTGGCGCCGAGGCGCAGGCGGCCTACGGCCGATTCGCCGAACATATGCAGCGACTCGTCGCGATGAAGAAGTCGCGCCCGGGCAACGATCTCACCTCGCGGATGCTGCACTCGCCCGAACGGTTCAGCGACGAGGAATACGCACTCGACCTGATGGCCGTCACCGCCGCGGGCCAGCTGCCGACCAGCGACTGGCTGGGAAATTCGGTGCGGCTGATGCTCACCGACGACCGCTTCGCGGCCGCCCTCGGCGGTGGCCGCCACAGCATCGGGCAGGCGATGAACGAGGTGCTGTGGGAGGACACCCCCACCCAGATCCTGGCCGGGCGCTGGGCCTCGCGCGACACCCGGCTGGCCGACAAGACCATCCGGCGCGGCGATATGCTGCTGCTCGGCCTAGCGGGCGCGAACGCCGATCCGCATGTGCGCCAAGATCTTTCCGATTCCCTCGCACCCGCGCACAGCGGCAACAGCGCGCATTTCGCGTTCAGTTACGGCGAATACCGCTGCCCCTTCCCGGCCCAGCAGATCGCGGAGATCATCGCGCGCACCGGGATCGAAGTGCTGCTGGATCGGCTGCCGGATCTCGACCTCGCCGTCGCCGCCACCGAACTGACTCGCCGGCCGTCGCCGTTCCTGCGCGGAATGACGGCGCTGCCGGTCACCTTCACACCCGTTCGTACCGTGGGAGGTACCCCGTGAATGCCAGTTGCCCGCACGCCGCACCGCTCGTGATCGATCCGATGGTCGGCGACCTCGGCGGTGAGACCGCCCGATTACGCGATGCCGGACAGCTGACCCGGATCGAACTGCTGGGGGTGCCGGCCTGGACCGTCACCGGCCACACCCTGGCCCGGCAGTTGCTCATCGACCCGCGACTGGTCAAGGACATCAACTCCTGGTCGCTGTGGCGCGACGGCGTGGTCACCCGGCAGTGGCCGCTGATCGGCATGATCGACGTCGGGGTCTCGATGTTCACCGTCGACGGCCCCGAACACCGCCGCCTGCGCATCAAGACCACCCAGGCGCTGACCGCGCGCCGCCTGACCTCCCTGCGCCCGTTCATCGAATCGACCGTCGCCGCACTGCTGGACGATCTGGCCGCCGCCGGCGACGGCACGGCCGACCTGAAATCGGTCTTCGCCTATCCGCTGCCGATGCGCGTGATCAGCGAGCTCATGGGCGTCGACCACGCCGATCATCCGATGCTGCTCGACTGGTACAAGGCGTTCTTCTCCCTGCTGACCCCGCAGGACGAGCGGCTCGCGGTGATCGAGCGGATGGGCGAGTACTTCACCGAGATGGTGCGCAAGAAGTCCGCCGACCCGGCCGACGACCTGACCAGCGCGCTGATCCTGGCCACCGACGGTGGCGAACCGCTCAGCGAGGCCGAGGTGGTCGGCAATCTGCAGGCGCTGGTCGCCGCCGGGCACGAGACCACGGTGTCGCTGATCCTCACCACCGTGCGCGCCCTGCTCACCCATCCGGAGCAGTTCGAGCTGGTGCGCTCGGGGCAGATCGATTGGGAGACAGCGATCGAGGAGACGCTGCGCTGGGACGGTCCGGTGACACATCTGCTCATGCGGTTCGCGACCGAGGACATCACCGTCGGTGACGCCGTCATCGAACGCGGCGAGGGGGTGGTGATGTCGTATCGGGCCATCGGCCGCGACACCACGGTGCACGGCGCCGACGCCGACGCATTCGACATCACCCGGCCGACGGCCAAGCGCCACATCAGTTTCGGTCACGGACCGCACATCTGCCCGGGTGCCGCGCTCGCCCGGCTGGAAGCCTCGATCGCACTGCCCGCGCTGTTCGAACGGTTCCCGCAGCTGTCGTTGGCCGTACCGGTGGAGGAGATTCACAACCTTCCCGTGCTGACGCAGAACGATCTGGCCCAGTTCCCGGTCCGGCTCGGCGACTGAGTTCCGCGCGCGACACCAGGGCCGCGCTACCGAAATTTTCGGTAGCGGATTGCTATCGTCGATGACCGGCCCAGTCGTGCGCGAAAACTCAACCGAGAAGGGGCGTGATGTTCGGGCAGCTGCGATCGCGCAAACCCGTCGTGCCCGTCCGAACCCTTATTGCCGTTGCGGCAGTGGGGATTTCCGCGACCGCCACCGCCCTCTTCGGTGGCCTACCGCACTCCGCCGCCCCCGGCCTCGCCGGCCGCGAGGACCAGTGGACCGCCGTGCACGACGGCCCTCAGCAATATCCGGACGTCCATCTGGACTCCGATGTGCCGATCCGGATGAGCGACGGGATCGTGCTGAAGGCCGACGTGTACCGGCCGGTCGACGCCTCCGGAGCGGTGGTTGCCCAGCCGCTGCCGACCATCGTCAATCTCACGCCCTACACCAAGCTGATGACCGATCTGGTCGGCTCGGCGGTGGAGAATCCCGCACTGCAGCCCCTGGTCATGTCCCTGGTGCGGCAGATCAACCTCTCCGGCACCCCGATCAGCAGCTTCGGCGATCTGCTGCACGCCCTCGACGGCGGCACCGTGCCGACCGTCCTCGGCCTGGACCGCAATCTGATTCGCAGCGGCTACACGCTGGTGGTCGCCGATGTGCGCGGCACCGGACAGTCCCAGGGCAATTGGGAGACCCTGGGCGCGCGGGAACAGCTCGATACCCGCGAGGTAATCGATTGGGCTGCGGCACAACCGTTCTCGAACGGCAAGGTGGCGATGAGCGGCGGCTCGTACGCGGCCATCAATCAACTGCGAGCGGCGGAGGACGCCCCGGCTGCGCTGCGCGCCATCTTCCCGGTGGTGCCCGGCAGCGATCTCATGCGTGACGTGGTGGCGCCGGGCGGTGGCGTCGGCACCACCTTCCTGCCGATGTGGCTCCAAACGGTCAATCAGCTCAAGCTGATCCCCGATCTGAAGGCGATCCTCAACGGAACCTTCGACTGGAAATGGCTCAGCGCCCGCGTGGCGGATCCGGCCACCAATGTGGACCTACTCGCTCAGGCCCTGTTGACGCCGTCGATGGACGATATGCCGCCCGCCCTCTCGGACGCATTGGACTCCGGTAGTGATTTCCGCCAGGCCCTCACCGGACATCCGGAACGAGTTACCGTGCCCACCTTCGTCTACGGCGGCTGGCACGACATCTTCGCCAACAGCGCCACCAAGATCTACCAGGCCATCCCGCTGCCGGCCGGGCGGAAACAACTCGTGGTCGGCGACACCTATCACGCCAATCCCGGTGCCGGCACCGGCGTACCCGGCGCCCCGCCGCGGCTCGAGGTGTTGCAGCGAGCGTGGTTCGACAAGTGGCTCAAGGACATCGACAACGGTATCGACAGCTACGGCCCCATCGTGCTGAAGGAGCAGGGCGGCGGCTGGGTGACGCTGCCGCAGTATCCGCAGCCGGGAGCCGACCACCGCCGGGTCTACCTGACCGCCGGGCCCAGCGGCACCACCGATGCGGCGGTGCACGACGGGTCGTTGAGCGCACAGCCGCCGGCCGAGGTCGCCACACTCACCGTGGCGCCGGGACTGGCGACCCTCTGCTCCCGGGACGCGGCCCAAGGTTCGGCCGGTTCCGCGGCGATGCTCGATGCCTGCGCCAAGGACTCCCGGGTCGCCGAACACGACGCGCTGACCTTTACCAGCGCCCCGGTCTCCGCGCCGACCGCCATCTCCGGGCCCATCGACATCCACCTCGAGACCGTGCAGGACGCCACCGACGGATTCTGGAGCGCCACCGTCAACGACGTCGCGCCCGACGGCACCTCCACCGCACTGACCACTGGCCAGCTCACCGTCTCCATGCGCGCCGTCGACGATGCCCGCAGCAGCCGATCCGCCAACGGCGACTACACGATTCCGTTCCATCTGCTCACCGCCGCGGCGCGGCAGCCGGTGACACCCGGTGAACCCGTGGGCCTCGACATCGCGGTGATCCCGACCCAGGCTCGGCTGCAGATCGGGCATCGGCTGCGGATCGACCTGTTCGCGGCCAATGCGCCTAAGGCCATGCCGTTCCGTCCGATGCTCAACGATTCCGAGCTCAAGCCCCAGCATCTGCGCCTGGATCCGAACGCACCGAGTTACGTCAATCTGCCCACCGATCGGGCTATCGGCTGAATTACACAGTGCACGAACAGTTTTCGAGCCGCACCCGAGTTTCGGTACCGCCCGCCGGTTAACGTCGCGCAGTCGACGGTCGATAATGACCGCGAGAAGCCGGTGCGCGCCGACGTCGCACCGCTCGGCGGGGAGGTGCGGCTGATGTCCGGAGAACAACCACAGGGCGCTGCGGGTCCGGTGGAATTCGCGACCGTGGGCCTGGGTTGGGACCCCGCCCGCGGCCGGCGCTGGTTCGGCGCCCGCCGCACCGCGATCGACCTCAACGCGGCCGCCGTCCTGCTGGCCGGCGACGACCCGGTGGAGGTGGTGTATCACCAGCACCTGATCTCCGCCGACGGTGCGGTGCGACTGCTCGGCGACAGCGTCAACGGCGAGGACGAGGGCGACGACGAGATCATCACCCTCGACCTGACCCGGGTGCGCCCCGAGATCACCGGCGTCGTCGTGGTCGTCACCTGCTACAGCGGCCAGACCTTCGCCGAGGTCGAGAACGCGCGCTGCCGCGTCACCGCCGGTGACGGCATCGTGCTCGCCGATCGCGACCTCGGCGCGGGCGGCGATACCGGCATGGTGGTGGGAGTTTTCCGCCGCGGGCGCCACGGCTGGGAATTCCGCGAGATCGCCGCCGGAATCGCCGCCGCACATCCCGTCGAGGCACTACCCCACCTCGCCGGCCTGCTGCGCTGACGCGCTCAGTGGACCTGTCGCTCCGAATCGCCCCAATACTGTTTGCGCAGTTCGCGTTTGAGGATCTTGCCCGCACCGGAGACCGGCAGGGCGTCGACCAGCTCGATGGTGCGCGGGGTCTTGTAGCCGGCGATCGATTGCTTGGCGTGGTCGCGGATCTCCTCGACCGTGACCGTGGCGCCGGGATGGCACACGATCACCGCGTGCACCCGCTCGCCCCATTCCTCGTCCGGGACACCGATCACCGCACACGCGGCCACCGACGGATGTCCTGATACGGCGTTCTCCACCTCGGCGGAGTACACGTTCTCGCCACCGCTGACGATCATGTCCTTCATCCGGTCGACGACGTAGACGTACCCCTCGTCGTCCATGTAGCCGCCGTCGCCGGTGTGCATCCAACCGCCCCGCAGCGCCGCCGCGGTCTCCTCGGGCCGGTTCCAGTAACCGAGCATCACATGCCCGCCGCGGACCAGGATCTCGCCGACCGTGCCGCGCGGCACCTCGTTGTCCTCGGCATCGGCGATGCGCACCTCGGCATGCGGGGCCGCGCGGCCCGCCGAACGCAATCGGCCGGCCAGGTGGTCCTCGGGGCCGAGAAGTGTTGCCACGGGCGACAATTCGGTCATTCCGTAGGCCTGGGCGAAGCGCGCCTGCGGAAACGCCCGCATAGCACGCTCGAGCACGGCCTGCGCGATCGGCGAGGCCCCGTAGACGATGCCGCGCACACTGGACAGATCGAAGTCGCGCGCCCGCGGGTGGTCGACGATCAGCTGGATCATCACCGGCACCAGCAGCGTATCCGTAACCTGGTGATCGGCAATCGCTTTCATCACCGCGACCGGATCGAAGGCCGGAACCATCACCTGCGCGCCACCCATCATGATCTGGGTGACACAGCCGGCCAGATCGGCGAGGTGGAACATCGGGGCGGCGTGCAGATAGCGGGCGCCGGGTTGCGCCAGATATCCGGTGGACAGACTGCCCAGCCCCGAGATCTGCAGTCCGGCGTGGCTGAGCACCACACCCTTGGGGTGACCGGTGGTCCCGCCGGTATAGAAGATTCCGGCCGGTGCGTCACCGCCGCGGCGAACATCCTCGACGGGGTCCGCGCCCGCGATCAGTGCCTCGTACAACAGCATGCCGTCGGGCGCGGGACCGTCACCGCAGTGGATCACGGTGCGCAGCACCGGCGCGGCCGCCCGCAGCGCGGGCACCATCGCGGCGAAGGTGTCGTCGACCAGCAGGACCGCCGTCTCGGAATCCTCCAGCGAATAAGCGATTTCCGCCGGACTCCAGCGAATGTTGACCGGATTGAGCGCTGCCCCGGCCCACGGCACGGCCAGCACGTACTCCAGATACCGATCACTGTTGAGCGCCAGAATCGCGACGCGATCACCCTCGCCCACACCCAGCTGCCGCAACGCCGCGGCGAGCCGCGCGACCCGGTCGGCGCCCTCGGCGAAGGTGCGAACACGATCGCCGCAGATCGACATGACCCCGTCGGGGTTCTGCTGAACGGCCCGGTGCAGGCCCTGAGTGAGATACATGCGCGTCTCTGCTTTCTGCCTTCGCTTCGCTCCGGCGGGGTCTCGGCCTCTTGGCCTCGATTTTTCCCTCCTCCGCTCAGTCGCTGCGCTCCCTCGCTCCGTCAGTCCAAAATCGAGGCGGCCGAGCCCCACGGAGGAACTCCGATGAGTGTCGTACGCCACAGGCTGGGCAGCCATGGATTTTGCGTCGAAGTTCGGGGGCTGCGATTTGTTGGTTTCTCCAAAATCGCGTCGTATTCTCGGGCCTGTCATGACTGAGTCGTCCGAGTCCTCGAGTGCCCCGCGGCAACGCTTGCTGGCGCGGATGCGGGCCGAGCGCGACGCCCTCGCCGCCCGCATCGTCGACCGGGCCCGCGCCGAGATTCCGGATTACCGCACGATCGATGCGGCCGATCTGCTGCCCACGACGATGGCGATCATGGACCGGCTGTTCGCCTCCCTCGCCGGTACGGCCGATGTCGAATCGTCCGAAGGCACCCGGCTGACCGATTACGGCCGGATCCGCGCCACGCAGGCGGTGTCCATGGAGGCGCTGCTACGCGCCTGGCGCCTGGCCGAACGCCTGCATCTCGAGACGCTGAGCGCGGTGGCGGCCGAATGCGGCGCCGACGACGCGGTGCTGTTCGAGATCACCCGTGATCTGCTCGAATTGGTCGACGATGCGACGGCCTCGTTCTCCGACGCCCACCACGAGGTCGAGCGCACCCGGTCCGGTCACGACCGCATCCAGCGCGCGGAATTCACGCGGGCCGTGCTGGCGGGCACGATTTCGGCCACCGAGCTGACATTGGGCATTCAGCGCTACGGCCTGCGCGCCGACGCCGACTATCGCGCCTTCCGCGCCCGCGCCGACGCGGCGCCGCCGACCGAATTCGACCGTCTGCTGCGACCCCAGGGCGCGGATTACGCCTTCCGCACCGTGATCGACGGCGACTATGCCGGGTTCACCGATCGCACGATCCACATTCCGGGTGCGGCACTGCTGGCGTTCGGACCACCGCGCCCGCTCGCCGAGGCCCCGCGGTCGTTTCGGCTGGCGGGGCGCGCCCTGGCCACGGCGGCCGCGCTCGGCCATACCGGGACCTGTGAATTCGACAGTCTCGGCCTGCTTCCGGGCGTCGCCGCCGATCCCGAACTCGGCGCCGAACTCGTGCGTCGCTATCTCGCGCCGCTGGGCAGCGGCGGCTCGGCCGCGACGCTGATCGACACCGTGACGGCGTATCTCGATACCGGCATGCGCATCGAGGCGACCGCACAGCGACTGATCGTGCATCCCAATACGGTCCGCTATCGCATCGGCCGTTTCGAGGAGCTGACCGGGTGCGATCTGCGCCGGGCGCACACGGGTGCGCAGGTGTGGTGGGCGATTCAATACGACCGTCTGGTACGGCCTGGCGCAACGAATTTCGCGTCTGCGAATTAGTGAAGTTTCCTCCGAAATGCCGTGCGGTCGCTCCGGGGTGGCTTAGGCTCTGACTGCCTCGATAGCTCGGGGCTTGCAGAGCGGGTCGCCATGCCCACAGCGTCCCGCTGTCGCAACATCAGGTCAGGTGGGGGCTGCGTCCCCGACAGCCCCCATCGCCCCTGAACAACACCGTAGTGTGAAACATCGATAAATCGAGGGACAGTATGCGCGGATTCCACGCCCCGTCGCCCGCCGAACGATTGCTGGCCGAGATCTACGAGGCCGGATACACCTCCGTCGATGACTTCATCGATCGACTACGGTTTCGCCCGCGCCACGCCGCGCCGGAACCGGCCCGTCACGCCGCGGTGATCGACCCGTTCACCGACACCATCGAGTTGCAACTCGACATCCCCGATGCGGCGGATTCCCTCGCGGGCATGACACATTGGTATCCGGAGTTCGATGCGGACGTCGAGGTCGACCCCAGCGCCGACACCACGGAATTCCCTGCGGTGCAGCGCATCTGGGTCGTCCCGGAACGCCACGCGAGCTGACCGGTCGCACCGGCCCGGCCCGCCGCTACATCTGCGGTAGCGAATCTCCCTGCACCAGTTCGATATCCAGCTCGATCTTCACGGTGGTGCCCACCGCGGCCACACCGGCGCGCACGACGGCGTTGTAGTCGATCGCGAAATCGTTGCGGTGCAAATGGGTCTCGGCATGGAATGCGGCGCGGACCCCGCCCCACGGGTCGGGTCCCGACCCGCCGTAGGTCAGGTCCAGCTCCACCGGGCGGCGCTGACCGTGCAACTCCAGTTCACCGGGCATCACCCAGGTGTCGGCGCCGGTGCGCCGCAATCCGGTTCCGGTGAATCCGATCAGCGGGTAGCTCTCGACATCGAGGAAGTCGGCCGAGCGCAGATGGTCGTCGCGCATCCCGATTCCGGTGTCGATGCTGGCCGCCTTGATCTCGGCGAAACCCGTTGTCTGCTCGAAGTTCCGGGCCACGTCCAGCCGGCCGCCGACCTCGGCGAACCGCGCCTTGATACTCGCGATGCCGAGGTGGCGGGCGGTGGCCACGACCGTGGAATGCACCGGGTCGATGGTCCACGGGCCCGGTGCCGGCGTGCCGAGGGAATTCGCCTCCGACTGCAACGCCACCGCACCCAATTGCCCGCTGCCGGAAGCCGATATCCGCGCGATCTGCGCCACCGGCTGATAACCGGGGGCGGTCACCACCGCGGTGTGCATACCGGCGGGCAGCGGCTCGGTCGCCGCGGCCCCGGTTTCGTCGGCCACCGCACGGGCGAGCTGACGACCGTTCAGATCGGTCACGGTCAGCAGCGCACCCGGCACCGGCCAGCCATCGGAATTGCGAACCTGTGCGGTCAAACCGCTCATGCCTGCGCCTCGCTGACGCTCGGCTCCGGCATGCGCGGGGCGCCCTGTGACATTGATTCGCTCGCAAGCTCGCTCATGACAGCTCCGTGTTCTGATCGACACCACTGGGCTCGACACCATTGTGCCGGACCCCGTTCCGTTCTCCGTTCGTCGCGGCACCGTTGGTGCCGGCGACTCCGGTGGGCCCGGCGGCCGGGCGCTCGCCCTCGTCACCGTCGTCGTAACCCAGCCGGACATCGTGCTCGACCTCGCCGCCGCCGACGGCGACCCGGCTGGTCACCGGCGGATATCCGCGCGCGACCACCGTGTACTCACCCTCGCTGAGGTCGGTCAGTACATACTGCCCGTTCTCGTCGGTGCGAGTGGTCCCGATCGGGGTTCCGGAGCGATCCAGCACCGTGACCTCCGCGTCCGGCACCGCACCGCCGTCGGCGAGCACGGTTCCGGTCAGCACCGCCATCGGCGAGAGCTCGATGTCGTGGTGCAGCAGGCCACTGTCGGGCACGACCAGCGCGGTCGCGCTCGGGCGCATGTGTTCGGCCACCGCGACCAGGGTGTAGGTCCCCGAGACCACACCGTGGCAGAGGTAGTTGCCGGACTCGTCGGTGACGGCCGCGCCCACCACTTCACCACGCAGATCGGTGAGGGTGACGGTCGCACCGGCCAGCGGCTGACCCGTCACAGTGGTCCGGACCATGCCCGACAGCTCGCCCGAACCCTGCAGGGTCAGGTCGAGGCGCTGAGTGCGGCCGTCGGCGGTGACATTGACCGCGGCGGGCTGGTGACCGTTCGCGGAGACGATCAGCACATAGTTGCCCGCGCCGGGCGGCTCGATCGAGTAGCGACCGCCGCTGTCGCCGGTCGAACGCGAAACCTGGTGTCCGCGTTGGTCGATCAGTGTCAGCGCGGCGCCCGCGACCGGTCGGCCGTCGGCCCGCTGCACCTGCCCGCCGATGGCGTGGCCGCTGCCGTGGGAGTTGACGACAGGAGTGTTTGTCATCGCCGAAACCTCCGCAATTCGATGTGATTCGTGCCCGTTGGCCGCGGCGGGCCGACCCGCCGCCGCGGCGGCGAGAACCGGTTCGGGCTCGGAGAGCGCCTGGGCGGCACCCTCCCACACCTGGTTCTCGGCCCATTCGGCTTCGGCCGTCTCGACCGGATCCTTCGGCGCCGGGGCGGGCGCCGAAGCATCCTGCAGCGGAATCTCTTTCATGAACATCATGACGATGCAGGCCAGCAGGGCCACGCCCGCCGCGGCGTAGAAGACGCCGTGCATCGAGTTGGTGAATCCGATCAGGATCGGATCCTTGATCTGCTGCGGCAGCGCGCCGATTCCGGCGGTGTTGGCCTGCAACTGGTTCAGCTTGCCGGCGTCCAGTCCGGGCGGCAGGTGACCGCCGAAGGCATCGGTGATCTTGTGCGGCAACAGATTGAACAGAATCGTCAGGAAGACCGCGACACCCAGCGTGCCGCCGACCTGCCGGAAGAATGTCGCCGACGCCGTCGACACACCCATATCCGAACGCGGACCGGCATTCTGCGCCGCGATGATCAACGTCTGCATACAGCAGCCCAAGCCCAGACCGACCAGCGCGCCGATCGCGAGCACCTGCCACATCGCGCTGTCGAAGTGCAACTGGGCGTAGAGCAGCGCGCCCACGGTCACCAGGAAGGTGCCGACCACCGGCAGGATCTTGTAGCGGCCGGTGCGCTTGACGACCTGACCGGAGATCATCGAGCCGATCATGATGCCCAGCACCAGCGGCAGCATCAGCAGACCCGCCTCGGTCGGCGAATAACCGCGCACCACCTGCAGATACAGCGGCACCATACTGATCGCGCCGAACATCGCGATACCGACGATGAAACCGCCGATCATCACCACCGAGAAAGTGGAGTTCTTGAACAGCCGCAGCGGAATCAGCGCGGCGTCCTTCATCAGGTACTCCACCCCGATGAACAGCACCAGGCCCACCGCGCCGACGGCGTAGCAGATCACCGAATTGCCGGAACCCCAGCCCCAGGTGCGGCCCTGTTCGGCCACGATCAGCAACGGCACCACACAGATCGCCAGCGCGATCGCACCCCACCAGTCGACATTCAACTTCTGCCGCTGATGCGGGACGTTGAGCACCTTGGCCACGACCGCGAGGGCGACCACGCCGATCGGCACGTTCACCAGGAACACCCAACGCCAGCCGTCGATACCCCACAGGGTGTCGTAATCGGAGAACAGACCGCCGAGCACCGGGCCGAGCACGGTCGAAGTGCCGAAGACCATCATGAAATAGCCCTGGTAGCGGGCCCGTTCACGCGGCGGGACGATATCGCCCACGATGGTCATGGCCAGCGACATCAGGCCACCGGCGCCCAAACCCTGAAACGCCCGGAACGCCGCCAACTCGTACATCGACGTCGCGAACGTACACGCCGCCGACCCCACCACGAAAATACCGATCGCCAGCAAATAAAACGGCTTACGACCATAAATATCGGCCAACTTGCCGTACAACGGCGTCGAAATCGTCGCCGTGATCAAATACGCCGTCGTCGCCCACGCCTGCTGATCGAAACCATGCAAACTATTCGCGATCCGGACAATCGCCACACTCACAATATTCTGATCCAGCGCCGCCAAGAACATCCCCAGCAACAAACCGGACAAAATAGTCAAAATCTGGCGATGCGACAGAGACGGTCGCACGTCCGCCGGCGGCGCGACGGTCGGAGCGTTCGGCTGCGCCGGCGGAGCCTCACTGGTCGAAGTCGTCATGTGTATGTAAGCCCTAATTCGAATCGGCTGTTGCAGTGGATTTTTCGGCTGTGGACTCCTCGATGCCGCTGACGAGCAGCTCGAGGAGATCGGTCAATCTGGCCCGCTCGCCGGCAGGCCACTCGGCCATCACCTCGGCCAGCCAGCGGTTGCGGTTTCGACGGTTCTCCTCGAAGACCCGCACCCCCTCGGCGGTGGGCGCCAGCACGCAGGCCCGGCCGTCCACGGGGTCGGCCCGGCGTTCCACCAGGCCGTGTGCCACCAGCGATCGAGTCTGCCTGCTGATGGTCGATGTTTCGGTATGCAGGGTGTCCGCCAGCTTCCCCGTCCGCTGCGGACCGTCGTGGACCAGGCAGAACAGTACAGAATAGGCCGATCGCTCCAGACCGTCCGGACCGTACTTGGCTATGTGCGATTTGGTTCTGCCGATCGCCCGCATCAACCGGATCAGCTGGCCGCCGAGTCGATCGGCCACATCCTGTTCGGTGACGCCGGCGCTGTGTTCGATGCCGTGTTCGCCAGGGCCTACGTGGTTACGCAAGCTACCGCCTTCGGCCCGCGCGCTCACACGGGGATCACGGGCATCGACGACCATGACCGAGCTTCCTTCTCCCCACGACGCATTTGATTAGCATGTACAACTAGTTGCTGAGGCCAACTATACATACGTTCGGAACCCCCTCGCACGTACCCCGGGCCACACCCGGGAACGCCGGACCGGACACGCCGAGCGCAATCCGGACATCCCGTGATTACCGATGGTTTGCTCGAACTGTCGCATTTCCGACTCTGATCGATCGGCAAGTCGACGCGGAAGGACCGAGCTGACCATGTCTGCGCCAATCGAGCCCGCCCGAATTCCGGCCCAGCCGACAAATCAGACCCCGAACACCGCTGATTCCGCAACGCATTTTCCGGCCGCCTTCGCAGCGCCGATCGACTCGGCAACCTCGCCGCCATCTTTCGACCCCACCCGGACCGCAGGCCAAATTGTGACCGAGACGACACCGGCGCCTCAGCTTCGCCGCGCCGCTCTCGCCGCATTCTGCGCGCTGTGGCTGGTCGGCGCGCCGGTGGCCCTCGCCGCGACGGCCGGCGCCGACTGCGGGCCCGCGTGCGCCGACACCTCCGGATCGGCATCCGGTTCGGCCTCGGGTTCGGCGGGATCCTCCGGTTCCGCCACTGCGGGTCTGCTGCTGGGCCTGCCGATGAAGACGGTCGCCCTGACGATCGTCCCGGCTCCGCAGTTCCCGTCGTTCGACAACGTGATCACGCACGAGAGCAGCTGGAATCCGTTCGCGGTCAATCCGGAATCGGGCGCCTACGGTCTCGGGCAGGCGTTGCCGCCGGAGCGGATGGCCTCGCACGGGGTGGACTGGATGATCAACCCGGTGACCCAGATCCGCTGGACCTACGACTACATGGTCGAGCGGTACGGCAGCCCCGACGGAGCCTGGGCGTTCTGGCAGTCCCACCACTGGTACTAGCTCTCCCACCACTGGTACTAGCTCTCGATTGTCGCCGGACCACTTCAACTGTCACAATCGAAGGCAGGGTTGCGAGCACTCTGAATGCTGTAACCCGCGAGGTCATACCCCCCGCGGGTGTCGAATTGACGAAAGGCATCGGCATGTTCGTGCGAGTTTTCGCCCTGTCGTTCCTGGTTGCCGCGGCGTCTCTAGTCGTCGCGCTGCTGTACGGCGGGCCGGAGGCCGTGGTGCTGGTCGCGGCCCTCGGCGTTCTCGAGGTATCACTGTCGTTCGACAACGCGGTGGTCAATGCCAGTGTCCTGCAGCGGATGAGCGCGTTCTGGCAGCGCATCTTCCTGACCGTGGGCATGGTGATCGCGGTCTTCGGTATGCGCCTGGTGTTCCCACTGGTGGTGGTCGCGATCGGGGCGCATCTGGACCCGATCGAGGCGCTGCGGCTGGCGATGAACCCTCCCGCCGGCGGCGCGCCGTTCTTTCCGGACGGCCGGCCCAGTTACGAGACGCTGCTCAACGACGCCAATCCGAAGATCGCCGCCTTCGGCGGCATGTTCCTGCTGCTGCTGTTCCTGAACTACATCTGCACCCAGCGTGAGGTCACCTGGCTGAGCTGGCTGGAGCGACCGCTGGCGCGGATCGGGCGGTTCTCGATGTTCACGGTGGTGATCGCGCTGATCGCGCTGGTGCTCACCGCCGGTGTGCTCGCCCCCAACAACAAGGCCGACGTCGTCATGGTCTCCGGCGCTCTGGGCATGGCCACCTACTTCCTCGTCGACGGTCTCGGCGCGCATTTCGAGAACGAGCAGCCCGGCCAGGGCCCCTCGCGCGCCGCCGTTCTGACCGGGCGCGCCGCCTTCTTCGGCTTCATCTATCTGGAAGTGCTGGACGCCTCGTTCTCATTCGACGGCGTGATCGGCGCCTTCGCCATCAGTGCGGATCCGATCGTCATCGCCTTGGGACTGGGTCTGATCGGCGCGATGTTCGTCCGTTCGATCACCGTCTACCTGGTCCGGCGCGGCACCCTGGCCGAGTACATCTACCTCGAACACGGTGCGCACTGGGCGATCGGCGCGCTCGCGGCGATCCTGCTGGTCTCCACCGGCCACCATCTGAACGAGGTGGTCACCGGCCTGCTGGGAGTAGGGATCATCGCCGCGGCCTACCTCAGCAGCATCGTCCACAACCGGCGCCACCCAGCGCCCGCCGCCACCGAGACCGAGCTGGAGCATCTGTCCCTCGGCGGGGACGAACTGACGCTGCGCGGCGACACCGGCAAGCTGTCCAGCCTCGACGCCGGGTTCCCCATCGATCGGGTCACGCTGCCCGGCGACGCGCTGCCGCCGCGGGACAAGCTGAATACCGAAGCGTTCTGACGACTACTGCGCGAGTTCGCTGTCGACCCCGGTCGTATTCTCGGAGCATGAGGTCGCGGCCGCTGACACTGATCCAGGACGAACTCGTCGACTACGACAAGGCCATGGAGCGCATGGCCGAACTGGTGGAACAGCGCCAGCGCGACGAACGACCGGATACGTTGTGGCTGCTGAGCCACCCGCAGATCTATACGATCGGGCGCCGGACGCCGAGTGCGCATCTCCCCGATCCCGACCACGGGATTCCGGTGGTCGAGACCACCCGCGGCGGGCAGCTCACCTATCACGGCCCGGGACAGCTGGTCGGATATCTCGTGGTGAAACTCGGGGACGGCGAGGGCGTGGTGGACTACATCCGCGAGGTCGAGCACCGCCTGGTCGCCGCACTCGACCGGCTGGGCATCCGGGCGCAACGCCGCGACACCCCGCCGGGTTCGGAACTGCTCACCGGCGTGTGGACCGTCGAGACCGGCCGCAAGATCGTCTCCATCGGCATGCGGCAGAGCCGCGGCGTCACCAGTCACGGATTCGCGCTGAACGTCGACGGCGATCTGGAGCCGTGGCAGTGGGCCGTCGCCTGCGGACTGCCCGATGTGGATATGACGTCGGTGCGGCGCGAACAGCCGGGCGCGCGAATGGATCAGGTCCGGCCGATCGTGGCGGAGGCGTTCGAGGCCGTCTGAGCCTCCGGCAGCCCGGAGTCCGCCAGTCGCAGTATCGACGCGGTTACCGCCGCGCTGTAGGCCCGGCTGGCCGGAGCCGGTCGGCGCGCCGGATAGTTCGAGCGGTGGGTCACCACGACGCCGTTGCCCAGCACCACGGTCGCGTCGGTGACGGTCGCCGCGCAGTTGCCACCGGCCTTGGCGGTCAGGTCGACCACGACCGCACCGTCCCCGAGCGCGTCGAGTGCGGTCCGGTCGACCAGCAGCGGCGCCCGTTGTCCACGGCGTACCGCGGCGCAGAAGACCAGATCCGGTTTGTCCGCGCGGATCCGCTCCAGGACCCAGGCGGCGTCGACCTCTTCGGACCAGTGAAAAACATTGGGGCCCTGCGCATCCAGTGCCCGCCGCAGTTCGGGCCGGCGCCCCAGCACCACCGGCGGTTCGGCCCCGCAGGCGGCTGCCGCCGCGACGGCGGACAGTCCCGCCTGGCCGCACCCCAGGATCAGTGAGCGGATCGGCCGGCGCACGGTGCGCGGCACCAGCCGCCGGCCCGCGAGATAGGCCACGCTGCCGGCGATCCGGCTCATCGCCGAGAGCGCGTCCAAATCACCGGACTCGTGCGAAAAGAGTTCGAACGCAATCGATTCCACGCCCAATTCGCGCAGTTCGGCGATCTGCGGGGCTCGCCGCAGCGGGTCCTGGAAGCCGATCAGCGTGAGGTGCGGCCGCCGCGACATCGTGCGCAGGTCGTGGGTCGCCGGCTTCACCCACGCCAGCACATCGCAGGCCGCGACCACGGTGCCGGGATCCACCGCGACGGCAGCCCCCGCGGACCGGTAGGCCGCGTCGCCGAAGCCCGCCGCCCGCCCGGCATTCGCCTCCACGACAACTCGCATCCCCGCCGCGGTCAGGCATCGCACACCGTCCGGTGTCAGCGCCACCCGCCGTTCCCGGGCGGCGGTTTCGCGCAGCACGCCGACGATCACGCCGGCGGCTCCGCGATACCGCGCCGACGCAGGATGTCGCGGTAGGTGGCACCACCGGCCAGGTCGGCGACGAGCCCGCCGAGCCGGTCGAACAGTTCGTCGATCAACTCCCGGGACTCGGTGCCGGGGCCGTGCCGGGGCGCGAGGACGTTGAGCCGCACACCCCGCCGCGGTGATCCGGTGCGGCCCAGCGCGACGCTGTCGATTCCCGCGCCGGCCAGCAGCAGATCCTCCAATGCGGCGCTGTCTCCCACCCCGGCCGCGTCCAGAAGGGCGGATTCGGCGACCACGGACAGGAACATGCTGGCCCCGGAACCCAACGGCCGCAGTGTGTTCGATCCGAATTCGGCATTGATCGCCGCGATCCGCTCCAAGGCGGTGTCGAACTGTTCGCGCACCAGCTTGCGGTTGTGCTCGAAATACGCGTCAGGCGTATGGTCCAGCACCGCGCGCACCAGATGCGTACTCTCACGCTGAAAAGCGATCGTGAGTCGCGCCCGGATACGCTCCAGCCACCGCGAGTCCCCGGAGCAGGCCGCGCCGAGCTTGCACGGACCGAAGGCGTTGTAGCCCTTGGAATTACCGGTGACGGTCACCATCCGGTCGTACAGCCGGACCGGGCCCTGCGCGGTCGGCACCTCCAGCGCGGCGAGCGGAATGTGCCCGCCGACGATCCGGTCGAAGGCCATATCGCAGACCACCGGAACATCGGCGGCGACCAGAACCGCCGCCAGTTCGCGCAATTCGTCCGAGGAGTACCGCGTGACGACGGGATTGCCCGGCAGCGTGAGCAGCACCGCACAGACGGCGTCACCGTGCCGTTCCAGTTCGCAGGCCAGTGCCATCGGATCGATGCGGAACGAGTCGTCCGGCGTCGCCTCCGGAACCACCACTCGCACATCGAATTTCGCGATGTGGGTGGCGAAGTTCTTGTAGAAGCCCTCGGGACAGACGATCACGCCGCCGGGCCGCACGACCGTGGCGATCACCTCCTCGAGCATCAGCATGCTCGAATACGGGCAGACGACAACCTCTTCGGGACGGACCCGGACGCCGGCCACTCCGTCGGCGGGGCGGTGCAGCCGGTCGAACAGGTGGGCGGCGGCCGACTCTCGCAACTCCAGCGGTTGCCGCTTGTCGTAGTCCGGCAGGCCGCGGCGCCGGATCCGATGGGGCGCCAGATCGTTCCACGCCCGCCGCAGGGCGCGGGCCGCCGCCGGATCGATCTCGAATCCGGTCTCGCCGTGATACGCGTCCAGCACACCGTGGTACCGGCGACCGGATCGGCCGAGAAACGGCACGCTCTCCGGCAGCTGCCGGCGCAGTTCCTTCTTGCGCTCCTCCGAACGCAGAATCAGCGCGGCGGCGGCGCGCTCGGCATGCCGGGGGCCGGTCGTCACAGCCGCCCTGTTTCCAGCGGCGCTTGGCCCGGCGTCGGGATTTCGTCCCACGCTCGAACGAGCTTCTCGCGGAACAACTCCCGTCCCTCGCCGTCACCCAGACGCTCGAATCGGGCCAGTCGCGGATCGGCCAGCAGATCGTTGACCACGATCGCCGAACCGATGCGCCGCAGGTCGTAGAGCTTCTCGAAGCGCCGGACCGCGAAGGCCACATCATGTTTGAGCACCGAGAAACGCGTCGCGACCCGGGTCTGCCGCGAATAGTCGTATTCCCCTACGCAGACGTATCGGTCGTCGACGACGAGCATGCTCTGCGCGTTGCGCGCGTGCTCACGCTTGACCAGCACACTCTCGACACCGGAGCGCGCCTGCCACCACAACTTGTCGTCGTAGGGCCACACATCCTCGATGCGATCCAGAACGTACATGCGCCGCACCGTGACTCGCGGCTCGTGCACCGAATCGGCGAGGCGCACGATCGCGGCGTGGTAGTCGTCGCCGACGTCACCACCGATGGTGCCCAGGTCGGCGGTGTGTATCGCGCGAACGGACTGCTCGGCCTGCTCCAGAATGGTCAGCCAGTCGTTGACCGTATTCCACTCCCACACCGTCGCACTGCGCGAAGGTATCTGCGCCAGCAGCTCTTCCGCGCGTTCGAGCTGGCGGGCGGCGATGAGGCGCAGTGGCTCCACCTCCTCGCGCGCACCCCGGGCGTCGAGCACGGTCTGGGCGATCGTCAGCACCCGATCCACCACCGCGGGATCCTTGCCGAGGAGCACGTTGAAACGCATCCGCAGGTCGTAATGCCCGCCGGGTTCGGACGAGCCGGCGACGCCGTCCATCGGAAGTTCCTGCCCCAGCGCCGAACTCAAACGTTCCCGCAGCGGCAGCGGCGGCACCCGGGTGCCGTTCTCGATCTGCTGTACGAGGCTGCGTGAACAGTCCGCCTGTTTGGCCAGCGCGGCCTGGGTGAGACCGGACTCGATACGGAGCCGGCGCACCAGTTCGCCGATCCGTTCGCCACCGTCTGGGTCAGATTGTGTCACGATGCGGAATTCTAATCACATGTGGCCCATTGCATCATCAGCTAAACATCAATTTTTCATTACTCCGATGAACGCACCTCGAACACCGCTCGTCGATAACTCGAATGCGCTGGGCCCGCTGCGGATTCTGCCACAAGGCGCCCGAACTCCTTCCGCGAAGCCAACTTTCACCCCTTCGTACCCACCACTGGTAATCAATGCGGATATTCGCTGGGCATATCTGATTCAAGATGGGCATTGAGGTCCCGAAGATATCTCAGATAAGCACAGATGCTTAGTTGACAGCCCCGGAAAGCCGTCCTTAGCATTTAGCTATAGCCACCGGCTCTCCGTTTATCGGAGCGGCAACGACCGCCGCAGCGGCCGGCTTGGTGGAAGGGGAATGCCATGACGCTTCATATCACCGACTGGTTGATGACCAGCGATGTCACCCCGGAATCTGCCCAGCGTCTGCCCTCACTTCCCGGGCAGTGGCTGCTGAGCTGGCTGCCCGGCGAGCTTCTGACCCAGGAGCAGGCGCTGAGCGGCATGATCGTCGACGAGATCCTGTCCGATCCAGCTTTCGTGGACGATCTCGGGGCCGTCGAGATGGCCACCCTGCACGCCGCCGAACTCGGCATCACCCTGGACGAGGCGGTGATCCGGCTGTGCGCCCGGGTCCTCGAGCGCACCGCCCTGCGATCCGGCGAAATCGGACCGGGCGATATCGAGCCCGGGGATATCGGGCCGGGCGACAGGGAGGCGAGCACCACGGAATACGGCCCGGTCCGAGGCCACCCACACCTACCGCACGCCCACCGCACCCCGGTCTCGCCGCACCGGCCGCGGCATACCGATCACGATCTGTCGGCGGCGCCGTCGTAGCAGAGCCGCAGGTCGTGGGCGATCCGCTCGCCGTCGACCGCGACGCGCGCACTGGCGGGCGGATAGCCGCGACCCACCACCGTGTAGTCCCCGGCGGGAAGATCGTCGATCCGGTAGCGACCGTCGCCGTCCGTCAGCGCGACGGCCACCACCGTGCCGCCCGAGTCCAGCACCGCGACGTGGGCATGGGCGACCGGGCCGCACTCGGAGCGCACCCGGCCCGACAGCACCGCCGTCGGCGCGAGTTCGATGTCGTAGCGCAGCATGCCGGTCGCGGGCACGGTCAACGTCGTGGCATCGGGCCTGCGATGTCCGGCGACCGCGACCAGGGTGTAGGTGCCGGCGACGATGCCGTGACAGGCGTAGGCGCCGTCGGGTCCGGTCACCGCCGCACCGACGACCTCCCCCCGCCGATCGGTCAGCGTGACGGTCACGTCCGCGAGGGGCCGGCCCGGCCCCTCGGTGACGATGCCGGACAGCTTCCCGGCGCCCAGCAGGGTGAGGTCGGCCGTCTGCGGCTCGGCACCGATCGCGACGTTCACCGCGGCGGGCTGATGCCCCTCGGCGGAAACGATCAGCACATGGTTCCCCTGGTCCGGCGCGCTCAGGCGGTAGGCGCCCGCGCCGTCGGTCGTGGCTCGGGAAACCTGATGTCCCCGTTGGTCGATCAGGGTCAGCGCCGCGCCGGATACCGGTTGCCCGTCTTCGCGGTGAATGCGTCCGGACAGGGGCGCGTCGCCGGCGCTCTCCGGGAACGCGGCGTGCGCCCCCGTTCCGGCGGGTGCCGGCTCCGGCCGGGCGGCTCCCTCGTCGTCCTCCCACAACGGCTCTCGCTCCCAGGCTTCCGGCTCCGACCCGGCCGTCTCGGCGTCGCCGGCGGGCGCGGTGTCGAGGTCGAGCACGGCCGGCTCGTCCGGTGCCGACTCCGCGCGCTGCGGCTGCGCCGGTGGCGTCGGACTGTCCTGCAGCGGAATCTCTTTCATGAACAGCAGCACCACACAGGCCAGCAACGCCACCCCGGCAGCGGCGTAGAAGACGCCGTGCAGGGATTCGGTGAAGCCGATGAGAATCGGATCGCGCACCTGCGCCGGCAGCGCCGCGATGCCGCTGGTGTTGGCCTGCAACTGGTCGAGTTTCCCGGCGCCGAATCCGGGTGGCAGCACACCACCGAAGGCGTCGATGATCTTGTGCGGCAACAGATTGAACAGAATCGTCAGGAAGACCGCGACGCCCAGCGTGCCGCCCATCTGCCGGAAGAATGTCGCCGACGCCGTGGACACACCCATATCCGACCGCGGACCGGCATTCTGCGCCGCGATGATCAACGTCTGCATACAGCCACCGAGTCCGAAGCCGATGACCGCGCTGTACACCAGCGGTTGCCAGAGCGGGCTGTCGTAATGCACCTGCGCGTACAGCGCCGCCCCGCACGCGATGACGAAAGTACCCAGCACGGGCAGGATCTTGTACCGGCCGGTGAGCTTGGTGATCTGCCCGGCGATCAGCGAGCCGATCATGATGCCCAGCACCAGCGGCAGCATCAGCAATCCCGCCTTGGTGGGCGAATAGCCACGCACCACTTGCAGATACAGCGGCACCACACTGATCGCGCCGAACATCGCGATACCGACGATGAAACCGCCCAGAATGGTGATGGAGAACGTCGAATTCCGGAACAGCCGCAACGGAATCAGCGCGGCGTCCTTCATCAGGAATTCCACGAGGAGGAACAACACCAGGCCGGCGGCGCCGATCCCGTAGCAGAGCAGCGCCCGCGGCGATTCCCAGCCCCAGCCGCGGCCCTGTTCGGCGACGATCAGCAACGGCACCACACAAATCGCCAGCGCGATCGCGCCGAACCAGTCCACGCGATGCCGCTGCCGCTCGTGCGGCACGTTGAGCACCTTCGCGACCACGGCCAGCGCGAGCACGCCGATCGGCACATTCACCAGGAACACCCAGCGCCAGCCGTCGATCCCCCACAACGTGTCGTAATCGGAGAAGAAGCCGCCGAGCACCGGGCCGGCGACCGTCGCGGTGCCGAACACCATCATGAAGTAGCCCTGATACCGCACGCGTTCGCGAGCGGGCACGATATCGCCGATGATGGTGAACGCCAGCGACATCAGGCCACCGGCGCCCAAACCCTGAAACGCCCGGAACGCCGCCAACTCGTACATCGACGTCGCGAACGTACACGCCGCCGACCCCACCACGAAAATACCGATCGCCAGCAAATAAAACGGCTTACGACCATAAATATCGGCCAACTTGCCGTACAACGGCGTCGAAATCGTCGCCGTGATCAAATACGCCGTCGTCGCCCACGCCTGCTGATCGAAACCATGCAAACTATTCGCGATCCGGACAATCGCCACACTCACAATATTCTGATCCAGCGCCGCCAAGAACATCCCCAGCAACAAACCGGACAAAATAGTCAGAACCTGCCGATGCGAGAGTGTGCCCGGCGCGGCGCCCGGGGCCGGCTGCGCCGCCGGCTCCCGGGTGGTCGAAGTGGTCATATTTCCAAGCCCTGTTTCGGTTCGGCCGTCGATGGCGGGGTTGATTCGATACCGCAGTTGAGCCGATCGAGCAATACGATCAGCGTGGACTTGTCCGCGTCTGGCCAATCGGCCATCACCTCGGCGATCCAAAGGTTGCGCAAGCGCCGATTCTCGGCGAACACCCGGACACCCTCGTCGGTCGCGGCCAGTACGCATGCCCGGCCGTCGATCGGATCGGCGCGACGCTCGACCAGGCCGTGTGCCACGAGAGATCTGGTCTGCCGGCTGATGGTGGAGATCTCGGCGTGCAATTGCTCGGCCAGCTTGCCCGTCCGCTGCGGTCCGTCGTGAACCAGACAGAAGAGCATGGCGTAGGCGAGCTTCTCCAGTCCGTCCGGGCCGGTCTTGGACAGCTGCGTCTTGGCGCGATTCACCGCGCGTACGAACCGGATCAATTGGGCGCCTAGTCGATCGGCGTCGTCGAGCGCTGTGGCAGTGACGGTGCGGTCAAGGCCGGCAGCGGTCATCGGGTGTCCCCTTTTCCCAGATCTGCAGACTTGCTCAGCGCGTACAAGTAGTTGCCGACGCCAACTATACAGACGGCGTACGGCGGTGGTTCATTTCGTTCAGAACAGGGTCATCGGCTCGATCGGCGCCGGATCCACGAGGGCCGGCAGTTCCGCGCCGGCGGACCGCACGTCATCGTAGAACCGCCGGGCCAGCAGTAGCGAATCCGCATTGTCGGGAGTGTGGACGAATACCGTCGGCGACCGCCCTTCCCGCAACCACTCGACGACGAGGTCGCGCCACGGCCGCCAGCCGGCGACGGTCGCCTCGACATCGTCGTTGCCGTGATACCGCACGATCGGATAGTCGGTCAGTGCGCGCAAGCGGCGCGGCAGCCGCGGCTTCTTCGCGCTCGCCTCGTACTCGGCCGGGCTGCGCGGCGGTGCGGCGAACAGGGTGGTGGTGTCGAACGGAATCCATTCGGCACCAACCCGTTCCAGCACGTACTCCAGCCGGTCGGCCGCCTCGGGATCGGCGAAGAACGCGCGGTGGCGCACCTCGACCGCGCAGCGGTACCGGCGCGGCAGGCGCTGCAGCAGTCCGGCGAGCACGCCGAGATCGTCCGGCCCGAACGAGGCCGGCAATTGCGCCCAGAGCGCGTGGATGCGCGGCGCCAGCGGTTCCACCGCGCGCAGGAATTCCGCCAATTCCGTTTCCGCACCGCGCATCCGGCGTTCGTGGGTGATGGTCCTCGGCAGCTTGAGCACGAATCGGAAATCCTCGGGCGTCTGCTCGACCCACGACCGCACGGTGGCCGGACTCGGCGTCGCGTAGAAGGTGGTGTTGCCCTCCACCGCGGTGCAGTACCGGGCATAACCGCCCAGTCGCCGCCGCGAATCCGGCTGATACGCGCGCCACGCCTCGTGGGTCCACTGCGCGCATCCGACCGAGAGTGTCATGGTGTCGACGGTAACCGCCCGCGGTGACAGGGAACGCGGGGCAGCTCAGTCCTGCCGCGTGCCACCACGGAAGAACAGGATCTGGTCGCCGTAATCGGCCAGGGCACGCGCCTGCCCCGCCTGCCGGATTCCACTGGCGGGCAGGTTGGTCAGCTTGGCGAACATGCCGGAGTTGCCGAACGCCGCCCGGACCTGGGTTTCGGAGGCGTAGTCGGCGCCGTAGTCGGCGAGCATCGCGAAGTCCAACGGCGCCAGCGGAGTATCCAGCGGCTCCTGTCCGGCCGGGCGGCCCAGAGCGGCGAACTGTCGCGCGGCACCGTCGGCGTACCAGCACAATTCGTAGGTCAGATTCTCGATGGTGTTGACCGCGAGCACCGGCCACTGCCGCGAAAGCCGCAGCGCCAGTGGGTTTTTCCCGGTGGGCGCGAGTTCCCAGAACAGGCTCAGCACATGCACCCAGCTGCCCGCGCGTTGCAGCAGCACCACATCGTCACCGAGGTTCGGAGCGGCGTTGAGGACGGGATCGGGCATATGCCAATGGGTTTCGCCGACCCCGGCGAAGGCGCTGCTGTCCACCGGATGCGCGCCGTCGGCGGCATAGGCCTCGATCACCGCCGCGCGCACCCGGGCCACCGCGTCGGCGGCGGCGCAGCGCACGCTCAACGCACCGTAGGAGGTGGCGATCTCCATGGGCTTGGACGGCGGGTCCGCCAGCGCACCGGCGGCGAGGGGTTTGAGCCCGACCAGGCCGAGCTTCCAGTTGATCTCCTCGATCGTGGTCAGATCGCCGGCGGTTTGGTAGAGGATCTGCTGCTGGGTGAGATATCCGGCGCGTTCGAGCGTCGGGCATTCCAATTTCACCAGGGCGCCATGGGTTTTGCTGGTGAATTCGAGTTCGTCGATCGAGGTCTCACGCAACCGCGTGGTCATCTCCGGCGTGGTCCACGCGGAATACCGTTCGCGATACATCGCCAGCGCCTGTTTGCGCGCGCGGCCGATCATCAGGGTGCGCAGCAGCATGTTCAGGCTGGCCAGATAGCGGCCCGCCTGATCGGGATTGGCGGCGAACAGGCCCGCGCGGATGCGCACCGCCTCGGCACTGGCCGCCACCGCCGACTCGGGATCCAGCCGGCACAGCCACACCCCGCATTTGGACAGACCGTCGGCGCACACCCCGGCCGCCATCGGATAGTTCTGCGCCACTTGGTGATACGCGTCGCAGGCCTGGCGGATGGTCGCGGTGGCCAGTTCACGATGGCCTATGGTGCGGGCGGCCTGTTCGAACAATCGCAACGCCTCGGTGACCTGCCCGGCGAATTGCGCGGTCACATGACCGGCGGTCAGCCAGTGCAGCCGGATCAGCACCGCCTCCTGGGCGGGTTCCAGCGCTGCGGGCGCGCGGTCGCGGTCGGCGCCTTCGGTCTTGGTGTCCAGGCAGGCCTTGGCCAGCTCGCACAGCGACGTCGCCAGGCGCAGTTCGGCCTCGGCCGATCGTTCCTGAGCGGCGGCCCGTCTGTGGTCGGCCACCTGCTGTTCGATCGCGCTCAGCGCACTCGCCATCCCAACTCCCGCATCACCTTCCACATACGGTCGTCGACCGGCCGCATCGTGCCGTGCCGAGTCTGCCACATCCGGGGACCGCGCAGCAGCCGACGACGCCCGCGTGCCGCGCCGCCGCCGGGTCGCAGACCGCCCCCAGACCGGGCCCACTCTCGGAAAAGAAGCGAATCGGTGTTAACTTATAGCAGAACCTCGAGTAACTTTGATCGATCGGAGTGGCTATGACCACGGCAGTCGTCGTCGATGTCGTCCGGACCCCGTCCGGTAAGGGAAAAACCGGTGGCGGCCTGTCCCAGGTCCACCCGGCCACCCTGCTGGCCGGAGTGCTGTCCGACCTGGTCGCACGCAACGACCTGGATCCGGCGCTGGTCGACGATGTGATCGCCGGCTGCGTGACGCAGAGCGGGGAACAGGCGTTCAACATCGCCCGTACGGCGGTGCTCGCGGCCGGATTTCCGGAGGCCGTCCCCGCTACCACCGTCGACCGCCAGTGCGGCTCCAGTCAGCAGGCCGCGCACTTCGCCGCTCAGGGCGTGATCGCCGGCGCCTACGACATCGCCATCGCCTGCGGTGTGGAGTCGATGTCGCGGGTGCCGATGTTCTCCAACGGCCAGGGCGCCGACGCCAATCGCGGTCCGATCGCCCATCGCTACCCCGAAGGGCTTGTGCAGCAGGGTATTTCGGCAGAGGTGATCGCCGCGCGGTGGAAGTTCGACCGCGCCGCACTGGACGAATTCGCGGCCCGGTCGCACCGGCTGGCCGCCGAGACCGCCGCTTCGGGCGGGTTCGATCGCGAGATCGTCGCGGCCGGAACCCTGCAGGCCGACGAGACCATTCGCCCGTCCACCACGGTCGAGGGCCTGGCCGGTCTGCGTCCCGCCTTCGCCGACGACCAGTACCTGGCCCGCTTCCCCGAGATCGACTGGTCCATCACGCCGGGCAACTCCTCCCCGCTCACCGACGGTGCCTCCGCGGCCCTGATCATGAGTGAGGAAAAGGCCGCCGCACTCGGCCTGCGCCCGCGCGCCCGCTTCCATTCCTTCGCCGTCACCGGCGACGACCCGCTGCTGATGCTGACCGCGGTCGTCCCCGCGACCCGGAAAGTGCTGGCGCGCGGCGGTCTGTCGATCGACGACATCGACGCCTACGAGGTGAACGAGGCCTTCGCGCCGGTCCCGCTGGTGTGGGCGCACGAACTGAACGCCGACCCGGCCAAGCTGAACCCCCGCGGCGGCGCCATCGCACTGGGGCATCCGCTCGGCGCCTCGGGCGTCCGCATCCTCGCGACGCTGGTCAACCACCTCGAACAGTCGGGCGGCCGCTACGGCCTGATGACCATGTGCGAGGCCGGTGGTCTCGCCAACGCCACCGTCATCGAACGACTCTGAGGATCGATCGGATCACGTGTGCCGGTCGGCGTCCCCGACGCCGACCGACGCACGCTACCCGCGGCGCCGGCAACTGTCGGGCACGATATGCCCGGCGGTTACCAGCGCGTCGAACGCCGCCTGCTTGATACCGCAGCCGTCGGTCGAACAATCGGTGTGCAACTGCATCACCTGATGCGCACGCTCCACTGTCAATGGCCGGGTGGGCGCCGAATGTGCCATCACCACAATGAGATAATCGGTAGACAACTCCATGACATTGCCCCATATCCGGTTCTACATGTTGATGTAGCTACACGGTAACTCCGCAACGCGGCCTCGCCGACGGACAAGTACCGGACAATCCGGTGCCCAGAGGACATCTCAACGGGCACACGAGGATTGCCTCACCTAATCAGCCTCCCCCGCTCCGCCACGGCTAGTCGTCGCAGACGTCCGGGAAGGCCTGCTGGCGGTGGCCGCCGCGCAGGGTTCCCGTCAGATATGCGGCCTTACAGGCACGTCGGGCGATCTTCCCGCTCGACGTGCGCGGAATCGATCCGGCCGGCACCAGGAGCAGTTCGCGCACGGTGACCCCGTGGCGCGCCGAAATCGCCGCCCGCACCACCTCCGCCACCGGCCCCGTATCGAGTTTCGCTGCGCCACTTCCCCGTTCGGCCACGATTACCAGATGTTCGCCTCCGTCCCCGGAGGCGGCGAGTTCGGCGGGCAGCTCGTCACCGCGCACCGAGAACGCCGCCACGAAACCCGGCCGCAGTGCGGCCGACGACTCCTGTGCCGACATCTCCAGATCCTGCGGATAGTGGTTGCGCCCGTCGACGATCACCAGATCCTTGACCCGGCCGGTGATGTACAACTCGCCGTCGTGATACACGCCGTAGTCCCCGGTGCGCATCCAATATGCCTGTGGCGCAGCGCCTTCGGCACGGCTGGCGGCGGGCTGCCGGGCGCTGAGCCGGTTGTGGAAGGTCGCCTCGGTCTCCTCGGCACGACCCCAGTAGCCGATGCCCATGTTCTCCCCGTGCAACCAGATCTCGCCCACCCGGCCGTCCGGCAGTTCGGCGCCGTTGTCGTCGACGATCACCGCCCACTGTGAACGCGCCACATATCCGCAGGACACCTGTGCCACGGCGTCTTCCGCATCCGGGGCGACCTCGACGAGGTCTCCGGCATTGAGGCGGGTGCGGTCGGCGTAGACGACCCGCGCGGCGTCCTCACGCCGGGTGGCCGACACGAACAGGGTGGCCTCGGCCATCCCGTAACACGGCTTGATCGCCGTCTTCGGCAATCCGTAGGGCATGAAGGCATCGTTGAATTTCGCCATCGACGACACCGACACCGGCTCACTGCCGTTGATCAGACCGATCACATTCGACAGATCGAGGTGCTCACCCGCCTTCGGTCGTCCGCGCGTCGCAGCATGCTCGAACGCGAAATTCGGTGCGGCGGCATAGGTTGCGGCGCCGTCGGAGGCGGCGGCCAACTCCTTGATCCAGCGATAGGGCCGCCGGACGAACGCACTCGGCGACATGATGGTGATGAACTTGCCGCCGATCGCCGGCAGAATCACACACAGCAGGCCCATGTCGTGGAACAGCGGCAACCAGGTGACGCCGCGGGCGGTTTCGTCGATGCCGAGCGCGTCGATCATCTGCAGCAGATTCGTGCCGACCGAGCGATGCGTGATCTCCACGCCGGCGGGCGTGCGGGTGGAACCGGAGGTGTACTGCAGATACGCGACGCTGTCGATATTGATATCCGGTTCGCTCCAGCCCGCGCCGACGCTGTCGGGAATCGCGTCGACGGCGATGATGCGCGGACGCTGACCCGTCGGCATGCCGCGGAAGAATTCGCGTACCCCGGCCGCCGCGGAACTCGCGGTCAGAATCGCTGTCGGCCGGCAGTCGCCGAGGACGGCGTGCAGCCGGTCGGTGTGGCCGGGTTCGTCCGGATCGAACAGCGGTACAGCGATATTGCCCGCGTACACCGCCGCGAACATCGCCACCACGTAGTCCAGGCCCTGCGGCGCCAGAATGGCCACTCGATCCCGCGGCCGGGTCACCTGCTGCAACCGGGCCGCCACCGCCCGCAACCGCGCACCGAACTGACGCCAGGTGAGCTCGTGGTACTCACCGTCGCGCTCGCGCGAATAGTCGATGTAGCGGTAGGCCAGCTCGTCCCCGTTCGCCGCACTGTGCTTGTCGACGAATTCGATCAGGGTCGCATCGCCCAGGATCTTGATGTTGCCGTGTTCGTCCAGATAGTCATCGAAGGTCTCGCCGATCATTCCCTCATCCTTTTCACGCACGAACGTCACGCACGAACAGTCACGCAGGAACGAAAGCCCGGAGCCCGCACTCGGCGGAGCTCCGGCGGGCAACTCAATACCGGCCGAAGGTCAACGACACGTTGTGGCCGCCGAATCCGAAGGAATTGTTGACCGCGTAGTCGATCCGCCCCGCCCGGGCCTGGCCCTTGACGATGTCCAGATCGACATCCGGATCCTGGTTGTCCAGGTTGAGGGTGGGCGGGACGACGCAGTCGCGAATGGACAGCACCGTGAGCACCGATTCCAGTGCCCCGACGGCGCCGATGGAATGTCCCAGCGCCGATTTCGGCGCGTAGACCGAGGCGTGATTGCCGACCGCCGCGGCGATGGCACGGGCCTCCGCGGTGTCGCCGATCGGGGTGGCGGTGGCATGCGCGTTCACATGTCCCACATCGGTTTTCGACAATCCGGCGGTCTGCAGCGCGCGGGTGATGGCCCGCGCCGCGCCCGTGCCGTCCGGATCCGGCGCCACCAGGTGGAAACCGTCGGAGGTAAGGCCGGCGCCGAGCAGCCGGGCATGCACGGTGGCGCCGCGAGCCCGGGCGTGTTCCTCGGATTCGAGCACCATCATCGCGCCGGCCTCACCGAAGACGAATCCGTCACGATCGGTATCGAAGGGACGCGAGGCGCGTTTCGGATCGTCGTTGCGCGTACTCATCGCCCGCATCATGGTGAACGCGGCGATCGGCACGGCCTGGATCGACCCCTCCACACCGCCGGTCACGACCACGTCGGCGTCGCCCATCACGATCATCTTCCACGCGTTGGCGATGGCCTCCGACCCCGAGGAACACGCCGAAACGGGGGTCGCGATACCGGCTTTGGCGCCCAATTCCAGCCCGACCACCGCGGCCGCGCCGTTGGGCATGATCATCTGGACCGCGAGCGGGCTGACCCGGCGATATCCGCCGTTGGCCATCTTGTCCTTGACGTCGATGAGCGCCTCCACACCACCGAGCCCGGTGCCGATGGAGACGCCGAGCCGCTCCGGATCGACCTCGGGCGCACCGGCGTTGCGCCACACCTCGCGCCCCAGCACCAATGCCATCTGCTCGACGTAGGACAGCCTGCGGGTCTCCTCACGGCTCAGAACGGTGGACGGAACGACCTTGAGGTGACCGCCGATGCGGACCGGAAGTTCGAACTGGTCGATGAAACCGTCGTCGAGTACGTCGATTCCGCTCTCACCGTTCAACAGTCCCTTCCACGTGGAGTCGACATCACCGGCGATGGACGTGGTCGCGGCCAGGCTGGTGACGACGACGTCGCGGTAGCGCATACGGCTGGAAACCGTCATTCTCGGCTCACTTTCGACAGGCAACACTGCGGAACAGGGGCAACACTGCGGCGAATACAAGCTGGAGCGACAACGGTGGCGATGGAGCGGCTACATTAGCGAGACGAAACACGACCGGCACAGCCCTGAGTGCCACCCGGCAACCCGGTCGTGACTGCACTGTACCGGTTTCCTCCCGCAGCGTCGCACGGCGATCCACAACGAGGAAGGGCAACACCGTGGTCAGGAATCTCACCCAACTCGAGCTGCTACTGGAACTCGAGCCCGTGGCGGAGAGCAACGTGCATCGGCATCTGTCGATGGCGAAGACGTGGCATCCGCACGACTACGTCCCGTGGGATGCGGGACGCAATTTCGCGGCCCTCAGCGGAACCGATTGGGACCCCGCCCAGTCACGGCTGAGCGAGGTCGCCCGCGCCGCGATGGTCACGAATCTTCTCACCGAGGACAATCTGCCGTCCTACCATCGCGAGATCGCCGAGAACTTCTCCACCGACGGCGCCTGGGGAACCTGGGTGGGACGCTGGACGGCCGAGGAGAACCGGCACGGCATCGTGATTCGCGACTATCTGGTCGTGACCCGCGCGGTCGACCCCGTGGCCCTGGAACGGGCCCGGATGGTCCACATGACCAACGGTTACGACGCGATGAAACTCGTGCGCGAAAGCGACAAGGCCAGCGTGGTGGAGCGGGCCGACACCGGATTCCTGCACTCGGTCGCCTATGTGACCTTCCAGGAACTGGCCACCCGCGTCTCACATCGCAACACCGGGAAGGTCTGTGACGATCCGGTCGCCGACCGCATGCTGGCGCGCATCTCCGCGGACGAGAACCTGCACATGATCTTCTACCGCAATATGTGCGCGGCGGCTTTGGATCTGGCGCCCGACCAGGCGCTGGAGGCGATTTCCGATATCGTGTGCAATTTCCGGATGCCGGGTGCCGGAATGCCGGATTGGCGGCGCAACGGCGTGCTGATGGCAAAACACGGAATCTACGATCTGCGCCAGCATCTGGAGGAAGTGGTGATGCCGGTGTTGCGCAAGTGGAATGTGTTCGATCGCAACGACTTCACCGCGCGCGGCGACCGGGCGCGCAATACCCTCGGGGAATTCCTGGAGAAACTGCGAAACGATTGTGCGCGTTTCGAAGAACAGCGGGACCGGGCGCTGGCCCGGGAGGCCCGCAAACGGGAGCCGGTGGGCTCCCGGTCGTGAGCGGCGGCAGCGCGGCGGTGTAAGCGACTGCATCCCCGAGCATTTCGATTGGGTTTCGAAAGCGACAGAGCGGCAGAACACATTGCCAGAAAATAGCCGCGGGTGCACACTGGGAGTTATGACCGCTTCACCCCGCGCTGCTCACTCCACGGACCGCGAAACCGTGGCGCTGATCGACGCATCCCATCCCGTCGTGCACGTCGAATTCCGGATCGGCGATCCGCACCGGCAAGCCAAGATGCGCGCGGTCATGGACCGGCTGCGCGTGGGAAACCGGTTCCGGAACCGCTGATTTCGCCTGCCGCCCCGACCGCCCGCTAGACCGCGATACCGACCAGGTGGCCGACTACATAGGTCGTCGCCATCGCCAGCGCACCGCCCGCCAGCACGCGAATCGTCGCGCGCCCCACCGGCGCCTGCCCCAGACGGGCGCCGATGGCGCCGGTCGCGGCCAGTGCCACCAGAACCGCCGTCGCGGTGACCGGAACCCGGATCGCCGCCGGTACCAGCATGGCCAGCAGCGGCAGCAGCGCCCCGATGGTGAACGCCGAGGCCGACGACAGCGCGGCATGCCACGGGTTGGTCAGTTCGCTCGGATCGATGCCCAATTCGGCCTCGGCATGGGCGGCGAACGCGTCCTTGGCCGTCAACTCCTCGGCGACCTTCCACGCGGTGGCCGGCGTCAGGCCCTTGCCCTCGTAGATGGCGGCCAGCTCGGCGAGTTCACCCGCCGGGTCCTCGGCGAGTTCCCGCCGTTCCACGTCCAGCACCGCGCGCTCACTGTCGCGCTGTGTGCTCACCGACACATACTCGCCCAATGCCATCGACACCGCGCCCGCCGCGAGTCCCGCGACGCCCGCGGTGACGATCGCCGACGTCGACGTAGTGGCGGCCGCCACACCCACGACAATCCCTGCGACGGAGACGATTCCGTCGTTGGCACCCAGCACCCCGGCCCGCAGCCAATTCAGTCGTACCGACAAACCCGGTCCGTGAGTTTCCGGCCGGACCACACTCTCCATTACCGCCGTATCCGCTTGCACCAGACAAAAATAACCCGGCCGCCTTTTCCTCGCCAGCAAAGAAAGGCTGCCCGAATTTAGGTAAACCATTGCACAGGAAGGTATCCCATACCTTATTTCGAAAAGCCGGAACACTCCGCCGATTATTGCGCCGGATATCGAATTGCGTTCGTCGCCAAGACTTTCGGCGATGTCGCCCGGCGGGACCCGCACGGGTTGCGGCGCTGTCCGATTCGCGTCGATCGCCCGGGGACCGGGGGCGGCCCCGGCCGGGTGGTGTGCACCACCCAGCCATGAGAGGGCCGGATTGCGGGGTGATTGCGGCTCTCGGCGCTTACACTTTGCGAGACCAACTGGAAAGGGACTGGCGCAGAATGGACGCGGTCGTCACGGAAGTTGCGGTCGAAGGTAAGCGGCTCATCGACGAGGTGTGGCTGGGGCGGATCAGTCGCGAGCAGGCGGTACATCGGTTCGTGCAGGTGGGCGACGGTTTGGTCGAGTTCGACACGGCCGCCGACATCGTCGACGACGGACTGGCCTGGCTCGATTCCCACGCCTCCCGGCTACGACTACTGGCCTGGTGCTCCTGGCTGGAACTACCGGTCTTCGGCGGCCTGGCCGTGCTCGGCGTGCTGACCGAGGACTACCTGTCCACCGGATTCTCGCTGATCCTGCTGGCCGCCCTGCAATTGGTGCACCGGCACATCGGTCCGCCCCGGCCGCCGATCCGGCGGCGGCAGCGCAGCATCTGAGCGCGCGGATTTCCAGCGCCGATACGCCTCCGGCAGACACCGCGCGCACGGCCGGTATCCGGCGGCGACAGCGGTGGCCTCGTCGGCGAAGAACACGCGGTATGCGGCGTAGTTGCCGCGGCGCAGGGCGCGCAGTGCCGCCGGGCAGTCCAGCCGCCCGTAGATGCGCTGACGCCGATGCCCGCCGACCGTGCCCGCGGTCGGGCTGCGGTACGGCACGGCGTCGGAGCCGAGCAGCACGTAATACCGCGCCGGAGCACGGTCCCCGTCATCCATCGACACCCCTGTCGACGCCGCCCTCACGCATCGTGGAATACGAGGCCGAGGGTATGGCGGTGCCCGCTGCGCACCACGCTCACGCCGTGGCGCATGGGCGCGGCCGACCAGCCGCGGGTGGACCGTACCGGGCGCTCCCGGGTGGTGAAGACCAGCGCGTGCCCCTGCGGCAGAGTGACTGCCGCGCCGCGGGATTGGGCGCGCGGGCGCTGTTCGACCATCAGGAATTCGCCGCCGGTGTAGTCCGCGCCGGCGGCATCCAGTCCGACCACCACCTGCAGTGGAAAGATCATGTCGCCGAAGAGGTCTCGATGCAGTGCGTTCCAATCGCCCGGGCCGTAGCGCAGCAGAATCTGCGCCGAGCGGTTCTGCCCGGCCCGGTGGCACTGGGCGATCCAGTCGTCCAACTCGTCCGGCCACGAACCGGGGCGGCCCAGTCGTTGCGCCCACATCCGCGCGATGGGCAGCAATTTCGGATACAGCGCGGCGCGCAACTCGGAGACCACCGGAGGCAGATCGTGGGTGAAGTAGCGATATTCGCCGGACCCGAAACGGTGGCGCGACATCTCGATGGTGGAGCGGAAGCGGTGGGCCTCGCCGTACAGGGCCGCGAGCGAGCGGCATTCGTCCGCGCTCAGCAGGCTGCCGCTGAGCGCGTACCCGTGCTCGTCGAGGTCCTCCGCCATCCGCGTCCAGTCCTGCGCATCCACCCGAGCGCCGAACGACGTCGCGGTAAGCCCCGGTCCGGTCGCTGCCGGACCGTTCTCACGCGGCATGTTCGAGCTCCAGCAGTTGCCGCTTGCGCTCGAGCCCGCCCGCGTAGCCGGTCAGGCGGCCGTTCGCGCCGATCACCCGGTGGCACGGTCGCACGATCAGAACCGGGTTGGCACCGATCGCGGCCCCGACCGCCCGCACCGCAGCCCGCGGCGCACCGACCCGGGCGGCGATGTCACCGTAGGTCACCGTGCGGCCGTACGGGATGTCGTCGAGCGCCTGCCACACCCGACGCCGGAATTCGCTGCCCTCGACCGCATAGTCGAGTTCGAAGCGGGTGCGCTGCCCGGCGAAGTAGCTGTCTAGCTGACACACGACCGATTCGAACGGCGCGCGATCCTCGGTCCAATCAGGTTGCACTACAGCGCCTTTCCCGCCCGCGATGGACAGGGCGGTGAGGGCGACACCACCCGGGCGCACCTCGCCGACGAGCATGAGCTCACCGAGCGGACTCGCCGTCGTCGTGTAGACCGTCATTGCTGATCCTTTCGGTATTCGATCCGTACGCTCCCCAATCTGCCGGAGCCCCGGATCGAATACCGGCGGAAATCAGACATCGCGTCCGAGCCGCGCGGCGGGTGCGCGCACCGCGGGAATGAAACGATTCGCGCAGGCGTCGGACCGGATATGCGACTTCCCGATTCCGCGCGCGAATTCGTCGGCGCCGGCGCCAACGCGACCCTGGTCACCCTGAATGCCGACGGCAGCCCGCAGATTTCCGTCGTCTGGGTGGCGTTGCAGTCCACTCCCGAGGGCGACGAGCTGGTCAGCGCACATCTCGGCGAATATCTGAAGGTGCGCAACGTGCGCCGCGATCCGCGAGTGGCGCTGACCATCGTCTCGGATCAGCCCAGCGAGTTCATGCGGCCGTATCTGTCGGTCACCGGCACCGCGCGCATCGTCGAGGGCGGGGCGCCCGAACTGCTGAAGGAACTGGCCGCCGTGCTCGCCGCACCGGGTCTGAACTTCCCTCCTGCCGACGCACCGCCGGGACTGCTGACCCGCGTACGGATCGACAAGATCGGCGGCGTCGGCCCCTGGGCGAGCTGACCGGGACCGGCGCTGCACTCAGGCGTTCGACAGCGCCGCCGTGCGCCGGACCGGCTGCAGCGTCTTGTCCAGATTCGTGCGCATGGTCGTGGCCGAATCCAGCAGGTAGTTCTGCCGCACCTTCCACGGATGCCGATCGCCCTGCCGCGGGAAGTCGCCGATGGACCGCTGGATATAGCCGGAGGCGAGGTCGAGCAGCGGATGTTCGGTGAGCTCGCCCTGCGGTTGCGGTACCACCGCGTCGTATCCACGCCGGTCCATATGGGCGATCACCTTGCAGACCAGCCGTGAGGTCAGGTCGGCGCGCAGCGTCCAGGACGCATTCGTGTAGCCGATGCAGACCGCGAAGTTGGGGACGCCGGTGAGCATCGTTCCCTGCCAGACGAACCGGTCGGACAGGTTCACCGGCTCGCCGTCGACCTCCAGCGTGATACCGCCGAAGGCCAGCAACTTCAGGCCGGTCGCCGAGATGACGATGTCGGCGGGGAGCACCCGGCCCGATGTCAGCCGGATGCCCTCGGGCACGAAGGTGTCGATGTGATCGGTGACCACCTCGGCCTTACCCTTGCGCATCGCCTTGAAGAAGTCGGCGTCCGGCACCGCGCACAGCCGCTGATCCCACGGGTTGTACTCCGGGGTGAAGTGTTCGGCGACCAGCTTCTCGTCCTTGAGAATGCGAGTGGTCAGCGCGGTGAGCAGCTTGCGCGCCGCCTGCGGACGACGTCGGCAGTACTGATAGAAACCGACGTTGAACAGGATGTTCTTCGTGCGGATCACACGGTGCGCCAAGCCCGCCGGCAGCAGTTCCCGAATCTTGTCGGCCTGCTTGTCCCGGCCGGGCACCGCGGAGATCCAGGTCGGTGAACGCTGCAGCATGGTCACCAGTTCGGCCTGCTCGGCCATCGCCGGAACCAGCGTCACGGCGGTGGCGCCGCTGCCGACGACCACGACCTTCTTGCCGGCGTAGTCGAGATCCTCCGGCCAGAACTGCGGATGCACCATGGTGCCGGAAAAGGTCTCCACGCCCGGGAATTCGGGCGCGTGGCCCTCGTCGTAGTCGTAGTAGCCGGCGCACGAGTAGAGGAAGCGGCAGCTCAGCGTGCGCTCCGCATCGCCCTGCCGCAGGGTCAGCGTCCATCGCGACTCGGCGCTGGACCATTGTGCCGCAACGACTTTGGTGCCGTAGCGAATATGCTTGTCGATCCCGTAGCGGCGCGCCGTCTCGGTGATGTAGCGCAGAATCGAGGGACCGTCGGCGATCGATTTGGCATCGCGCCAGGGCTCGAACGGGTAGCCGAGGGTGAACATATCCGAATCCGAGCGGATGCCGGGGTACCGGAACAGGTCCCAGGTGCCGCCCAGCGACTCGCGCGCCTCGAGAATCGCATAGGACTTTCCGGGCAATTCGGTCTGCACGCGGTAACCGGCGCCGATTCCGGACAGACCAGCGCCCACGATGACGACGTCGACATATTCACCAGCTGCGGTCATGGTTCCAGTCTCCTGGTTCCGCCCGCGGCATTCTTGACTTTGCGCGACAAGTATTTGATTCTGGACGACATGTCGGTGATCCGCTCGGCCGGTTTGCGCGGTTTTCGCGCGACCGTGGCCGAACTCGGGGGAAATGCGGAGGAATACGCGGCCGCGGCCGGTTACCCGATCGCCGCCCTGGACGCGGACGATCTGCTGGTGTCGGACGAGGCGATGGCGCTGGTGCTGGAGATCGCCGCCGACCGGCTGCGGTGTCCCGATCTGGGCCTTCGGATCGCCGCCCGGCAGGACCTCGGCATGCTGGGACCACTCGCGCTGGCCATCCGCAGCTCGCCGACCCTGGCCGATGCGCTGGAGTGCACCTCGCGCTACCTGTTCGTGCACGCGCGCTCGCTGAGCCTGACCATCGAACCGGATCCCTACGGCGACCGTGGTGTGACGGCCCTGCGCTACGGCGTCGAACCGGGGTTCCCCCAACCCGTCCAGGGCACCGATCTCGGCCTGGGATTTCTGCATCGCACGCTGATCCGGCTGGTGGACGGCCCGTACGGCCTGCGCTCAGTGGAGCTGCCGTACCGCCCGCCGGGTCCGCGCGCGGCCTACGAGAATTTCTTCGGCGTCCCGGTGCGCTTCGAGCGACCGGCGGCCATGCTGCGGCTGCCGAGCAACCTCACGAGCCGGGCGATCGCGGGCGGCGATGCGAATCTGCGCCGGCTGGCGGTGGCATTCCTGGCCGAACAAGCCGGTGACACCGGCGCCTCCACGGTGCCGGGGGTGCGGGCCGCCGTACAGCAGCTGCTGGGCACGACCGCACCGCAGATCGATTCGGTGGCAAGGCTTTTGACGATCCATCCGCGCACCCTGCAGCGGCGCCTGGCGGCCGAGCACACGACCTTCGCCGCCATCGTCGACGATGTGCGCCGCGGTGAGGCCCGACGCTATCTGACCACAACGGATCTGCCGATGAGCCAGATCGCCTCACTGCTCGGCCTCGCGGAACAGGCCACCCTGACCCGCTGCGCGCGCCGCTGGTGGGACAGCACTCCCACCGCGATCCGGCGCACCGCCCGGCCCTGAGCGGCCGACCGGATCAGTGCGTGACGCTGGGGTCCCAGCGGCTGGCGGTGATGGTGAATCCCTGGATCGAGGACAGCGGCATCATCGCCTCGTAGTTGCGTTGATAGCCGGTCTTCGTGATGCGCCAGCGGCCGTCGGATTCACGGCGATAGGTGTCGCGGTAGTACGCGGCGCCGCGAATCATGATCCCGTGCTCGGGAACGATGACCGTATCCTCGAGACACCAACTGCCGGAGGCGGAATCGCCGTCCACCGCGATCTCGGGATGACTGCACACATGCGAGGTGATCATGGTGCCGGTCATCGCGCCGCTGAGATAGCCGACGATGGCGTCGCGGCCCTCGAACTGCAGCGGCTTACCGCCCGACGGCGAGCCGTAATCGGCCACCGCGTCCGCGGCGAGGGTATCGGCGAACTCGTCCCACTCCCGCAGATCCAGCGTCCGCAGATAGCGGTATTTCAACGCACGAATCTCTTCCAACGCAACCAGATCCATCGCGGTCACCTCCTGGTTTCGGCCCCGCCAGCACAATAGAACACGTTTCTGTTTCGGTCCGGGCTTTCCCGATGACCGGGACGGCCCGGACCGATTCGCCACATCAGGCGTGGGTGCCGCCGTCGATGCGCACCTCGGTGCCGGTGATGAAGGCGCCGTCGTCGGAAGCGAGCATGGCCACCACGCCGGCGACCGTGTCGGGCGAGGCGAAACCCTGGCCGAGCATCGGCATGAGCTTGGTGAACAGCGAGAAGTCGGCGTCCTCGGGCAGGCCCGGGCCGCGGCCGTCGGTCATATCGCTCGAGATCGAGCCGGGCGCCACGGCCACCGCGCGCAGGTTCTGCTTGGAGTACTCCGAGGCCAGCGCATGGGTCATCGACATGATGCCGCCCTTCGACGCGGCATAGGCAGCCATATACGGGTGCGCGAAGTAGGTGGACGTGGAGGCGAAGTTCACGATGACGCCGCGGCCGCTGTCCAGCAGCGCAGGCAGCGATTCCCGGATCATCAGGAAGGTGCCGGTGAGGTTGGTGGTGATGATGCGGTTCCAGTCCCCCAGCGGCATCTCGTGGGTGTGCGCCGAGCGGAGAATGCCGGCCGCGTTGACCAGCGCGTCCAGCCCGCCCAGGGTCTCCACGGCCCTGGCGACCCCGGCCTGCACCGAGGACTCGTCGGAGATGTCGATCGTGACGGTGGTCAGCCGATCGGCGCTGCCCTTCTCGGCGGCCTGCTTCGCGGTTTCGGCCAGTCCCGCCTCGTTGACGTCGGCGGCCACCACGGTGCCGCCCTCGGACAGGATGCGATGCACGGTGGCGCGGCCGATCCCGGATCCGCCGCCGGTGATCAGAACCCGGCGGTCTGCGAAACGCTCCATTGCGAAACTCTCCTCAACTGCGATTTTCTCGTCTGTTTGACACAGTACGCCTGAGTGGCACGTTGTGCCAGAGTGACAATTCGCGCTTAGACTGTGCGGACAGGAGGTGACTCATGCCCGAGTCGAGAACCGGCCCATCCGCCCCCGCATCGCCGCGCCCGAACCTGGCCGCGCGGCGCAAGTCGGCGACCCGGATGGAGATCGCCCACACCGCCGCCCGCTTGTTCGCCGAGCGCGGCACCGCGGCGGTCACCGCCGAGCAGATCGCCGCCGCTTCCGGCGTCGGCCTGCGTACCTTCTATCGCTATTGCCGTACCAAAGAGGATGCCGTGGAACCGATGCTGTCGGCGGGTGCGTCTCGCTGGCTGGACATCCTGGGCGACGGACCGGACCGATTGCCTACGATCGCGGAACTGGAGACCGCCGCGATCCGCGCCCTGAACGTGGTGGACCGCGACGAACTCGACATCACCCGCGGCCTGTTGCGCGCGATGGCGGACGATTCGGCCCTGCGCGCGGTCTGGTTCCGGGTCAACCTCACCGGTGAGCACGCCCTGCTGGAGTTGCTGACGAAACTGTCCCCGGACACCGATCCGCTGCGCCTGCGCACCCTGGCCGCCGCGGCCGCCGGCGCGATCCGCATCGGACTCGAGCAATGGGCCGACGACCACGGCCCGGTGGCACAGCCGGGTAGTGTTGCCGAAACATCCTCGGCCGCAGCGCGAACCGATACGCGAGCGGGCGGACCGGCTCCCCTGGTGGTCAGATGTATGCGCGAACTGACCGCCGGCGTCTACGCACAAGCCCCTGCGGACACGACAACGGGCTAAAGACGGCCACGGCGCCGGACCGCGCGATCCGCCCACGGCGACGTGTCGGCCTGCGCCGATCCGCCGCACGACAGGTCCATGAACTCCGCCGGAGTGATCCGTCAATCCACCTGTGCGGCATCATGTTTCAGCTTGCGCCAACCGCCCGCGCGATTGTTCGCGATGATCTGCCGCAGCATCGCCGACAGCGCGGGGGCATTGATCGTCTCCCCCTCGCGAATCGCCACGGTGCGCGCCGTCGTGTTGTCGTGACCGCCCGTGATGATGCCCTCGTGATCGGGCACCATCGCCCCGTCGTAGAGGAATATGTCGACGTGCGTCTTCGTCGCCAGAAGCGCGCAGATGTTGCCGTCGAGGACGAAATACGGTCGCACTCTGCGCTTTACGGTCTCGGCGACATCCCGGTCGGCGGCGTGGACGAGTTCGCGCACCTGGCGGCAGATATCACGCTGCCACGCCGGTAGCGCGTCGATGTAGGCGTCGACGCGCGGATCGGCCACGTAACTCACTATGCCGGACTCCTGGCGGAGGTCAGCTCTTTCCGGACTTCGCTCCGGACTTCTTCTCGGACTTGGCATCGGACTTGGCATCGGACTTACCGTTCGCCTTCCTACCCTTCGGCTTCTGGCCGTTCGCGGAAGCGTCGAGCGAGCGTTCGGCCCCGGATCCGGCCACCGCGGCGACGAGCAGCCCGGACTCGTCGGCATCGACGCGCACGGTGTCGCCCGGGTTCAGCTCGCCACCGAGCACCAGCCGGGACACCTGATTCTCCAGCTGCTTCTGCACCGTCCGGCGTAGCGGGCGAGCGCCGAATTCGGGCTGATAACCATTCTCCGACAACCAATCCCGCGCCGCGTCGGTGACGTCGAGTTCGATGTCCTGGGCGCGCAGGCGGCGCCGGGGGCCGTCGAGAACCAGATCGACGATGCGGCGCAACTGTTCCTGGTCGAGCCGGTGGAACACGATGGTCTCGTCTATGCGGTTGAGGAATTCCGGCCGGAAATGCTGTTGCAGCCGCTCCATCAACCGCGGGGTGATGGCGTCGAGCTCCGCCGAAGTGGCCTTCAGAATCAGATCCGAACCGATATTGCTGGTCATGATCACGATGGTGTTCTTGAAATCGACCGTGCGACCCTTGGCGTCGGTGACGCGCCCGTCGTCGAGCAACTGCAGCAGCACATTGAAGACGTCCGGATGAGCCTTCTCCACCTCGTCGAACAGGATCACCGAATACGGCTGGCGGCGAACCTTGTCGGTGAGCTGTGCGGCATCCTCGTAGCCGACATATCCGGGCGGTGCGCCGACCAGCCTGGACACCGTGTGCTTCTCCTGGAATTCGCTCATATCGAATCGGATCAGCCGGTCCTCGTCGCCGAACACCGCCTCCGCCAGCGCTTTCGCCAATTCCGTCTTGCCCACACCGGTCGGGCCGAGGAACAGGAACGAGCCGATCGGACGGTTCGGATCCTTCATCCCGGCGCGGGCGCGGCGTACCGCCTCGGCGACGGCCACGATCGCCTCGTCCTGCCCGATCACCCGCTTGTGCAGCACGTCCTCCAGCTGCAGCAGGCGCTGTCGTTCCTCGACCGTCAACTCCGACACCGGAATTCCGGTCTGCTTGGACACCACCTCGGCGATGTCGTCGAGAGTGACCGTCGGCGCCTCGTCGGCGGTGATGTGGCCGACCCGTTCCTCGGCGGCGGCGATCTCGCTCTTGAGTTCGTCCGCGCGGGCGTAGTCCTCGGCCGCGACGGCGGCATCCTTCTCGCGCTCGAGGCGCGACAATTCCTCCTGTGCCGCACGCAGATCCGGGCCCGGCATGCGGGTGCGCAACCGGACCCGGGCGCCGGCCTGGTCGACCAGGTCGATCGCCTTGTCGGGCATGAACCGGTCGGTGATGTAGCGGTCGGACAGCTCCGACGCGGCGACCAGCGCCTCGTCGTCGTAGTGCACCTGATGGTGCTCCTCGTAGACGTCGGCGAGTCCGCGCAGTATTTCGATGGTGTCGGCGACCGACGGTTCCGGGACCAGCACCGGCTGGAAGCGGCGCTCCAGGGCGGCGTCCTTTTCGATGTAGCGCCGGTATTCGTCGACGGTGGTGGCGCCGATGGCATGGAGTTCGCCGCGGGCCAGCGCCGGTTTGAGCAGGTTGCCCGCGTCCATCGAACCCTCGCCGCCGGTGCCGGCGCCCACGATGGTGTGCAACTCGTCGATGAACAGCACCAGTTCGTCGGAGTGCTCGCGGACCTCGTCGAGAATCTTGGTCAGCCGCTCCTCGAATTCGCCGCGATATTTGCTGCCCGCCACCAGCGAGCCCACATCGAGGGCCACCACCCGCCGGTCGGCCAGGGTGCTGGGCACATCGCCGTTGACGATGCGCTGCGCCAGGCCCTCGACGATCGCGGTCTTGCCGACACCGGGATCGCCGATGAGTACCGGATTGTTCTTGCGCCGCCGGGAAAGGATTTCCACGGTTTGCTCGATCTCCTCGGCGCGGCCGACGACCGGGTCGACCTTGCCCGCGCGGGCCTCGGCGGTCAGATCCCGGCCGTATTCGTCGAGCGTCGGTGTGTCGGTGGGCTTCTTCTGCCCCTCGCCGACGGGCAGTTTCGCCCCCGAAAGAGACTGCGCGGCAGGACTTTCCAGATTGTCGGCGATGCCCAGCAAGATATGCTCCGGGCCGATGTAGCTCGATCCCGCTTCGGCGGCGTTGCGCTGCGCGGTGCGCAGGGCCAGTTTGGCGCCGGGGCCCAGGACGACTTGGCCGCCCGCGGTCGCGGTGGCCTCTCCGCTGCCGGCGGCACCGCGCATCTGCGCGGCGACCTGGTCCGGATCCCGGCCCAGCTGGGCGATGATCCCGCGCGACGGTTCGACCTGGGTGGCGGCGTAGAGCAGATGTTCGGCGGTGACCTCCGGATTACCCCAGTCCTGCGCGGCCGAGCGGGCGATCGCGATCAGCTCCTTGGCGCTGTCGCTGAGCAGCCGGCCCAGATCGATGCGCTGTACCGGTGGCTGCGCGGCCATCCCGGGGCCGAAGAAGCGATTGAACAGATCGTCGAAGGAGTTGAACGAACTGGGCCAGGCAGCGGTCATGTCCACACCTCGTATCTCGGAATCTCGTCGTCGCAGCGGCGAGCGAACGGACAGCTACGGTCCGCACCGCCGCACTCACCTCAGAACCACTCCGAAACGGTCGGGTCCAACCGTACTCCCGGCCGTCGTTTCCGTGGAAGTCACCGAAGCATCCGTTACTTCCCAGCGATCCCCGTAGAAGTTTCCGGCGATCCATCTGCCGGGAAGTGGGTATCGATGGGAGCATGGGCGCGTCCGGCGAAGATCACGACCGATCGCGCACCGATACCCGGCGGGATTCGACACGTTGATCTTGCCGCGGTGCCACACTCGAAGATGGTTGGGCTCGAGGAGGAACTGTGACTACAGCACCATCTCGCGGCGCCGCCGAGATCGAAGCCGCAAGGCCTTATCCCCGGCGGATCGCCCCGAAGGGTTCGCAGCTCTGGACGATCGTCACGACGACCGATCCGAAGCTGCTCGGCATGATGTACATCGTCAGCTCGATGGCGTTCTTCCTCGTCGGCGGGCTGATGGCGCTGCTGATGCGGGCCGAGCTCGCTCGCCCGGGTCTGCAGTTCCTGTCGCCGGAGCAGTTCAATCAGCTGTTCACCATGCACGGCACCCTGATGCTGCTGTTCTATGCCACGCCCATTGTGTTCGGCTTCGCCAACTGCATCCTGCCGCTGCAGATCGGCGCGCCCGATGTGGCGTTCCCGCGGCTGAACGCGCTCAGCTACTGGCTCTACCTCTTCGGCGCCTCGCTCGCCACCGCCGGATTCGTGACTCCCGGCGGCGCCGCGGACTTCGGCTGGACCGCCTACACCCCGCTGTCGGATATCGTGCACTCCCCGGGCGTGGGCTGCGATATGTGGATTCTGGGTCTGGCCGTCTCCGGTCTGGGCACCATTCTCGGCGCGGTCAATATGCTCACCACGGTGGTCGTGCTGCGCGCGCCGGGAATGACCCTGTTCCGGATGCCGATGTTCACCTGGAACATCGTGGTCACCAGCGTGCTGATCCTGCTGGCCTTCCCGATTCTCACGGCGGCGCTGATGGCGCTGGCCTTCGACCGTCATCTCGGCGGCCACATCTACGATCCCGCCACCGGTGGCAATCTGCTCTATCAGCACCTGTTCTGGTACTTCGGCCATCCCGAGGTGTACATCATCGCACTGCCGTTCTTCGGCATCGTCACCGAGATCTTCCCGGTGTTCAGCCGCAAACCGGTCTTCGGCTACACCGCGCTGGTCTACGCCACGATGAGTATCGGAGCGCTGTCGGTGGCCGTGTGGGCACACCACATGTTCGCCACCGGAGCGGTCCTGCTGCCGTACTTCTCGTTCATGACCTTCATGATCGCCGTCCCGACCGGAGTGAAGTTCTTCAACTGGATCGGCACCATGTGGAAGGGGCAGCTGACGTTCGAAACGCCGATGCTGTGGGCGCTGGGATTCCTGGTCACCTTCCTGTTCGGCGGCCTGTCGGGTGTCATTCTCGCCAGCCCGCCGCTGGACTTCCACGTCACCGACACGTATTTCGTCGTGGCGCACTTCCATTACGTGCTGTTCGGGACGATCGTGTTCGCGACCTTCGGCGGTATCTACTTCTGGTTCCCGAAGATGACCGGCCGGCTACTCGACGAGCGGCTCGGCAAGATCCACTTCTGGACCACCTTCCTCGGTTTCCACACCACCTTCCTGGTGCAGCACTGGCTGGGTAACGAGGGCATGCCGCGCCGCTACGCCGACTATCTGCCCTCCGACGGATTCACCACACTCAACACCGTGTCCACGATCGGCTCGTTCATTCTCGCCTTGTCGATGATCACCTTCGTGTGGAACGTGTTCCGCAGCTACCGCTACGGCGAGGTGGTCACGGTGGACGACCCGTGGGGGTACGGCAATTCGCTGGAGTGGGCGACGACCTGCCCGCCGCCCCGGCACAACTTCTACGAACTGCCCCGAATCCGGTCGGAGCGGCCGGCATTCGAGTTGCACTATCCGCACATGATCGACCGCCTGCGCGCCGAATCGCATATCGGCTGGGGCGCCCCGCATGCGGAGGTGCACGAGACCGCCCCGGCCGAACAGGAACGGGCCTAGATCGTCGGTACCGCCGGTGGCGGCAGCGGTTCCAGCGGGCCGAGCCTGCGATGGACCACGTGCTGCTGCACGAAGGTCCAGGTATTGCTGGTCGCGAAGTAGACCAGGATGCCGACCGGCATCACCAGGCCCGCGACCAGTGTGCCCAGCGGAAACAGCCACAACGTCATCGCGTTGATCAGCCGCATCTGCGGGGTGATCTCGAGCTGGCGAGCGATCGACGCCCGCGCGGTGCAGTGGGTCGCGACGGCCGCGATCAGTACCAGCGGGATCGCCACGACGGCCACCGACGCCACGCTGTCGGTGGAGGTCAGCGTCGCCGACAGCGGTGCGCCCAACAGATCGGCGTGCAGGAACGACCGCACCTGCTCCGGTGCGAACACGTAATTCGCGGTATCGGCGTTCTGCGCCGCGGACATCGCCGCGGTGCTGCCGAGGAACGGCACATACGAGCCGCCGCCGGTGCGGTCGAAGGAATGCAGCACATGCAGTAGTCCCAGGAACATCAGCAGTTGCACGAGCACCGGCAGGCAGCCGCTGAGCACGTTGAAGTTGTGCTGCTGCTGCAATTTCCGGGTCTCGACGGCCAATCGCTCGCGGTCGTCGCCGCATTCGGCGCGCAGCTGCCGCATCTTCGGTTGCAGAACGGCCATCGTGCGGGAGAACCGGACCTGAGCGAGGAACGGCCGATACAGGGCGGCGCGCAGGGTCACCACCAGCATGACGATCGCCAGGGCCCAGGACAGGCCGCTCGGGGCGCCGAACAGGACGGCGAATCCGGTGTGCCAGAGCCAGAGAACGGCGGCGACCGGGTAGTACACGAAATCGAGCATGGGATATCACCTCACTTCGAGGCACCCGTGAAGGTACGGGCGAGTGAACAGGGGCGGCTGGACAGCTGCGCGTTCACTGCGGCCGGCTGGGAGCACCGGCGTGGGTGACGCGCTATCAGCTCCAGCGACCCGGTGCCCTGGGCCGCACCCGGCCCGCCGTATCCGGATTGCTCTGTCGCAGAAAAGATCCCCGCCGCCGCTGCTGCGCCGACACGGGTGGTCCACTGCTGCCACCGATCGGCTGCAGTCGCACCCGGCTGGAGTAGGCGGCGACCACCGCCAACGCGAGAACCGCCGCGGCGGCAACCGCCAGCAGTGAATTCGGTTCGCCCGCAGGCATGATCGTGGCGGCGACCACGGACAGTACGAGGGCGCACAGCATCAGCGCCGTCGAACGGATCCGCATCACCATGACGATCAGGGTACCGAACGGCACGGCGCACCGAGCTGAGCCGACGGCCTGGTGTCCGGGCACAGGGACCGACGGCAGACCCGGCAAAACGCCCACAGCGAACCAAGCACTTGCTAGTGTCGGAGCGATGATCTCGACGATCGTCTGGGGTACGGGCAACGTCGGCCGTGCCGCGATCCGCGCCGTGCACGCGCACCCCGAACTGGAACTGGCCGGGGTGCTGGTGCACGATCCGGCCAAGGTGGGGCGCGATGCGGGCCGGCTGGCCGGACTCGACCACGACCTCGGTGTCCCGGCCTCGGCCGATGTCGATGCTCTGCTGGCACACCATCCCCGCGCGGTCGTGTACGCGGCGTCCGGCGATATCCGGCCCGACGACGCCCTGCGCGATATCGTGGCCGCGATCCGCGCGGGCGCCGTGGTCGTCACCCCCGCCCTCTACGCGCTCTACGATCCCCGCAACGCTCCCGCCGAGGTGCGCGAGCCGGTGCTGGCGGCGATCGCGGCGGGCGGTGGTTCGCTGTTCGTCTCGGGTATCGATCCCGGGTGGGGCAACGATGTGCTGCCGCTGCTGGTGAGCGGGCTCGGTCACCGGGTCGACACGATCCGCTGCCAGGAGATCTTCGACTATTCCACTTACGACCAGCCGGATTCGGTGCGCTACCTGGTCGGGATGGGACAGCCGATGGACTACGAGCCGCCGATGACCGCGCCCGGTGTCCCGACGATGGTGTGGGGCGGTCAGATTCGCCTGATGGCACGCGCCCTGGGCGCCGAACTCGACGGCATCCGCGAGACGCTGGACCGGCGTGCCCTCGACACCACGGTGACCACCGCGGCGATGGGTGACTTCGACGCGGGCACCCAGGGTGCGGTGCGGTTCGAGGTGCAGGGCATGGTCGGCGGCCGGCCGCGCATCGTGATCGAACACGTCACCCGCATCCACCCCGACTGCGCACCCGACTGGCCGCGCCCGCCCGACGGCGCGGGCGCGCATCGCATCATCGTGGAGGGCGATCCGCGCATCGAGGTGACCGTCGAGGCCGAGACCGAGGGCGGTAACCGCGCGGCCGGCGGAAATGCCACTGCCGTCGGCAGATTGGTCAACGCCATCGACTGGCTGGCCGCGGCCGAGCCCGGCCTCTACGACGCCCTCGACGTCCCCTTGCGCCCCGCGGTCGGCAGATTCGCGAGCGACCCATCCGAAAGGACACCGCAATGAACATCGACATCCCCGAGGGGAAGGATCCGATCGGCTACGTCTGGGGTGAGATGGTGCCGGGGATCGGGCCCGCCGCCTCGAAACTGTCGCTGGCGGTCTACTCCCACAGCACCCTCGGACTGCGAGAGTTCGAGGCGGCGCGGCTGCGGATCGCACAGATCAACGGCTGCCTGTTCTGTCAGGACTGGCGCACCGAGCGCGACGGGCAGAAGGTGGAGATCGGCTTCGAGCAGGCCGTCACCGATTGGCGCACAACCGATTCCTTCGACGACCGAACCCGGCTGGCCGCCGAATACGCCGAACGCTACGTCCTCGACCACCACAATCTGGACGACGAGTTCTGGGCCCGGATGCGTGCGCACTACAGCCAAGCCGAGATCGTCGAGCTGAGCATGTGCATCGGTTCGTGGCTGGCGTTCGGCCGGCTCAACCGCGTCCTCGGACTCGACACCGTGTGCGTGCTGCCGGGCCACTGAGGGTCCGGGCGCTGCCCGGGGGTGCTACTGCTCGGGCGAGGCCGTCACTGTTTGGGCAGGGCCCCGGCCATTCCGCCGACGTCGGTCACCTTCCAGCCGCTGCCGGGATCGACGTCGACCGTGTAGGTGACGGTGGTCCGCGCGCCCTGCGGCGTCTGTGCGCTGATGGAGTTCACGTCGCCGCCATGCTGTTATCAGCAACGAACGGCTATCACTATGACCCGCGTCACGTGTGACCGGCCACAAGGCGGTCACCAGAGACCGGGGACGAGCCGCCTCGTGCGAGCGCGGTAGTCCTCGTAGGAACGGCCCAGGGTGTCGACCATCGCCCGTTCTTCCACATCGATACGACGCAGAAATGCCAGGGTGGGCACGACGATCAGCAGCAGCAGCGAGATCCAGTTCCCCGCAGCGACACCGAAACCGATGGTGAGCAGCAGAACTCCGGTATAAGAGGGGTGGCGCACCCAGTGGTACGGCCCGCGATCGACGACGGCCTGATCGGCATCGACCTCGACGGTGGTGCGAAAGGCCACGCCCAGCACCGTGATCGCCCAGATTCGCACACCGAGCCCCACGACCATCAGCGCGACTCCGGCAACCTGCCAGACAACCTCGCGATGGGTGGTGAAGCGCAGATCGCTGTCGGCCGGCAAGGCGATCGAGACCACGTTCGCCACTGCGATCGATACGGCGACGACGATCATGATGGTGGTCCGGGTCCCGCGGTCGCGGGTGGTGGATCCTTTGCGGCGCAATCGGTCCCGAATCGCCAATCCGATCTCGAAGAGCAACCAGATCCACGTCGTCACCACCGCGGCATTCACGACGACCCTCCCATGGGCTCGCGGCGGACCGGGCGCCCGCCGGTACCGAATAGACCACCGCCACCGCGTCCGGCACATCGGGAAAGTCCCGGAGATCTCCCCCGATCTCATCCCAGGAGGCCTCGCGCCGTTCCGACAGAGCTGCGCAGTATTACTGTATTGATCCGACGGCGAACGGGCGTGCCGCGTGAAGGGGAGCCGATGACCGCCGAACTGATTCCGGGCGAGCTGACCCATGACGGCCGGCGCCGTAGCTTTCATCTGCGACCACCCCGGGACCCGGACAGTCCGCTGATCGTCGCGTTGCACGGGAATATGGGACCGGATGCCCAGGGCGGCGGTCTGCTCATGCACGACTGGACCCGATTCGCCGATCACGCCGAGGAATGGGGTGTCGGTGTCGTCTATCCGGACGGCTGCCACGGCAGTTGGGCGGACGGCCGCGGCGTCACGGCCGCGGAGGAAAACGGGGTGGACGATGTGGGGTTCCTGCGCACCCTGATCGACTGGTGCGCGGAGAAGTTCCGGACCGCATCCGATCGAACGCTGGTGGCCGGAATATCCAACGGCGCCTTCATGTCCCATCGTCTCGCGCTCGAATGCAGCGAACGGGTCGCCGTCTTCGCCGCGGTGGCCGGGGCACTGCCCGCCGATCTGACCGCGGTGCGGCCGACCCACGCGGTGTCGGCGATGCTGATCAACGGCGACGCCGATCCCCTGGTTCCGCTCGCCGGCGGCCATTCCCGCCACCGCGGGCCGGACGGCGAACCGCGCGGGCAGATTCTCGGCGCCGCCGCGACCGCCGAGCACTGGGCGAACCTCGACCGATGCGCGGACGAACGAACTACCGTCACGACCGCCGGATCGCGACGCGTCACCGCCGCACACGGCATCGGCGATACCGCCGTGACGGCATGGACGGTAGTCGGCGGCGGTCACACCTGGCCGGGTGTCGCCGTACCGGAGGAGTGGGCCGGTGCTCCCGGTGCGGTATCCACCCTGGAATTCGATGCCACGGTCGAAATCCATCACTTCGCCCGCCCGCTGCTGCGACCGGCGGCGCGGCGGCTACGTCCACCTCGGTCGGAGAAGGAGAACCGATGAGCATTCTCGGCAAACTGCTCGCCAATCGCCGCGCCGGTACATCGGAGCTGGCGTGGAATCAGCCGAACCTGAGCAGCGACAGCGTCTTTCGGCTCACGAGTCCGGATTTCGAGCCGGAGACCACGCTCGACATCCGGCATGCCTCCCACCGAATCGGTGGCGCCGACGAGTCCCCGGCGCTGGATTGGAGCGGCGCGCCCGACGACGCGACGGGCTTCCTGCTGGTCGTCGAGGATCCCGACGCTCCGATGCGGAAGCCGTTCGTCCATTGCGTCGCGCTCCTCGAGCCGTCGCTGCGGAGCTTGGCACGCAACGCATTACGTGCCGATACCACCGAGCCGAGGGTACGGGTGCTGCGCTCCGGTTTCGGCAGCGGGTACATGGGTCCCGCGCCGATCAAAGGACACGGTCCGCACCGGTACGTCTTCCAGTTGTTCGCCCTCGGCGCGCCCCTCACCACAGCCGCGGGCAAACCTGTCGAGAACGCGAAACCCCGGGATGTGCTGGCGGCCGCGCAGGCCGTGGGCCGGGCCCGGATCGACGGTTTCTACGAACGTCGTTGAGGCTCAATCGCCGTTCGGCCGATAGCTGCGCAGGACCTGCCGCAGTACCGCCAGTCGCTGGTCGCGAAAGTCCGTGCGGCCCTGTTCGATCGCGTCCAGTACGTCGAGGGCGGGGTCGGCGCATGCCCAGAAGCGCAGCTTGGTCTCGGTGACGGGCTCGAGATCCCGTGCGCGACAGCGCTGGATCTCGCGCACGAAGTCGCGCCCCGCCTCCGGGTACAGATAGCAGAGGTCGTAGTCGGGATCGCCGATCTCCACATCGCCGAAGTCGATCAGGCCGCTGATCGCGCCGTCGGTGATCAACAGATGATCCAGGCTCATATCGGCATGGATGAGGGTCGGTTCGTAGTCGAAGTTCGCGTCGTCGTCGAGATATCGCTGCCAGGCCGCGGACAACTCCTCGGCCTCGGACGCGTCCAGCAACGGAAGCACCTCGGCGCGAACGGCCTTCAGATCCGCGGCGAAATCACCCCGCAGATCGGTGACCTCGACACCGAAGCTTCGTGCCCGGTCCACCGGAAACGAATGGATCCGATCGATCAACTCCGCGATCGTCCACGCCGCGTCGGAGTGCAGCAATCCCCGCTCGGCCCATTCTTCTTCGTCGAGCGATTCGCCCGGTACCAGCGGATACACGCAGAACTCGCCCGGCCCCAGCGGATTCGGCGCGGTGAACAGGAACTGCGGAATCGGCACCGGCAGCAACGGGGCCAATTCCGGAAGCAGACCGGCCTCGCGCGCGATTCCTTCCGCGCCGTGCGGGTCCTGGGGCAGACGCAACACGTAGGGCTGTCCCGCCCAATCCAGCTGCAGCGCAACGCTGTCCAGCCCGGCGCCCAGCAGACACAGTGAACCACTCGCCAACTCCGGCCGGGGCGAGCCGGCGAGGGCGCCGCGTACCCGGTCCTGCCAGCCGGGGGGAAGTTCCACGCTCGCGCGCATATCCATGTCCGAATCGTAGAACCGGTGTCCACCGGTTATCGCCGGGCGGCGATCGGCGCACGCCGGGCGGCCGGGATGACGGCCATCTAAGATTGGCGACGTGCCGGAATCCGGGAGCTCAGTACCCGCCTCGGTCCAGGTGTGGCGGGCGTTGCAGCGGGTGTACGTCGACCTGCGCCCGGAGCTGGATGCCCAACTGCGTCGCGGCTACGGCATGCCCGCCAGCTGGTACGACATGCTCGTGGAACTCGCGGGCACGCCGCGTCTGCGGATGAGCGACCTCGGCGCGACCATGGTGCTCAGTCGCACCCGGGTGAGCCGCCTGGTCACCGAACTGGAGGCGCGCGGCCTGGTCACCCGCGAAACCAATCCCGCGGACGGCCGATCGGCGTACGTCGCCATCACCGTGGCCGGGCGGCAGCGGTTACACGAGGCCACCCCCCACCATCACGCGGTCGTCGACCAGCATTTCGCCGGTCTGGGCGCCGACGAACTCGGCGCTCTCGCCACCGCCCTGCACAAGGTGCTCGCCGACGACAGTCCGTGACCCGGTGGCGCACAATGGACCGATGTCCGCTCTCTCGACGGTGCTCGATCCGCTTCGGCACACCGCCGGCTATGCCCGCTACTTCCTGAACAAGAGCGCGCGCGACCGCGAGGATGCGCAGGCATTGCGCGAGCTCGAAGCCCGGCCGCTGACGCTGCCCGCCGGTCTCGAACTCGAATGGCTGGGCACCGCCGGGTATCGGATGACCTACGAGGGCGCGACACTGCTCGTCGATCCGTTCCTCACCCGGGTGCCGTTGTCGACTGTGGTGCGCCGCCGCACCGCGCTTCCCGATCCCGCATCGATCGACCGCTTCCTGCCCGGCCTCGGCGACGTATCGGGAATTGTTGTCGGACACGGCCATTGGGACCACGCGCTGGACGCTCCCGAGCTCGCGCGCCGTTTCGGCTGCCCGGTCTACGGCTCACGGTCGGTGCGCAATCTCATGGCCCTGCACGGACTCGGCGAACGGGGTGTGGAGGTGGAGCCGTACCGCCGCTACGAACTCGGACCGTTCACGGTGACCTTCGTGCCGAGCGTGCATTCGAAGATCCCCTTCGGCACCCGGATCCCCTCCCCCGGCGACACCAGCTGCGAATCCCTGGCCGCGCTGGCGCCGATGGCGTACGGCTGCGGACAGACCTGGGGCATCCACATCGCGGTGGCAGGTATCGAGATCTACCACCAGGGCAGCGCCGATCTCATCGATGACGCGATCCGGCACCGCGAGGTCCACATATTCCTCGCCGGAGTGGCCGGACGGTCGGTGACGCCGGACTACTGGCACCGGATCCTGACGCGGCTGCGCCCCGCCACCGTCGTGCCGATGCACTACGACGACTTCCTCCGGCCGCTGGACGCGCCCATGGGCTTCACGGTCGATATCGCCCTGGCCGCGGTGCCCGACGAGATCGGCGCCGTGAGTCGCGCGATCGACGTGGTCGCCCTGCCGGCGCTCAGTCCTCGCGAACCGGACGCCCGATGAGCAGATGAGCCGGAATCGGCTGCCGGTCGATCTGCCGGTGTTCGACCGCCAGCCCTGCTCGTTGCAGCGCGCCCGATACCTCGTCGACCGGCCGCAGCCGGAAGCCGTGCGCGGTGAACGGCATCTTCGCCATCGCCGCCGGATCTCCGATGCCGACCACCACCCGGCCACCCGGGCGCAGCACCCGAGCCAGCTCCGCGCAAGCCCGGTCCAGATCGTCGATGAAATAGACGGTATTCACCGTGATCACCGCATCCAGGCTCGCCGATGCGAGCGGCAGTTCGGTGAGCGCGCCTTCCACGATCCGCAACCGGCCGGTGCCGATATCGCGGGCGAAGCGAGAACGGGCACGCGCCGACATATCCGGAGAGATCTCCACGCCGTGCACGGTCCCCGCCTCACCGACGGTGCGCAGCAGGATCGACAGCCCCACGCCCCCACCGAAGCCGATATCGGCCGCGGCCTGTCCCGCGCCCACCTCGGCCGCCTCGACCGCGGCGTCGATGGCGAAGCGATTGGCCCGGTTCAGCATCCGCGCGACCACCTTGCCCAGCACCCCGTGCGGATTGCCCAGCTGTTCGGCGACCGTGGACATAGCGCGTGCGACAAGGGAATTCATGGCACGCATGCTACCGATCCGGGCTCGCCTCGGCGGCGGACGCGGCTCGCCTGCGGCGCAGGTCCACCACCCGGCCCGCTCGGCGGCCTACGCTGCATCCGTGAACGACTCCGACAATGTGCGCGACTCCGGAAGCTGGAAGCATCCGCACGAACCCCACGGCGGCGGTTTCGCCTCCCGGCTGAACTGGTTGCGGGCCGGAGTGCTGGGCGCCAACGACGGCATCGTGTCGACCGCGGGCCTGGTGGTGGGCGTCGCCTCGGCCACCGCGGCCACCACACCCATCCTCACCGCCGGTGTGGCCGGGCTGGTCGCGGGTGCGCTGTCCATGGCGGCCGGCGAATACGTCTCGGTCAGCACCCAGCGTGACAGCGAACGTGCCCTGCTCTCGCTGGAGAAGCGGGAACTCGCCGAAGATCCCGATTACGAACTGACCGAGTTGACCGAAATCTATCGGCACAAAGGACTGTCGGAGGCGACCGCGCGGCAGGTCGCGCAGGAATTGACCGCCCACGACGCCTTCGCCGCGCACGCCGAGGCGGAATTGGGTCTGGACCCGAACGAGCTGACCAACCCGTGGCAGGCCGCGTTCTCCTCCGCGCTGGCGTTCACCTGCGGCGCCCTGTTGCCGCTGCTGGCGATTCTGCTGCCGCCGGCGAACTGGCGCATTCCGGTGACCTTCGCCGCCGTGCTGGTGGCGCTGGCCGCGACCGGATCGCTGAGCGCGCGCCTCGGCGGCAGCAATCGACGCCGGGCCGTGCTCCGGGTGGTGATCGGTGGTGCGCTGGCCATGATCGTGACCTACGGTATCGGCCAGATCCCGGGCGTATCCAGCGGCTAATCGCGGATTCGATTGTCGCGCACGATGATTCCCGCCGCCCGCGCGAAGGCGGGTGCCATCTCCATCAGCTGGGGTGTGGTGATGATCGCCCCCTTCAGCGTTCCGATATCGGCGATGAGGTCCAGGGCGGCCGCGCCCCGCAGGTCCACATCCTTCAAGGTGGCCCCGTGCAGGGCGACGCCTTCGAGCCGCGATCCGGGAAAGTCGACCTTCCGAAGTGTGGCGGCGGAGAAGTCGGTATCGCGAAACACGCAGTCGGCGAAGGTCACGTCCTGCAGTGTGGCCGCACGGAAGTTCACCGATTCGAATTTGCACCCCTCGAACCGGATGCGACGCAGCTGCGCGTCGACGGCGATGACTCCCGACCACGCGGAGTCGACGAATTCGGCATTCAGCCACCGAGTTTCGCAGGCGTCGATCCCGATCCACCGCACCCCGCGCAGCCAGACGTCGTCGAATCGGCAGTGATTCAGGCTGCCGCCGCCGAGGACCACACCGGTCAGCGCCGACTCGCTGAACCAGGAGCCGCCCGCCGACACCTCGTCGAGGGACGTGGCGTCGAGGTGGACCCGCTCGTACTCGGTGTCGGGTGCGAGCGGTTCCAGCAGCGGCGTCAGACTCGGGGCATACGGCAGATCGGCGAGGTCGCGAGGCATTCCTGCACCCTAGACATGCGCACCGACAGGCCCGCGGCGGCTCACTTCACGAATTGGTGGTCGGTGCGCACCCTCCCGTCGGTGTCGAAGGTCAGCACCTCGAGTCCGGATCCGGCGACCGTGCCGTCCGCGCGCGAACGCATCACCCAGGTCAGGGCCACGGCGGCCCCGGCGTGCCGAACCGGCTCGCCCTCGGGCTCGAAGACATGCTCACCGTCGGCGACGAACATGTCGTATGCCCGGGTGACACGGGTGAACATCGCGTCGTAGCCGCGGACCTCGATCGCCGGAGCGGAGACCCCGTAGTGGCGGGCGGTGTCGCGAATGCCCTCGGGCGGATTGACCATGACCTGATAGCCGTCCTCGGCCCAGACCTCGCGGATCAGCTCGCGACGCCGGTCGGCATCGGGTTCGTTCCACTGGCCGACCCAGCGGTCGAGCAGATTCTTCAATTCGATATCGGTGGGTTCGTAGCTCATGCCGCCGAGTCTGTCCGCCGGCCCGCACTCGCGCGATTCCCTCCAGGGTATGGCGGGGCGCCACGCCTAGGGCGACGATGATCCCATGACGACAGTCGCGCAACCGGGACCCTTCGCGCAGGAACTGCGACGCTGGCGGGGGCTGCGGCGGTGGAGCCAGCTCGACTTGGCCATCCGCGCCGATACCACGCAGCGCCACCTCAGCTATCTCGAACAGGGCCGCTCCCGGCCGGGCCGATCCATCGTGCTGCGGCTGGCGGAATCACTGGAACTGTCGCTGCGCGAACGCAATGCGCTGCTGGCGACGGCCGGCTACGCCCCCGCCTACGACGAATCCGGTGTGGACGCACCGCAATTGGCTCCGGTGCGCGCGGCGCTGCGCACGATCCTGTCCGGGCATATGCCCTATCCGGCGCTGATCGCCGACCGCTACGGCTGTTTGATCGAAGCGAACGCCGCGTTCGACGTCTTCACCGTTGGCTGTGCGCCCGAACTGCTCATCGCGCCGATCAATGTGCGCCGCTTGGCATTACATCCGGACGGCTTGGCGCCTCGGGTGGTCAACTTCGCCGAATGGGGCCGCCATGTCACCGAATCCATGCGGGCACGCAACCGCCACTCACCGGATCCGCGCGCCGAGGAACTGGTCGCCGAATTCGAGAGCTACCTCCCGGACACCGACCCCGGGCCCGGCTATCTTGGCTTCGCGGTGCCGCTGCGACTGCGCGGCGAGGCCGGCGAGTTGCGTTTGATCACCACGCTGACCTCGTTCGCCACCGCCACCGACGTCTCGCTGGCGGAACTGCATCTGGAGGCCTTCCTGCCCGCCGACGAATCCACCGCGGAACTGCTCCGCCGGCGCGCCGGATGACCGATCGCGCTCGACCGGCCGGCGCCGAAACCTACTGCACCGGTTCGAAATCCATGCGGCCGTCTTCGGTCACCGCGTAGATGCCCGAGGCCAGATCCAGCGCGACCACGGTCCGTGCCGCGGCCTCGGCGATATGAATGCGCGGCGGATCGGGCCGGTCCGCGTCCTCCGGATAGTAGGTTCCGGGACCGTAGAACTGGCCGTAGCGCAGGACGACGCCACCGATCCCGAGCACCGCATCCTCGAGGAACTGCTTGGCGGCCTGTCCCTCTCCGGTCATCTCCCACGCGACGCTCTGGGCGAGAAAGCGTTTCGCGCCCGCTGCCTGTGCCGCGGCGATCAAATTCGCGGTGCCCTCGCGGCGCATCCGCGAATTCGCCGCCCGTCCGGCGGGCAGATCGGCGGGATCGTCGGGCAGGTCGGTGAGCTGGTGCATCACCAGATCGGGCGCGAAATCGCGTACCGCCTGTTCCAGCGCCGCCGCGTCGTAGACATCGCAGACGACCGGCCGCGCACCGAAGCCGGTGAGCATCGACGTCTTCGACTCCGAGCGCGTGAGCCCGGCTACCTCGAACCCGGCCGAGACCAGCAGAGGTGTCAATCTGGCGCCCAGCACACCGGTCGCGCCCGCCACAAAGATCCGCACGACGAATCACCATAACCGCCCGACTGCGGTCGGCCGGTCCGACACTCTCGACTGCGCGGTGCGTGCGCTCCTTCGTTCGTCTCCCTCTTGCCGAGTCATACTCGTCGACGTATATTCGTAGACGAGTAGGGAGGTGTGGGCGATGCCCGAGAAGCGGAAAGTCGCCAATCTGCTGGCCCTGGCGGTCCTGGCGACGCTGATCGAACGTCCCATGCACCGCTACGAGATCGCGGCCCAGATGCGCGAACGCGGCAAGGACCGCGATATGGACATCAAATGGGGTTCGCTCTACACGGTTGTGCAGAATCTCGAGAAGCACGGATTCGTCGAGGTCATCGGCAGCGAGCGCGACGGCGCCCGGCCCGAGCGGACGATCTACCGGCTCACCGACGCCGGCCGCGCCGAGGCTGAGGACTGGATCCGGGAACTGATCTCGACCCCCGAACCCGAACCCCATCGGTTCGTGGCGGGCCTGTCCGTCGTTGCCCTGCTGCCGCCGGACGAGGTGATCACACTGCTCGACGAGCGCACCCGGCTGCTCGCGGCGGAGATCGCCGAGCGCCGCCGCGAAATCGAGGAGCAGACACGATTTCTGCCCCGGCTCTTCCTGGTCGAGGCCGAATTCGGCGTGGCGATGCTCGAGGCCGAGGCGGCCTGGGTCGCCGAACTGCGTACGGAACTCGCCTCCGGCACCTTCCCCGACATCGATTTCTGGCGGCGCGCCCACTCGGAACAGATTCCGCCCGCCGAGGTCGCCGCGATGGTGGAAGGAGGGACGTTCCGACAGCCGACCGACGACTGAAATCCACGCTACGACAATCCACCGACGAACCGGGCCCGGCGCAGTGCGGCAACACCGCGCCGAGCTCGATCCACTTACCTCTCGAACCGCATTCACGCAGGCGAACCCAGCCCGAGTATGGCAACTTCAGGATAACTGGGCAGCGCGTGCGCGGATCGGATCGGGTTCGTCCACTCGAGGAGATTTCCCATGTCCGCAATCACATCCGCCCTCGTCATCGGCGGCGGTGTCGCCGGCCCCGTCGCCGCCACCGCCCTGCGCAAAGCCGGAATCGAGGCGACCGTCTACGAGGCCTATCCGGGACCGGCCTACAACATCGGCAGCGCCCTGGGTTTCGCACCCAACGGCCTGGCCGCCCTGGACACCATCGGCGCCGGCGATGCCGTGCGGGCCGTCGCTCTGCCGATCACTCGCACGGTGATGTCGTTGGGCCACAAAGATATCGAGCTGCCGACGGCCGCCGGCCTGGAACCGCTGCACGCGATCGATCGCAGCGCCCTGCATCAGGTCCTGCACGATCATGCCGTCGACACCGGCGTGGCGGTCGAATACTCCAAGCGCCTGGTCGGCGTCGAGGAACATCGCGACGGCGTGACCGCCCGGTTCGCCGACGGCTCCACCGCCACCGCCGACATCCTCGTCGGCGCCGACGGCATCAAGTCGCGCATGCGGACGCTCATCGATCCGAACGCCCCGGGCGCCGACTACACCGGCATGCTCGGTTTCGGCGCCTACACCGCATGCTCGCATCCGGTCACCCCGGAGACCATGGTGTTCGCCTACGGTCGCAACGCCTACTACCTGTATTGGTCGATGCCCGACGGCCGGATCGCCTGGGGCGCCAATCTGCCCCACAAGCAGTATCTTTCGCTGACCGAGGCGCGGGAGGTCCCGGCCGAACGGTGGTTGCGGACCCTGCGCGAGGTCTACGGCGAGGACACCCCCGGCGCCGAACTGGTTCGCAACACCCGACCGGAAGAGTTGGTCGTCACCGGCGGCCTGCACATCATGCCGCCGGTGCCGCACTGGTATCGCGACCGCATGGTGCTGGTCGGCGACGCGGTGCACGCGCCGTCCAACAGCACCGGCCAGGGAGCGTCGATGGCGATCGAGAGCGCGGTGCAGCTCGCTCGCTGTCTGCGCGATTTCGATTCACCGGCAACGGCTTTCGCCGCCTACGAACGGATCCGTCGCCCCCGGGTGGAGAAGGTCGCGGCCCGCGGAGCCAAGATCAACCAGTCGAAGACGGTCGGCCCGGTGATGCGCCGGATGATGCCGCTGGTCATGCCGCTGGCGACCAAACTCTTCAAAATGGAGGAGGTCATGGCCCGCGAACAGAGCTACACCATCGACTGGGACGCGCCGGTCGACGAGCGCGCCGAACTCGCTGTCGCGTGAGCGTATTCACCTGGAGGGCAAGGTAATCGAGCCCGGGCGCAGCGGCCGGCGGTGATCACACCGTCAGCCGCAGCGCCTCCGGCCGTTCCACTTCCTCCAGCAGTTTCGCCGCGATATTGTCCAGCGCGCGATCGAAGAGTGCGCGATCGTCCGGGTCGGCGCAATCCCAATCGTCGAGATAGCGGCACAGCCATCTGCGCCAAGCGGCGAGAATGCGGTCGTACTCGGCCTGGCCACTCGCGGTCAGATCCATTCGGTCGCCGTCGAATTCGATGTAGCCGGATCGCACTGCCTTGTCGTACACCGGTTCCAGCACTTCCGGCGGCATCCAGTGCGCTCGCGCCACCGCCGCGAGCTCGGCCGAACCGCGGGCGCGCTGCAACATCTTCACCTGCCCGATGGCCCAGGCCTGATCCCGGCCGAGCGGACTGTCCGCGGCCGCCAGGATCTGCGGATCGGGCAGCTCGTCGTCGCGCAGTCTGCGCAGCACGTTCGCCAGCGAATGCTCCAGGCGGACAATACGATCCGGAGAATCGGGCACCGAGAAACCGCCGCCCACATCGGCCGCCTCCGCGCGGACGCTGTCGCGCAACGGAACCTGCTTCAGGAACCACGCCACGACGAAACCGACCACGGCCACCGGCACCACCCAGCGGAAGACGTAGTCGATGGTGTCGGCATAGGCGTCGATGATCGGGATCGCCTGGGCGTACGGAAGCTGGTGCAGCAGTTGCGGACTCTGCGCCACCGCGGGCGGCACCCCGGGCACCTCGGTGAGCGCCTGGCGCAGATTCGGTTCCAGCTGATTGCTGTAGAGCGTGCCGAAGATCGCGGTGCCGAAGGTCGACCCGACGGTCCGGAAGAAGGTGACACCCGACGTGGCGGTGCCCAGGTCCTGGTACGGGACGGTGTTCTGCACGACGATCGTCAGCACCTGCATCGCCAGGCCGATGCCCAGACCGAGGATCAGCATGTACAGCGATTGCAGCCAGAATCCGGTGGTCCGGCCCATGGTCGACATCAGATACAGCCCCACCGCCATGACCGCGGTGCCCGCGACCGGGAAGTATTTGTAGTAGCCGGTCCGGCCGACCACCTGCCCGGAGATGATCGAGGTGGTGAACAATCCCACCACCAACGGCAGGGTGCGCAGTCCGGACGCGGTGGCCGAGACACCGTTGACGTATTGCAGATAGGCCGGCAGATAGGTCATCGCGCCGAGCATCGCGAAGCCGACGATGAAGCTGAGGATCGAGCAGACGGTGAAGATATTGCTGCGGAACAGATGCATCGGCAGCATCGGCTCGGCCGCGCGGGTCTCGACGAAGACGAACGCTGTCAGCAGGACCACCGCGGCCGCGAACAGTCCGATGATGGTCGCCGAACCCCACGGATACTCCTGGCCGCCCCATTCCAGTCCGAGAATCAGACAGCTGACGCCGATCGCGACCAGTGCGATGCCGGCGTAGTCGACCACCGGCCGCACCGCGGCGCGGATCGACGGAATCGCCCGTGCCGCAACGGCGATCATCAGAATCGCCAGCGGCACGTTCACGTAGAAGCACCAGCGCCAGCTGGCATGGTCGGTGAACAGCCCGCCCAGCGTAGGGCCGACCACGGTGGTGATGCCGAAGACCGCGCCCAGCGCACCCTGATATTTGCCCCGGTCACGCAGCGGGATCACATCGGCGATCAGCGCCATCGAGGTCACCATCAGCCCGCCCGCGCCGACTCCCTGGATGCCGCGCGCGACGATCAGCAGCGTCATGCCGTGAGCGAGCCCCGCCACCATCGATCCGATGATGAAGATCAGTCCGCTGAGCTGGAAGATCAGTTTGCGGCCGAACAGGTCGCCGAATTTTCCCGCCAGCGCGGTGGCGACGGCCTCGGCCAGCAGATACGCCGTCACGACCCAGGCCATATGCCCGGCGCCACCCAGGTCGGCGACGATGGTCGGCAACGCGGTCGACACGATGGTCTGGTCGAGCGCGGCCATCAACATCCCCAGCACGACGGTGGCGAAGACGACGTTGACGCGGGTATGGCTCACGGGTGCGGGCGATTCGGCGACTGCGGCGACACCGGACATTAGCTCAGTATGTGCCCTTGGCCCGATTCGATCGGCGTAACACGGGAATACGCCAGCTCGCGTCCTTCATCCGCAAATCCCCGGCATTCACACAGCGCATACCGGAGTCATGGTCGATACCCTGACGACACGGCGACCGAACCCTACCGCCGGAACTTACTCTGGAGTAAGATCACGCGGTGAGGATGCGACGAGGCTCCTACTCCCAAACGTAAACAGTGAGGTCTCACCATGGCGTGGAATCCCAGCGAGATCCCGGCGCAGCACGGACGCACGTTCGTGATCACCGGAGCCAACGGCGGTATCGGCAAGCACACCACCCGAGCACTGGCCGCCAAGGGGGCGACCGTGATCATGGCCTGCCGCAACACCACGACAGCACAGCAGGTCGCCGACGGTATCGAGGGTGATGTCCGAGTTTCCGCACTGGATCTGGCCGATCTCGCCTCGATTCGCGAATTCGCCGAGCGCACCGGGGAATTCGATGTGCTGATCAACAACGCGGGACTGATGAACATCCCCTTCTCGCGGACCGAGGACGGCTTCGAAACCCAGTGGGGGGTCAACCATCTCGGTCACTTCGCGCTGACCGGACTGCTGCTGGACCGTATCGGCGACCGGGTGGTCACTCTCGCCAGCATCGCGCACCGGCAGACGCCGAAGTTGTGGATCGACGACCTCAACTACGAGAACCGCCGCTACCAGCGCAACCTCGCCTACGCACAGTCGAAGTTGTCGAATCTGATGTTCGCGCGCGAACTGCAACGGCGCCTGGCCGAGTCCGGATCCGCCAAGCGGTCCTATGCCGTCCACCCCGGCGTCTCGCCCACCGATCTGTTCACCCGGACCGAGACCCCGCTCGACAGGGTCGCCAAGCCCTTCATCGCATTGGCCGGGCACTCCCCGCGCAAGGCGGCGGAGTCGAGCCTCTACGCGGCCACCGTGCCGGACGCCGATCCGAACACCTACTGGGGACCGACGCTGCTGTTCGGTTCCCGCGGTCCGGTGCGGCCGTCACCGTCGAGCGGGCTGTCGAAGAACACCGATCTGCAGCGGCGGCTGTGGGAGGAATCCGAGCGGCTGACCGGCGTGACCTACAAATTCTGACCAGCGCCGATCGCCGGGCACCTCACACTACGGCCTGTGTAGTAGACCGGGTACCGTGGTAGGCGTGTCCGCTCCACATCGTCGCCCGGCCCTGATCATCCTGGTGGTCGTGGCCGCGCTGGCGTGCCTGGGGTTGGGCTGGTGGCAGTGGGGACGGTTCGAATCCTCGTCCGGAACCGCGCAGAACCTCGGTTACGCGCTGCAGTGGCCGCTGTTCGCCGGATTCGTGGTCTTCGCCTATTTCCGGTTCGTGCGACTCGAACGCGATACCGCCGCCCAGCACACCGAGGCGACGGAACCGGCCGAGGCATCGAGCCCGGCCGACTCCGCGACCTTGGCTCGGCGGAAGACCAAACGGGCTGCTCCGCGCGAGATCCCGGCCAGCATCCTGCCCGAACGGCCGACCGCCGCCCGCGACGACGACCCGGTGCTGGCCGAATACAACAAATACCTTGCCGATCTGCACGCACAGGATGTGCGCGAGCGGATGCACGCCGTGGGGCTCGACGGCCCCGACACCGAGAGGAGAGCCGGTTGAGCGCCGACCGCCCCACCACCCCGGCCGCCACCACCACACCGGCACCGGCCGGCACGCCCGCCCCCGCGGCCCGCGACACCGGCCGCATCCGGTCGGCGCTGACCCGCTACCGCGTGCTCGCCTACATCACCGGTGTCTGGCTGCTGCTGTTGTGCGCGGAGATGGTGTACAAATACCTACTGCTCGACGACAGCAGCAAGGCGCCGCACTGGCTGTTCTACATCGGCCAGATCCACGGCATCTTCTACATGCTGTACCTGGTGTTCACCATCGACCTGGGCATCAAGACGCGCTGGAAGCCGCTGACGCTGGTGATCACCGCGCTCGCCGGAACCATCCCGTTCCTGTCCTTCGTCTGCGAGCACTACCGCACCCGCCAGGTCCGAGCCGAGTTCTCGAGCTGAGCCGCTGAGCCGCGCTCAGGACTCGGCGAGTTCGGCCAGTGCCGGGAGCAGGGCGCGCAGAGCTCGGCCGCGGTGGGAGGCGGCGTCCTTGTCCGCCGGAGTGAGCTGGGCCGCCGAGACCGATCCGCCGGCCGGGACGAACAAGGGGTCGTAGCCGAAACCGCCGTCGCCGACCGGCTTTCGCGCGATCCTGCCCGGCCATTGGCCGAGGGTGACGACCTCACGGCCGTCGGCGACCAGGGCGCAGGCCGAGACGAAGCGGGCGCCGCGGCGTTCGTCGGGGACGTCTCCCAGCTGGGCGAGCAGCAGCTCGTTGTTGGCCGCGTCGTCGCCGTGGCGGCCCGCCCAGCGCGCGGACAGCACGCCCGGCATACCGTTGAGAGCGTCGACCGCGAGGCCGGAATCGTCTGCCACACAAGGCAATCCGGTGGCCGTCGCACCGTCGCGAGCCTTGGCGAGAGCATTTTCCTCGAAGGTCGCACCCGTTTCGGGGGCCTCCGGGAACGGCGGCACCTCGTCCAGGCCGATGATCTCCAGACCCGCGACGCCCGCCTCGGCGAGGATGCGGCGCAATTCGCCGAGCTTCTTCGCGTTGCGACTGGCCACCAGTACCCGGCGCGCCATTACTTCCTCTTCTCGCCCGGCTCGGGCAGATGTCCCGGATACGGCAGCGCGAGCGCCTGCTTCTGGACCTCGAACAGCTGCTCACAGCCGGCCAGCGCGGAATCCAGCAGCTTGTCCAGGGTCGAGCGGGGGAAGGTGGCGCCCTCGCCGGTGCCCTGGATCTCGACCAGGGTGCCGGTGTCGGTGGCGACCACGTTCATATCGACCTCGGCGCGCGAATCCTCCTCGTACGGCAGGTCCAGGCGCACCCGCCCGTCCACCACACCGACGCTGACCGCGGCGATCATGCACGAGATCGGCTGCGGATCGGCCAGGCGGCCGGCGGCTCCGAGGTAGGTGATCGCATCCGCCAGCGCCACGTAAGCGCCGGTGATCGCCGCGGTGCGGGTGCCGCCGTCGGCCTGCAGGACATCGCAGTCGAGGGCGATGGTGTTCTCGCCGATCGCGGCCAGATCGATGCACGCCCGCAGCGATCGGCCGACCAGACGGCTGATCTCCTGGGTGCGCCCGCCGACCTTGCCCTTCACCGATTCGCGCCCGCTGCGGGTGTGAGTGGCGGCCGGCAGCATCGCGTATTCGGCTGTGAGCCAGCCCAATCCGGAGTCGCGCCGCCACGGGGGCACGCCCTCGGTGACGCTCGCGGTGCACATCACCCGCGTCTGACCGAATTCGACCAGTACCGAACCCGCCGGATGCGTGGTGAATCCCCGGGTAATCCTTACCTCGCGGAGTTCGTCGTCCGCTCTGCCATCGGCTCGTCTAGACACCACGCCAGCCTAAGGGATAGGTACGACGCCCCTCCCCCGGCGGGGCACCAACATCTCCACCCGGCGGGGTCGGCGCTCAGATGTCGATGACCTCGCCCGGCGAGACCGCGTGCACGGGCCCGCTGAACTGCTCCTTGGCCTCGGCGATGACGTCCTCGCGCGAGGTCCACGGCGGAATGTGGGTGAGCAGCAGTTCGCCGACACCCGCACGGTCGGCGATCATTCCGGCCTCGGTGCCCGAAAGGTGAATCCCCGGTGGGCGATTGGCCGGATCGTGCGTCCACGAGGCTTCCGACAGCAGGATGTCGGCCCCCTCCGCGAGTTCGAAAACGGCGGGGCACAAGGCGGTGTCACCCGTGTAGACCAGGGTGCGGCCGGTGGCGGTGGTGATGCGCAGGCCGTAGGACTCCGGCGGGTGGTACATCCGGCGGGCGACCACCGTGTGGCCGGGACCGAAGCGCACCTCGGCGCCCTCCTCCCAGGGACGCATATCGATCACGTCGGACCAGTCGTCGCATTCGCCGCCGATCTCGGCCGAGGCGTTGCCGATTCGCAGCGCCGAATCCGAGGGGCCCTGCACGATGGCCTTCCCGGTCGGCGGGTTCGGGTGATACCGCCGCCACACCAGCAATCCGGGCAGGTCCAGGCAGTGATCGGCGTGCAGGTGGGTGAGGAAGATGTCGACCTCGCCGGGATCCAGGTGGCGCTGCAACGCACCCAGCACGCCGGGACCGAAATCGATCACGGTGGGGGTCATATCCGGACCGGTCAGCAAATAGCCCGACGCAGGGGAATCCGGGCCGGACACACTGCCCGAACACCCGAGGACGGTGAGGCGCATTCCCCCATGCTGCCACGCTGCATTCTCACTCAACTGGGGATCCCCCAAATCGCCGGCCGGGTTCCGCAGTCACCCCGACGATGCGAGGCGGCCGGCACTCTCCCCGCGACGATGACGACGTTCATTCGATGAGAGTACCCAGCCGGCCAGCAGTCCACCCAACGCACCGAAAAGATGCCCTTGCCAAGAGATTCCGGACTGTCCGGGCAGCACACCCCACAGAATCGAGCCGTAGAGCAGACCCACGACGACGCCCACGAGGATCTGCCACAGGTTGCGGGTGAACAGGCCGCGCGAGATCAGATAGGTGAGCCAGCCGAACACCAGGACCGAGGCGCCGATATGCACCGAACCGCTCGCCCCGGTGAGCCAGGTGCCGATCCCGGCCACGATCCAGACGATGGCGGTGGCGGCCAGACCGCGACCGATCCCGGTGAGCAACGTCAGCAGTCCGAGCACGATCACCGGCAGGGTATTGCCGATCAGATGCGCCCAATTCGCGTGCAGGACGGGGGCGAAGACGATGCCCTCCAGACCCGCGGCCGTCCGGGGCCGCACCCCCGCACCGTCGAGGTCGTGGTTCGAGACGGTGTCGACCCCCTCGACCGCGTACAGCAGCGCCACGAAGCTGAGGGTCATCGCAATCGCCCGCTGCCACAACAACTTCAGCGCGGCGGTGCGTCCGGCCTCGGATGCCGGCGTGGCGGGAACGGACCGCGGCGAGGGAGATTGCGAACCGGGCGGTACGGAACCGGCGGGTGTTCCCGCGGACTTCTGCAGTTCGGCCCGCAGCGCGGCAATCCGATCCGGGTCGAAGGACGGGCCCATCTGCTCGGCCACCGCCATCACCTCCTCGCGAGACCGGCCGTCCGGTCGCTCGCCCTCAACGGTACCGCTGCGGCGAGGAACCGGACTCGGACCGGCGCTGCGGCCGGTCCGCCGGGATTACGCCCAGAGCTGGCCTTCGAGCCGTTCTTCGGCATCCTCGAGCGTGCCGTCGTACGCGCCGGTCGACAGGTATTTCCAGCCACCGTCGGCCACCACGAACGCGATATCGGCCCGCTTGCCCGCGCGCAACGCCTTGTTGCCCACACCGAGGGCGGCGTGCAGGATCGCACCGGTGGAGATGCCGGCGAAGATGCCCTCCTCCAGTACCAGCTCCCGGGTGCGCCGCACCGCGTCGTAGGGCCCGACGGAGAACCGCGAGGTCAGCACCGATTCGTCGTAGAGCTCCGGAATGAAGCCCTCGTCGATGTTGCGCAAGCCGTAGACCAGTTCGCCGTATCGCGGCTCGGCGGCCACGATATCGATCTCCGCGACCTTCTCGCGCAGGTAACGACCGGTTCCCATCAGAGTCCCGGTGGTGCCCAGACCGGCGACGAAGTGGGTGATCTCCGGAAGGTCCGCCAGGATTTCCGGGCCGGTGCCCTGATAGTGCGCGTCGGCATTGGCGGGATTGCCGTACTGGTACAGCATCACCCAGTCGGGATGTTCGGCGGCGATCCGCTTGGCCTTCGCGACGGCCTGGTTGGAACCACCGGCGGCCGGCGAGTCGATGATTTCGGCGCCGAACATGGTCAGCAGCTGCCGCCGCTCGACCGAAGTGTTCTCCGGCATCACACAGACCAGGCGATAGCCCTTGAGCTTGGCTGCCATGGCCAGCGAGATGCCGGTATTGCCACTGGTCGGCTCCAGAATCGTGCAGCCGGGCCGCAGCGTGCCGTCGGCCTCGGCCTGTTCGATCATGCGCAGGGCGGGTCGGTCCTTGATCGACCCGGTCGGGTTGCGGTCCTCGAGTTTGGCCCACAGCCGGACGTGGTCGTCACCGTCCCATTTGGGCGACAGCGTCCGCAGACCCACCAGCGGGGTGTTGCCGAGGGTCTCGATCAGCGATTCGTAGCGTGCCACGGAAATCAGCGGCCGAGCGCGCCGCCGGCGACGGTGCTGTCCAGGCCGCCTCCGGCGACGGTGCTGTCCAGGCCGCCTCCGGCGACGGCAGGAAGAATGGTCACCGATCCGTTGGCCGGAACCTCGGCCTCCAGCCCACCGGCGAAGCGCACGTCCTCGTCGTCGACGTAGATGTTGACGTAGCGGTTGAGCTTGCCGTCGGACAGGAGGCGCTGTTCGAGTCCGGGGTAGTTGGTCTCGAGGTCACCGATCACCTCGGCGAGGGTGGAACCGGTCGCCTGGACCCGCTTCTCACCTCCGGTGAGGGTGCGCATGATGGTCGGGATGGACACGGTTACCGACATGGGTGCTCCTGTTTCTTCTGGTCGCCTGGTTCGCGGACGCGTCGGGCTCAGGCCCGGGGGTATTCGGTCACGATCTTCACCGGTTCCTCGGTGACCACACCGTCGAGGATCCGGTAGCTGCGCAGTTCGTGCTCGTGCGGGTCGCGGGTGGACACCAGCACGTAGTGGGCGTTCGGCTCGGAGGCGTACGAGATGTCCGTCCGGCTCGGATAGGCCTCCGTGGCGGTGTGCGAGTGGTAGATCACCACCGGCTCCTCGTCGCGGTCGTCCATCTCCCGCCAGACCCGCAGCTGTTCGCCGGAGTCGAACCGGTAGAAGGTGGGCGAGCGCTCGGCGTTGATCATCGCCACGAATCGCTCGGGGCGGTCGGAACCCTCGGCGCCGGCGATCACACCGCAGGCCTCGTCGGGATGATCGGCGCGGGCGTGCGCCACCATCGCATCCACGAGATCGGCCCTGATCACCAGCACAGTTCGAATCCTTCCGCTCACGCCCGCGACGCGCCCGGCCCGCGCGGGTCGTATCGCTGCCGTCAACGGCCGAGGATATTCGGCTATTCCCACCCACCGCGCGGCCGGGCCTGATATAGCACGTCGGAGGGCGGCGAAATACCTCGATCGGCGCGGACGACACTCAGCCGAACAACTCGCGGTAGGTCGGAATGCCCGCCACCGGGTTCGCCCGCAGGACCGCGTCCACGATCGCCCGCTCCACACAGACCGCGGCCGCGGTGCACAGTTCGTCGAGCAGCAGCAGATCCGCCGGAAACGCGGGCGGCAGCGCGATATTCGATTCCGCGGTCGCCGTGCCGGTGGCCAGCGCGAACAGAGTGTCACCGTCCAGCGGGGAATGGGCGGGACGGATCGCGCGGGCCAGCCCGTCGTGCGCGGTGACGGCGAGGCGGCGACATCCCGCCGGATCCAGCGCGGCATCGGTGGCCACCACACCGATGGTGGTGTTGAGCACGGTTCCCTTCACCGGCAGGGCATTGGCGCGGGCCAGCGCTTCGGCCGTGGCGGGTGCCAGACCGAAATGCTCCGGTCCGTCGGTACCCGCTCCCCACGGCAGACCGGTCCGCGGATCGAATACCGAGCCGACCGGATTGGCGACCACCAGCGCACCGACGGTATGACCGGCGGCCGGGCCCGCGGTGAAATGCACACTGGCCGTGCCGATTCCGCCTTTGAGGGAACCGGCACGCGCGCCGGTACCGGCGCCCACACTGCCGCGCTCGAACACCGCACTCGCCGATTCCGTTGCGCGATAGCCGAATTCCGCGGTCGGCCGGATATCCCACGCCCCCACCGGGAGATCGAAGATCACCGCGCCCGGAACGATCGGCACCACCCGCGAGGGATCAGCCGGATCCATCGGAATGCCCTCGCCGTCCTCCTCCAGCCGGCGCATCACCCCGTCGGCGGCCGCCAGCCCGTAGGCGCTGCCGCCGGTGAGCAGTACCGCATTCACCTGCCGCACCGTCTGTCCGGGATCGAGCAGATCGGTCTCGCGAGTGCCCGGTCCCCCGCCGCGCACGTCGACCGAGGCGGTGGCGCCGCCCGGCACGCGCACCACGGTGCATCCGGTCGCGGCGCCCGAACCCAGCGTCGCGTCCGGATCGAGTTCGTGATGATGGCCGACGAGCACACCGGCGACATCGGTGATCGAATCGCGAGGTCCCGGCACCGAAGTCACATGTCCTCCTGCAGAGGTCGGCATCCGCGCGGCGAGAGCGGAGTCAGGGAGCCAGGGCGTGCAGCAGCGAATCCTGCATCCAGGTGAGCCAGTGGTAGACGTCCAGGTGCGGGGCGCGGGGGTCGTCCGGATCGAGTTGATCCGGCGTGTCGGGATCTATGCCCAGTGCGGTGCCGAGCGCGAGCCGCACGTCGTTGAGCGCGTTCAGCCAGGCGTCGGCCTGTTCGGGGGTGAGCACGATCTTGCCGCCGCGCTCGGGCAGGGTTTCCAGAACCACCGTGCCGGCGGCGACCTTCGCGTCGATGATCTCGGGTTCGTGCAGGCTGCGCAGAGCGCTGTTGAGATCGGCGCGGTCGGCGTCCGGGGAACCGGGTTCCTTGCGATGGAAGTCGGGCAGCAGCCGTGCCAGCCGCGGGTCCTCCGGCGCAGCGCTGTTGCCGGTGCGAAGTCCGGTCAGCTCCGCGAGATCGTCCTCGGGGGTGGACCGGGCCCGATCGGTGAGCAGTCCGGTTACCGCCCCCACCAGCGAACGCAGAACGTCCGCCTCCCTGGGGTCCATTTCCGACCGCAGCTTGAGCCCGCTCAGCGAGTTCTTCCTGCTCCACTTGCGCACGGGGCTACCGTAGCCGTCGCGGTCACTGGTCACGTTGCATGGTCGCCCAGAGTCCGGCGGCATGCAGACGCTGAACGTCGTGCTCCATCCTGTCCCGGGACCCCGACGACACCACCGCCTTGCCCTCGTTGTGTACCTGCAGCATCAGTTCGGTTGCCTTGGCTTTGCTGTAACCGAACAGCTTTTGGAAGATGTAGGTGACGTAGTGCATCAGGTTCACCGGGTCGTCCCAGACCACCGTGACCCACGGCCGGTCCTCGGCCTCCAGGATCTCGGTGACCTCGACGGTTTCCGGTGTGGCCTGAGCCGCCGACAACTGTCCGGCTACGGCGCATACGCGGCTGCTCCGCCCCGCCCACGACTGCCCCGGCCATGCCGTGTCCTGCGGGCCCGTCGCTCGCGCCGCTGCCTGGTTCGCGCCGACCGGACCGGCGGCGATCCGGACGGCGTCTCTCATGCACAGACCCATACCCTCAGAGTACGACGCGCCTCCGGATAAACAACACCCGCGCCGAGCAGGTCCCGAAGGCCATCCGCGCCGCCGCGCGTCCGGTATGTCTACAGTGGCCGCGTGGACACATCGGCCGCCGCCGCGAGCACCGCCCTGCTGACCGACCAGTACGAGCTGACCATGCTCGCGGCCGCCCTGGCCGACGGTTCGGCACAGCGGCAATGCACCTTCGAGGTATTCGCTCGCCGGTTGCCACACGGCCGCCGATACGGCGTCGTCGCGGGTATCGACCGGTTGCTCACCGCGTTGCGGGACTTCCGTTTCGGCGAAGCCGAACTCGCTGTGGCAGCGCGATTCCTGGACCCGCGCACCCTGGAATGGCTGCGCGATTTCCGCTTCACCGGCGATATCGACGGCTATCTGGAAGGCGATCTCTACTTCCCCGGCTCGCCGATCCTGTCGGTGCGCGGCAGTTTCGCCGAGTGCGTGGTGCTGGAAACGCTGATCCTGTCGATCCTCAACCACGACAGCGCGATCGCCGCCGCGGCGGCTCGGATGGTCAGCGCGGCCGCGGGACGCCGGATGATCGAGATGGGTTCGCGCCGCACCCACGAACTGGCCGCTCCCGCCTGCGCCCGCGCCGCCTATCTGGCCGGATTCGACGCCACCTCGAATCTGGAGGCGGTGCGGCGCTACGGGATTCCCGGCGCCGGCACCAGCGCTCACGCCTTCACGCTGCTGCACAGCGGCCCGGACGGGCAGCACGAGGCGGCGGCGTTCCGCAGTCAGGTCGACGCGCTGGGCATCGGCACCACACTGCTGGTGGACACCTTCGACATCACCGCCGGAGTGGCCCGGGCCATCGAGGTGGCCGGGCCCGAATTGGGCGGTGTGCGTATCGATTCCGGCGACCTGGGCGTCCTGGCGCGGCAGGTGCGCGATCAGCTCGACACCCTCGGCGCGAAACACACCCGGATCGTGGTGTCCGGCGATCTGGACGAATACGCGATCGCCGCCCTGCGCGCCGAACCGGTCGACGTCTACGGCGTGGGCACCTCCCTGGTCACCGGGTCGGGCGCGCCGACCGCCGGAATGGTCTACAAACTGGTGGAAGTCGAGGGCGTACCGGTGGCCAAGCGCAGCAGTCACAAACAGTCGCGAGGCGGCACCAAGCGCGCCGTGCGACTGTCCCGCGACACCGGCACCATCGTCGAGGAGATCGTGTATCCGGCCGCGGCGCCCCGACCCACCGGCAACGGGTACGAGGTGCGGGATCTGCTGATTCCGCTCATTCGCAAAGGCGAGCCGGCAGCCGATTCACCGGACCTGGCCGGCAGCCGGGAGTTGGTGGCACGCGGGCTGGTCAGCCTCCCCTGGGAAGGTTTGAAATTGTCCGCGGGCGAACCGGCTGTCGCGACCACATTCCTACAATGAAGGAGAGGCAACCGGCGCGAAACGAGGTGCGGGAGATGGGTAGAGCACTCATCGTCGTCGATGTGCAGAACGACTTCTGCGAGGGCGGCTCCCTCGCGGTCGCGGGCGGCGCCGCGGTGGCCCGGCAGATCAGCGAGTATCTGGTTGCCCTGGGCGACGACTATGCCGCCATCGCCGCCACCCGCGATCTGCACATCGATCCGGGCGGCCACTTCTCCGATCGGCCCGACTTCGTGGACACCTGGCCGCGTCATTGCGCCGCCGGCACTCCGGGTGCGGATTTCCACCCGAACCTGAAGACCACACATTTCGAGGCGGTGTTCTCCAAGGGCGCCTACAGTGCCGCCTATTCCGGCTTCGAAGGGGCGACCGAAGAGGCGGTCGGATTGGCGGAGTGGTTGCGCGCCAAGGGCATCGACGCGGTGGACGTCTGTGGCATCGCCACCGACCACTGTGTCCGCGCCACCGCCGCCGACGCCCGCGCGGCGGGTCTGTCCACGCGGGTTCTGCTCGATCTCACCGCGGCGGTGTCGGCGGAGACGACGCAGATCGCGCTGGATCGTCTGCGTGCGGCCGGTGTCGAGTTGTCCGGACAGGTCCCTTTGCTGAACTGAACTGAGCCTTGCTGAACTGACCCGACCCGCCCCGCGGTCCCGGGCGGACCGGACTTCGGCCCCGCCCGATCAGCCGGCCAGGAAGTCGACCAGCGCACCGGCCACCGCCTCGGGGTTCTCGACTTGGGGATAGTGACCCGTCGCGGGCGGTTCGTCCAGCACTTCGAAGCGCGCTCCCGGCAGCCGTTCCCGCAGGCGCGGAAGGAGATGGCCGCCACTGATCGGATCGGCCGGACCCCATACGAAAAGCGTGGGCCCGGAATACGTTTCGAGCGCCTGCTGCCAGCGTTCGGCATTGGCCCGGCGCTCGGCGTGGTAGCGATTGAGCGCCCATTGCACGTGCTTACCGCCGCCGTCGGTCATCGCCAGCCACATCTGATGCAGATCGGCATCGGGGACCGGGCGCCCCAGGATCCTGCGCAGGGTCATCCGGAAGGTCGTCTCCGACATGAGCGGATTCAGTATCTTGCCGATCGGGGTGGTCATCAGATGCTGAATCGGCAAGGGCCGGTACAGGTCCGGGTACAGGCCGCCGTTGAGCCAGGCCATCCGCTGTACCCGCGTACTGTCGCGGGCCAGTAACTCCTGTGCCACGCTGACCCCGTAATCGTGTGCCACGAGCGCGGTGCCGGTGATTCCGAGCCGCTGCCAGAGCTGTTCGACCAGCGTGGCCTGTTCGGTCATCCGGTACTCGTGCCCGCGCGGTTTGTCGCTGGCACCGAAGCCGAGGAAATCCAGAGTCGTTACCCGGCAGCCGGATTCGGTGAGGGCGGGCAGGATCGAGACCCAGTCGTGCGAGGACGTCGGATATCCGTGCAGCAGCGTCACCGGCCGCCCGTCGATCGGGCCGTCCTGCCGGTGGAAGATCCGGTGGCCACTCAGTTCCAGGTGTGAACCCCCGGCGATCCAGGTGCGGTAATCCGGCTCCACGCGCGTCTCCTTCCCCGTACCGCACCCCCTGATGCGGATTACCGCCAACCCTACTGGCCGTCCCGGACGCGGCCACCGGATCCGGCGTCACCGCGACGGCCCCTGTGGACAACCGCCGGCCTGTGCACAACCTCGCGCGGACGGGAGCGGGCAGGCACGGGCGACCGCCGCCGGTCGGGTCGATTGTCGGCAGGGGGCGCTAGTCTTCCTGGGTGCCCGAACTCCCGCCCGTACCGACCCTGCTGGCGACCGCCGTGGAAGCACTCGGCGGTACGGCGCGTACCGGTCAGCAGACGATGTCGGCCGCGGTCGCGCACTCCATCGACACCAAAGAGCACCTGGCCGTCCAGGCCGGAACCGGCACCGGTAAGTCGCTGGCGTATCTGGTGCCGAGCCTGCGGCACGCGGTGCAGAGCGGACGCACGGTCGTGGTGTCGACGGCCACCATCGCGCTGCAGCGGCAGCTGGTCGACCGCGATCTGCCGCGGTTGGCGCAGGCGCTGGAGAAACCACTGGGCCGGCGCGCCCGGTTCGCGATCCTCAAGGGCCGCAACAACTATCTGTGCCTGCACAAGATCAACAGCGCGATCCCGGACGAACCACCGGAGACCGAACTGTTCGACGCCTTCGCGATCTCCCGGCTCGGGCGCGAGGTGCAGCGACTCAACGAGTGGGCCTCCGATACCGAGACCGGCGACCGGGACGAACTGGTCCCCGGCGTCAGCGACCGGGCATGGCGCCAGGTCAGCGTGTCGGCGCGGGAATGCCTGGGCAAATCGCGCTGTCCGTTCGGCACCGACTGCTTCGCCGAACGCGCTCGCGCGGAATCCGGACAGGCCGATGTGGTGGTCACCAACCACGCGCTGCTGGCCATCGATGCCATCAGCGGCATCCAGGTGCTGCCCGAACATGATGTGGTCGTCATCGACGAGGCGCACGAACTGGTGGACCGGGTCACCGGCGTGGCGACCGCGGAACTGTCCACCGCCACCATCACCGCGGCGGCCAAGCGCTGCACCAAACTCGTCGACGAGGGCGATCTCGACCGGCTCGAGGGTGCGGCGGAGGCTTGGCACGAATTGCTCGAGGATCTGCCGGCGGGCCGCTGGGACGAGTTACCCGCCGGCGGCGATCAGGTTCTGGCGCTGCTGCGCGACGCCGCCTGGACCGTCCGCACCGCCCTCGCACCTTCCGGTTCCGGTGCGCCACAAGGCGATCCGGAGGCCGCCGCGGCCCGCAACATGGCGGTGGCCGCGGTCGAGGAGGTGCACGATACGGCCGTGCGCGCGCTGACGGCGTTCGAGGAACCCGATCCCGCGGCCCGCCGCGATGTGCTGTGGCTGGCGGTGGACGAGGTGCGCGGCGTCGCCCGGCGCACGCTGCACATGGCCCCGCTCTCCGTGGGCGGGTTGCTGCGCAGCCGGTTGTTCGGCACCGCGACGGTCATTCTCACCTCGGCCACGCTGCAGGTCGGCGGATCCTTCGACGGATTGGCCGTCACCTGGGGCCTGCCCCCGCAGACACCCGATCGCGCCGGAACCGACGTCCCGGGCGCCGACCGCGCGGACAAGGGCATCCGCCGCATCGACCCGGCCATGGCCAACGGAGCCGAAGCGCCCGCCGACACGTCGGCCATGCGCTGGAATTCGCTGGATGTGGGCTCACCCTTCGATCACGCGAAATCCGGCATCCTCTACGTCGCCAAACATCTCCCGGCCCCAGGCCGCGACGGCCTGGCCCCGTCCTATCTGGACGAGATCGAGCGGCTGATCGAGGCGGCCGGCGGGCGCACGCTGGGGCTGTTCTCCTCGATGCGGGCCGCCAAGGCCGCCAGCGAGATCCTGCGCGAACGCCTGGACACGCCGATCCTGTGCCAGGGCGAGGACGCCACCGGCACGCTGGTCCGCCGCTTCGCCGACGATCCCGCGACCTCGCTGTTCGGCACGCTCTCGCTGTGGCAGGGCGTGGACGTTCCGGGACCGTCGCTGAGCCTGGTCATTCTCGACCGAATTCCCTTTCCCCGGCCCGACGATCCACTGCTGGTCGCCCGGCAGCAGGCCGTCCAGGCGCACGGCGGCAACGGCTTCCTGACGATCGCGGCCAACCACGCCGCCCTGCTGCTGGCTCAGGGCACCGGACGGCTGCTGCGCAGCGTGCACGATCGCGGCGTGGTGGCGATTCTGGATTCCCGGCTGGTGACCGCCCGGTACGGCGGATATCTGCGCGCCTCGTTGCCGCCGTACTGGGAGACCTCCGATCCCGAAGTCGTCACCAAGGCGCTGCGGCGCCTGACCGCCACGGCCGCCGATCTGACCGCCGCCGCCGAAAAGTGAACCGAACCGTTATGTGACACCACCCACATTAGCTGGGAAATTACTTCTATCCAGAAGTAAGTTGGCGGGCGATACTTCCGGTGCACCCCCAATTCCCACATCGGAGTATCCGAGGTCCCCGCGTCGCGAACCCTGCACGCGACGTGGGGACACTCATATCGCCCGGGTCGCGAAACTACTTCACCAACAAGGTGATCACCGCGGCCACCACACCGATCACGACCGCGCCGACTCCCCAGACGATGCCGTGCCGCTGCCACGGCCGCCCGTGGTCGACCGAGAACCGGCCCGGGCCGGTGAAGCCCAGTGCCACCGCGACCACCGCGAACAACAGGGCGGATTCGTATCCGGCGAGGCCGTGCGGCCAGGTCACATGCATCGCATTGATCATGGTGCCGAGCACGATCGCGGCAGCCAAGGGCGTCACCAGCCCGAGAAACAGCAGTCCGCCGCCGACGGCCTCACACAGCCCGGCCAGGGTGGCGAAGAATCTCCCGGGGTCGTAACCCATCTGCTGGAATCCGTCGGCGGTCGCGGACAGGCCGTAACCGTTGAACCAGCCGAAGAGTTTCTGGGTGCCGTGCACGAACAGCAGTCCGCCGAAGACCAGCCGCAGCAGTAGGAGGCCGATATCGGCGGCGACGGGATCGGCGACCGTCCGGAATTCCAGCGAGCGGGCGGTCCGGGTTTCGGTGTTGGCAGTCATGATCGCGGAGTCCTCATCTCGTTAGTTGGCGAAAGCAAAACGGACTGCGGTCCGATTGATAACACGGTCACCAACCGAACCGGGTTCACGGGGTTGTTCCGTGCGGTTCGTTCCGTCCGGCTTGCTCATAGGACGAGGAATCCCCGCCGAACTCATCGGCGGCCGCCGAGCGGTCTACTCGGCGAGGAAGAAGAAGTACGCGAGGAAGACCGCCATCAGCACCCACATGACCGGGTGCACCTCCCGCCCGCGCCGCCGCGCGACCATGACGACGGGATAGAAGGTCAGCCCCATCGCGATTCCGTTGGCGATCGAGTAGGTCAGCGGCATCATGATCACGGTGATGAACGCCGGAATCGCGAATTCGAGCTTGCTCCAATCGATGTCGCCGAGCGCGCGCGACATCAGCACACCCACCACGATCAGCGCCGGCGCCGTCACGGCGGGAACGTCGGCCACCACCGCGAAGATCGGGAAGAAGAACATGGCGGCCAGGAACCACCCCGCGGTCGACACCGCGGTGAGCCCGGTACGCCCGCCCGCACTGACGCCGGCCGTGGATTCGACATAGGCGGTGGTCGTCGAGGTGCCGATGATCGCCCCCGCGGCGGTACCGATCGAATCGGCGGCCAACGCCTGCGCGGCGCGCGGCAGTTTCCCGTCGGGCCCGAGCAGCCCGGCCTGGTTGGCGATTCCGATCAGCGTGCCCGAGGCGTCGAAGAAGTCGACGAACAGCATGGTCAGCACGACGATCGCCATCTGGCCGGTGAAGGCGTGCGGCAGATTCACGATGGCCTGGCCGAAGGTCTGGTCCAGCCCGTGCGGCAGCGCCACCACCTGATGCGGCAGATGCACCAGCCCGCTGACGATGCCGACGACCGTCGTGCAGACGATGCCGTACAGCACCGCGCCGTGCCAGCCCAGCACCAGGAAGACCACCGTCACCAGCAGTCCGAACAGAGCCAGCAGCGTGGTCCCCTTGGTGAAATCACCCAGGTGTACGAAGGTCGCCGGATCCGAGACCACGATCCCGGCGTTCTTGAAGCCGAGGAACGCGACGAACATGCCGATCCCCGCACCGACGGCAAGTTTCAGCTGCAGCGGAATCGCGTCGATGATCTTCTCGCGGATCTTGGTCACCGCGAGGATGAAGAAGATGATGCCCGACAGCAGCGTGCCCGACAGCGCAACCTGCCAGTCGATCCCCATCCCCAGCACGACCGAATACGCGAAGAAGGCGTTGAGCCCCATCCCGGGCGCCAGCGCGATCGGATAGCGCGCCCACACCCCCATCACCAGCGTGCCCACCACCGCGGCCACCGCGGTCGCGGTGAACACCGCCTGGGTCGGAATGCCGCGCGATCCGAGCTGGCCGTGGTCGCCGAGAACCGCCGGGTTGACCGCGAGCACATAGGACATCGCCAGGAAGGTGACGGTGCCGGCCATCAACTCGCGCTTCATGGTCGATCCGAGCCTCGCGATTCCGAAGTAGGAATCGAGGCGTCCCTTGGACCGTGACAGGACGTCGACACTGCTCATGTACTGCTCTCCACCCTCGCCCCGGACCTATCGGACTGTGCCGAGGGCACCGTATCGGTCCCGGACCGGTCGATGCCATTCAGATCGGCGAACATGCGGCAAATCACGTTCCCCGATATCCGCGCTGACCAGCCGTTCTACGGCCGCGCCGCGGCGACTAATCCGAGTTCTGCCGGGCCCGACAGCAAACGGTGTCTGGGCAGCACGCGGACGGTATACCCGACGGCACCGGAATGCGGCACCGGCGTGGTGACCGCGAACTGCTCGGTGCCGGCATCCGTGGCGATGTGGTCCATGTCGACGACCTCGGTATCGGTCAGCTCGTCGTCGGAACCGACCCGGCCCAATACCGCCTGCACCACCACGTCGCCGACGGACAGCCCGGCGAGATCGATGCGGGCCCGCAGCGACAGTTCCGCACCGATCACCGGAATATCGGGCAGGCCGGAGCTGTCGACCTGCAGGACCTTCACCTGCGACCACGCCCCCTCGAGGTGGCGGCGGTAGTCGGCCAGCTCCCGCGCCCCGGCGAAGTCGTCGGCCGCGACCGCGGCGTACGACGCGGCGGCCGGAAGGTAGTAGCCGGTGGTGTAGTCGCGGACCATGCGCGAGGCGAGCACCTTCGGGCCGAGGGTGCGCAGCGTGTGGCGCACCATTTCCATCCAGCGCACCGGCAGGCCGGAGTCGTCGCGCTCGTAGAACCGCGGCAGCACCGAGCGCTGCAGCATCTCGTACAGCGCGGCCGCCTCCAGATCGTCGCGCCGATGTTCGTCGCGGACGCCGTCGGCGGTCGGGATGGCCCAGCCGTTGTCGCCGTCGTACATTTCGTCCCACCAGCCGTCGCGGATGGAGAGATTGAGGCCGCCGTTGAGTGCGGCCTTCATCCCGGAGGTCCCACAGGCTTCCAGCGGACGCAGCGGATTGTTCAACCACACATCGCAACCCCAGTAGAGGTAGCGGGCCATCGACATGTCGTAGTCGGGCAGGAACACGATGCGGTGCCGCACCGCCGGATCGTCGGCGAACCGCACCACCTGCTGGATCAATGCCTTACCCCCGTCGTCGGCGGGATGGCTCTTACCCGCGACCACCAGTTGCAGCGGCCGCTCCGGATCCAGCAACAGCGCGCGCAGCCGGTCCGGATCGCGCAGCATCAGCGTGAGCCGCTTGTAGGTGGGCACCCGCCGGGCGAATCCGACGGTCAGCACCCCGGGATCGAAAACCTCGTCCACCCAGCCCAATTCGGCCGGGGCCGCGCCGCGTTCGAGCCAGGAATCCCGCAACCGGCGACGCACCTCGGCGACCAGCACCGCACGCAGCGCCGCCCGGGTCTCCCACAGCTCGCGCAGATCCACCGACCGCAGCTGTTCCCAGCCGCGCGCCTCGGCCACGAGCTCCGGCCCGACGAGATCGCGCGCCTTGTCTATCCATTCGCGAGCCGCCCAGGTCGGGGCGTGCACCCCGTTGGTCACCGAACCGATCGGCACCTCGGCCGCGTCGAATCCGGGCCACAGCGGCGCGAACATGTCGCGGCTGACCTCGCCGTGCAAGCGCGAAACACCGTTGGCGCGCTGGGCGAGTCGCAAACCGAGGTGGGCCATGTTGAACACCGAAGGATCGGCCTCACGTCCCAGCGCCAGGATCCGGTCCACCGAAATTCCCGGCAGCAGTGGCGATTCCCGTTCCCCGTGGGCGCCGCCGAAGTAGCGGCGGACCAGCCCGGCGGCGAACCGGTCGATACCGGCGGGCACCGGAGTATGCGTGGTGAAGACGGTCGCGGCCCGCACCGCGGCGAGCGCGGAGTCGAAATCCATTCCGCCCGACATATATTCGCGGATCCGCTCGATCCCGAGAAATCCCGCGTGGCCCTCGTTCATATGCCACACGTCCGGATCCGGCAGACCGCGAGCCCGGGTATAGGCGCGGATCGCGCGCACGCCGCCGATGCCGGCCAGAATCTCCTGTTTGATGCGGTGGTCCTGATCGCCGCCGTAGAGCCGATCGGTCACCGCCCGCAGTTCCGGATCGTTGTCGCTGATATCGGAATCGAGCAGCAGCAACGGAATTCGCCCCACCTGCGCGATCCACACCCGGGCGCGCAGCACCCGGCCCTCGGGCATGGGCACGTGGACGAGCACCGGGGCGCCCTCCTCTGCCAGCAGTCGCAGCGGCAGGCCTTGCGGATCGAGGTCGGGATAGCGCTCGGCCTGCCAGCCGTCGGCGGTGAGCGACTGCCGGAAATAGCCCGACCGATACAGCAGGCCGACGCCGATCAGCGGCAATCCCAGATCCGAGGCCGCCTTGAGATGGTCACCGGCCAGAATTCCCAGCCCGCCCGAGTAATTCGGCAGCACCTCGGTCACACCGAATTCCATGGAGAAGTAGGCGATACCGCGCGGCGCCGGGGTTTGCGGTTGCGCGGCGTTATGTTCGGCGAACCAGCTGGGTCTGGTCAGATAGTCCCGCAGGTCGGCCTCGGCGGCGTCGACGGCCGCCTGATAATCGGGGTCCGCGGCCCACTCGTCGAGCCGCTCCGCGTCCACCTCGCCGAGCATCCGCACCGGATCGCGGCCGACCCGCGCCCACAACTCGGGATCCAGCTGCGCGAACACATCCTGAGTAGGCCCGTGCCACGACCACCGCAGATTGGCGGCCAGCTCACCGAGGGCGGCCAACCGCTGTGGCAGATGGGCACGGACGGTGAAACGACGCAATGCCTTCACCGGGTAGACCCTACACGGCGGTATCGGGCCGCACCCCGCACGCCGAGACCGGGCCAGCGCGCTGACCTGCTGCGAAAGGTGTTATCCCCGCAGCGTCCGAGCGAGCAGGGCCAGCAGTTCGCGCCGGTGCCGCGCATCGGCTTCGCGGTCGTAGGCCGCGGTGTCGGTCTGGGTGTAACCGTGGTGTGCGCCGGGGTAGACCTCGGTGCGGTAGCGCACTCCGGCCGCGGCCAGCGCCTTGTCGAACGTCTCGATCTGGTCGGGCGTCAGCGAGCGGTCCTGGTCGGCATGGCCGAAATACATTTCCGCCGTGGCACTCTCGACGGCGAGATGCGGGCTGTCGGGGCCGTCGACGACCAATCCCCCGGTGTGGAATCCGGCCGCGGCCGCGATTCGGTCACCGAACGCGCCGGCCGTGTACACCGCCAACCGGCCGCCCATGCAGTAGCCGGCGGTGGCCATCGGCCCGTCGGCCGTGTGCTCGAACGCCATGAGCCAGTCCAGATAGGCACCGGCGTCGCGGACCACGAGATCGCGGGTGAGTTCCCGCAGCATCGGGACGATCGTGGCGAACAGGTCCGGACGCTGCTGCGGGTCGATGAAATCCGGCAGCTCGACCAGCGGCGCCCGGCCGTGCCGGTAGAAGACGTTGGGCACCAGCACCGTGTATCCGGCCGCGGCGACATCGTCGGCCAGCGCGCGCAGGCTCGGACGCAGTCCGAACGCGTCCATGTACAGCAACACACCGGGGTACTTCCCGCCCGCCGCGGGATAGGTGACGTACGCGTCGGCGACACCGTCGGGCGTCGCGATCTCCACGGCCTGCCCCTGCACCGCTGTCATGCGCAATTCCCTTTCTCTCGGCTCTCTCGGCGAATTCGTTCGTGCCGGTAGTGCGCACCGGCGTCCACAGAAACGGAACCAACGCCCCGGAAAGTCTGCCACGGGCACCTCCGGCCCGCAATCGCCCAGGCCCACGTCGCGCGTGTTCGTGGTCGCGCCCGGACTACCGGTACGGTTGGTGCCGTGACCGGTCGCATCGCCATCGATGACACCGCCCCGGCCGTCGCGGGCGGATATCCGGCCAAGGCCGTGGTCGGCGAGGTGGTGCCGGTACGAGCCGTGGTGTGGCGCGAGGGCCACGACGCGGTGGCGGCCACTCTGGCCGTGCGCGGACCGGGCGGCGGACGCACCCAGCGGATCCGGATGGCGCCCGAGTTCGAACCCGATGTCTTCAACGCGGTCTTCACCCCGAATACGCCGGGGCTGTGGGCCTTTCGCGTCGAAGGCTGGGGCGATCCGATCACCGGGTGGCGGGCCGCAGTCGAGGCGAAACTTGCCGTCGGCCAGAGCGCGGCGGATCTGGCCAACGATCTCGAGATCGGTGCCCGGCTGTTCGAACGGGCGGCCCAGGCGGTGCCGAAACGCCAGTGGGAGAAATTGCGCGCCGCCGCGGCCGCGCTGCGCAGCGACGGGCAACTGCCGGCGCGGGTGGCACCCGCCTTCAGCGCCGAGGTGGCCGAGATTCTGCGCGAGACGCCGCTGCGCGATCTGGTGACCCGCGGTCCGGCCCACACCGTGCTGGTCGAGCGGCGGCGAGCGCTGGTCGGCTCGTGGTACGAATTCTTCCCCCGCTCCACCGGCGGCTGGGACGCCGACGGAAATCCGGTGCACGGCACCTTCGCCACCGCGACGAAAGAACTGCCACGCATCGCGGCCATGGGTTTCGATGTCGTCTACCTGCCGCCGATCCACCCGATCGGAACGGTGAATCGCAAGGGCCCCAACAACTCTCTGACCTGCGGTCCCGATGATTTCGGTTCCCCCTGGGCGATCGGCTCGGCCGAGGGCGGCCACGACGCGGTCCACCCGCTCCTGGGGACCGAGGCGGATTTTGCCGAATTCGTCCGTGCCGCAGGCGAACTCGGTCTCGAGGTGGCGCTGGATCTGGCGCTGCAGTGCGCGCCCGACCACCCGTGGGTGCGCAGCCATCCGGAATGGTTCACCACCATGCCCGACGGCACCATCGCGTTCGCGGAGAATCCGCCGAAGAAATATCAGGACATCTACCCGCTGGATTTCGACAACGATCCGGACGGGCTCTACGCCGCCGTCCTGGGCGTCGTGCGGCACTGGATCGCTCTGGGAGTCACCATTTTCCGGGTCGACAATCCGCACACCAAACCGGCCGACTTCTGGGAATGGCTCATCGCGCAGGTGCGCCGGACCGATCCCGACGTGATCTTCCTGTCCGAGGCATTCACCCGCCCGGCCCGGCTCTACGGTCTGGCGCGGCGCGGATTCTCGCAGTCCTATACCTATTTCACCTGGCGCACCGGCGCCTACGAACTGGCCGAATTCGGTCGCGAACTCGCCGCCAAGGCCGACGAGGCCCGGCCCAATCTGTTCGTCAACACTCCCGACATTCTGCACGAGAGCCTCCAACACGGCGGTCCGGGCATGTTCGCCGTGCGCGCCGTGCTGGCGGCGACGCTGGGTCCGAGCTGGGGTATGTATTCCGGCTTCGAACTTTTCGAGCACCAGGCGGTGCGCGCCGGCAGCGAGGAATATCTCGATTCCGAGAAGTACCAGTTGCGCCCGCGACGATTCGCCGAGGCCGCAGCCCGCGGCGAGTCGCTGGAACCGTTGATCACCCGGCTGAACGAGATTCGCCGAGCCCATCCCGCGCTACAACAATTGCGCTGCATCGCCTTTCACCACGTCGACAACGAGGCACTGCTGGCGTACTCGAAGATCGACCCGAGCTCCGGAGACGCGGTGCTGGTCGTGGTCAACCTCAACCCGTTCGGCGCCGAGGACGGGATGATCTCGCTCGATATGCCGGCCATCGGACGCGAATGGCACGACCGGCCGACGGTCCACGACGAGATCAGCGGCGAGGAATACCACTGGGCGCAAACGAATTACGTGCGGCTCGACCCCGTGCGCGCGCCTGCTCACATCCTCGCCCTCCCGGCGGTCTCCGCGGCCGCGCGCACCGAATCGGCCTACCGCAGGACCTTCCGGTGACGGCACGCCGGACCACGGCACGGCGGCCGCGCCGATGAATCGGCGCGATCTGATGTTGCTGGCCGCCGGTACCCACACCGACCCGCACACGGTCCTCGGCGCGCATCCGCATCCGGACGGTACGGTGATCAGAACCCTTCGCCCCCATGCCGATTCGGTGTCGGCGCGCATCGGCGGCGTCGACCATCCGCTGCGCCCCATCGGCCACGGGGTCTTCGAGGGCGTGGTCGGCTTTCCGGATCTGTGGGACTACCGCCTGATCGTGTCGTATCCGGGCAGCCGGACCGTGCTGACCGCCGACGGATACCGCTTCCTGCCGACCGTCGGCGAACTCGATCTGCACCTGCTCGGCGAAGGACGACATCGGCGGCTCTGGGAGGTACTCGGCGCCCATCCGCGCCGCTACACCACCCTCGACGGCGAGGTCACCGGCACGTCGTTCGCGGTATGGGCGCCGAATGCGCGCGGCGTGACCGTCTTCGGCGATTTCGACAGCTGGAGCGGAACCAGTGCACCGATGCGCCGGCTCGGATCGTCCGGGGTGTGGGAGGTGTTCGTACCCGGCATCGCGGCGGGCACGCGCTACAAATACCGCATCCACGGCGCCGACGGACGGATCGCCGACCATGCCGATCCTCTCGCCTTCGCCGCCGAGACCCCGCCCGCGACGGCGTCGGTCGTCGCAGACGCCGGCTACCGGTGGACCGATCAGGACTGGTGCGCCACCCGTGCCCGGCGCGACCCCACCCGCGAGCCGATGAGCGTCTACGAGGTTCATCTCGGCTCGTGGCGGCCCGGGCTGGACTATCGCACCGCCGCCGTACAGCTCGCGGAATACGTTCGAGCCCAGGGCTTCACCCACGTCGAACTGCTACCCGTGGCGGAACATCCCTTCGGCGGCTCCTGGGGTTATCAGGTCACCTCCTACTACGCACCGACCGCTCGCTTCGGCTCCCCCGACGATTTCCGCGCCTTCGTCGACCACCTGCACGCCCACGGGATAGGTGTCATCCTCGATTGGGTGCCCGGCCATTTCCCGCGCGACGAATGGGCCCTGGCCCGCTTCGACGGTACCGCCCTCTACGAACATCCCGATCCTCGCCGCGGCGAGCAATTGGAATGGGGCACTTACATTTTCGACTACGGCCGCAACGAGGTGCGCAACTTCCTGGTCGCCAACGCGCGGTTCTGGCTCGAGGAGTTCCATATCGACGGGCTGCGCGTCGACGCCGTCGCCTCGATGCTGTACCTGGACTATTCGCGTCCACCGGGCGGCTGGGAGCCCAATGTGCACGGCGGACGGGAGAATCTGGAGGCCGTCGCCTTCCTGCGCGAGTTGAACGCCGCCGTCCACGCCGATCATCCCGGCGTGGTGACCATTGCCGAGGAATCCACCACCTGGCCGGGCGTCACCCGGTCCACGGAGGTCGGCGGGCTGGGCTTCGCCCTGAAATGGAATATGGGCTGGATGCACGACACCCTCGGCTACTTCGGACGCGATCAGGTGCATCGCAGCTGGCACCACAACGAGATCACGTTCTCGGCGGTCTACGCGTGGAGTGAGAACTATCTGCTACCGATCAGCCACGACGAGGTGGTGCACGGCAAGGGCACGCTGTGGACCCGCATGCCCGGCGACGACTATGCCAAGGCTTGCGGCGTTCGCGCGTTGCTGGCCTATATGTGGGCGCACCCGGGCAAACAGCTGCTGTTCATGGGCCAGGAGTTCGGCCAGTTCCGGGAGTGGTCACACGATCGCGGACTGGACTGGGACGAACTCGCCAACCCCCTGCACGACGGTATCCGCGCTCTCGTCGCCGATCTCAACACCGTCTATCGCGCCCACCCCGCGCTGTGGACCCAGGACACGGCGCCCGGTGGCTACGCCTGGATCGAGGCCGACGACCACGCGCACAACCTGCTCGCCTTCCTGCGCTACGGCACCGACGGCTCGGTCGTGGCCTGCGTCTTCAATTTCTCCGGCGTCGAACACCGCGACTACCGCATCGGCCTGCCGGCGTCGGGCACCTGGCGCGAAATCCTCAACACCGACGCCACCTCGTACGGCGGCAGCGGCACCGGCAACCTCGGCGCGGTATCGGCATCCGCCTGCCCCTGGCACGGCCGGCCCTATTCGGCGGAGGTCACCGTCGCCGCCAACAGCGCGATCTGGCTGACCCCGGTCACCACCGCAGCATCGGCAACGGCCGCAACGGATGATGCAGCGCGCACCGCGTTGCGTTCTCGGTGGTGACGATCGGATGGGCGGCGCGCACGGTCGCCCCGGGCTCAGAACTTCCAGGGCGCCGGTAGGTCCGGGACCACACACCCATAGGTGTGCTCGATCGACACCGGGGTGCCGCGAACCGTACCGTGCGCACGCAACTCCACGGGGTAGTACCGGAAACAGCGAACTCCGGAATCCGAATCGGGTAACGCCAGTTCGGCATCGGCCAGATATGCGCACGCGGCGGCGGCCTCGGGATGTGAGCCGCCGGTCGGATCGCAGGTCAACGTGACCGTGCGAGGCGAGCGATCGGGTTCGGTGCGGGTGAAGATCAATTGGGTGGCCGCATCATGGGCCGCGGCGCTGCCCACCGGCATCAGCACTGCCGCGGCGCATGCGGCGCCGATCAGACCACGCATCGTCGCCTTCACATCGGCCTCCCGTCCCCGCGCCGACGGCGGATTCCGCCGGCGCCTGCGCCGATTATCGGTCGTCGCGGCCGATCGATCGACCACCGCGACGACCGGGCGTGGCTCAGTACAGTGCCGGGCTCAGTACAACGCGGTCGCCAGCTTGCGCCGGGCCGCGACCACCACCGGATCTGCGGTGTCGAACAGCTCGAACAGTTCGACCAGGCGGGTGCGCACGCGGTTGCGGTCGTCGCCCGCGGTCCGCTTGATCAATCCGATCAGCCGATCGAAAGCGGCCTCGGGCTGCTGGTTGAACAGTTCGGCATCGGCGGCGGTGAAGGCGGCGTCGATATTGCCGGGATCGGCGTCGGCCACCGCGATCGCATCGGCCGGCAGCTCGCGGGCACGGCCGAAGAACCGCACCTGGCGCAGCGCCGCCTTGGCTTCCTCGTTGGCGGGTTCGGCGGCCAGAATCGCCTCGTAGGCTGCTTCGGCCCCGGCGATATCACCGCGATCGAGCGCCTCTTCGGCGGCCACGAACCGCGGATCCTCGGGCACGGGCGCCTGGCCTTGGTCGTCACCGGCGCCGGGGAGTTTGCCCCGCACCGCGTCGACGACCGCGGCCAGCCACTGCTTGACCTGTTCCTCGGGCTGCGAGCCCTGGAAGTCGGCCAGCGGCTGCCCGGCGGCCACCGCGATCACGGTCGGAATGCCCTGTACCCCGAAGGCCTGCGCGATCCGCATATTCGGCTCGGCCTCGATGGTGGCCAGCTCCCAGCTGCCCCCGGCGCTGCCGACCAGCCGCTCGAAGAGCTTGACCAGTTCGACACTTCCCGGGCTGCGCTGCGAATACAGGACGACGACAACCGGCACCTCGAGCGATCGCCGCAGCACCTTGGTCTCGAAATCGGCCTCGGTGACGGCGTGATCGCCCGGGACGTCCGTGGCGGCCGGCTGTTTCAGAGCGGAGAGATCCACCGCGCCGGACATGGCAGCGGCAGCGGCGGGCGAGGGACGACGTGCAGCAGGTCGAGTCACGGCATCCAGTTTGTCACGACGCGGCGGACGCCGGGGCCGCGGCCGGGCTCAGCTCTCCCAATTGTCCGGTCCGAATCGCCCAGCGCTCGAACCACACCGAGGAGAACGGCACCACCGACGAGACGAGACCCAGCAGGATCGTCTTACCCGGCCATTCGTATTCGCGCCACGCCAGCAGCAGGCTCACCGCGTACAACACGAAGATGAGCCCGTGCAGCATGCCGAACACCATCACCGGCCAGGTGATGGGTTCGGGCAGCCGCTTGAGCACGGAACCGAGCAGCAACAGCGCCCACGACGGCGCTTCCAGCAGTCCGAACAGACGCACCCGCTTGGCCACGGTGCTCACGTCGAAGAATTCGCCCATGGCCACCATTGTGCCCAACGACTACGCAGCGTCGTAGTAGGTGTGGGTCATGCCACAGCGCGAATCGAGGTCAGACGCGGACGATGAGCGCGTCGCCCTGGCCGCCGCCACCACACAGCGCCGCCGCACCCACACCGCCACCGCGGCGCTTCAGCTCCAGCGCCAGATGCAGCACGATCCGCGCGCCCGACATGCCCAGCGGGTGACCGATCGCGATCGCACCACCGTTGACGTTGACCTTCTCCGGATCGATCCCGAGCTTGCGGGTCGAGGCGATCCCGACCGCCGCGAAGGCCTCGTTGATCTCCACCAGATCCAGATCCGCCGGCGAGATACCTTCCTTCGCGCACGCTTTCGCGATGGCGTTGGCGGGCTGGTCCTGCAGCGTGGAATCCGGACCGGCCACCACACCCGCGGCCCCGATCTCCGCGATCCAACTCAACCCCAGCTCCTGGGCCTTGGCCTTGCTCATCACGACCACCGCGGCCGCACCGTCGGAAATCTGCGACGCCGACCCCGCGGTGATGGTCCCGTCCTTGGCGAAGGCCGGGCGCAGCTTGCCCAGCGACTCCACCGTCGTATCCGCGCGCACGCCCTCGTCCTCACTCACCACGATCGGATCGCCCTTGCGCTGCGGCACCGACACCGGCACCACCTCGTCGGTGAACACACCGTTCTTCCACGCCGCGGCCGCCTTCTGATGCGAAGCGGCGGCGAACGCGTCCTGCTCGGCACGGCCGATCCCGTCACCGGCGTTGCGCGACTCGGTCAACGCACCCATCGCCTGGTCGGTGAAGATGTCGTGCAACCCGTCGTAGGCCATGTGGTCACGCAACGTGACATCGCCGTATTTGAAGCCCTCCCGCGACTTCTCCAGCATGTGCGGGGCCCGGCTCATCGACTCCTGACCACCGGCCACCACGATCTCGTACTCACCGGCGCGAATCAGCTGATCCGCCAACGCGATCGCGTTGATACCCGACAAGCACACCTTGTTCAGCGTCACCGCCGGAACATCCATCGGAATACCGCCGGCCACCGCGGCCTGACGCGCCGGAATCTGGCCCGCACCCGCGGTCAGCACCTGACCCATGATCACGTAGTCGACCTGCTCGGGCGCGACCCCGGCCTTTTCCAGCGCCGCCTTGATGGCGAAACCACCCAGATCCGAACCGGAGAACCCGGACAACCCACCGAGCAGCCGACCGACCGGAGTACGGGCGCCGGAGAGGATGACAGAGGTGGTGGCCACGATGAACCTCGCTTCTCACATTCGGGGACGCAGCGGCGTGCCGCCCTCGTACTCGGCGACGGGCCGCTCTCGTACTCAACGGTAACCCTTCCCGTCCCGGCAGCTCCAGGTAGGTGCGCGCTACCTTCGTAGAGTGAGCACTACCGATACGTCCGCTTTCATTCCCGCCGATTACGTCATCGCCGTCGATCACGTCGGCGTCGCCGTGCCCGATCTCGATACCGCCGTGGCGTGGTATTCGGACAATCTCGGCATGGTCGAAACCCACCGTGAGGTCAACGAGGCCCAGGGCGTGCACGAGGCGATGCTGTCGCTGCCCGGTTCCGGCGACGACGCCACTGCTCTGCAGTTGCTGGCGCCACTGAACGAGGAGTCCACGATCGCCAAGTTCATCGACCGCAACGGCCCCGGATTGCAGCAACTGGCCTACCGCGTGACCGATATCGACGCGGTAGCTACTTTCCTGCGAGGCCGCGGCGTCCGTTTGCTGTACGACGCTCCCCGCGCCGGAACCGCGAACTCACGGATCAATTTCATCCACCCCAAGGATGCTGGCGGTGTGCTCGTCGAACTAGTCGAACCGGCCGCGAATCCTACTCACTAGTACCGCAATCCGGCCACGGAAACAGTTCATAACGACATTCGCAGTCGACTCACCATGGTGGGTCGACAGGCTGTAGTTTGTGGGGCATGTCGTCCACTGAGCCCGATCGCAATCGCTTCGTCGCGTTGCCTTTCACGGTAGTACGTAAAGGCTACGACCGTGACGAAGTACGCAATTACTTCGACCGTTTCGATGCCGAGCTGAGGGTCACCGCAACAGATCGCGATGCCGCCGCCGCTCAGGCCCGTAACCTGGCCGCCCAGCTGGAGGACGCCCGCGACGAGATCGATGAGCTTCGCAAGGAAGTAGATCGCCTGTCGGTTCCGCCCACCACCGCGGAAGGCATGAGCGACCGAATCTCCCGGATGCTGCGATTGGCATCCGACGAGGCGTCCGAGGTCCGCGCGCAGGCGCAGGCCGAGGCAGCCGAGATGATCTCCATCGCGGAGCAGCAGGCCACCGAGATGCGTGGCAAGTACGAATCCCTGCTGGCCGAGACCAAGGAGAAGCGCGAGGCGCTCGAGGTCGAATTCGAGCAGACGCTGTCGAACGCGCGCGCCGAGTCGGCCAAGATCGTCGAGGCCGCCCAGGCCGATGCCACCCGCATCACCAAGGAGGCCGAGGCCAAGCGCAAGGCCGCCCAGCAGGACTTCGAGGCCACGATGGCCGAGAAGCGGACCAAGCTCACCAAGGCCATGGAGGAGCTGGAGGCATCCAGCCGCTCCGACGCCGCCCAGCGCATCAAAGAGGCCACCGACGAGGCCAACCGCCTGGTCACCTCCGCCACCCAGTCCGCCGATCGCAAGATCGCGCACGCCAAGGAACTGGCCGAGGAGATGCGCGTCCTGCGCGGCCGAGTTCTGGCCCAGCTGCTGGGTATCCGCGGCCAGCTCGATTCGGTCCCGGCCATGCTGGCCGCGGTCAACCGCGAGAGCGAGCTGCTCGACGGTGCACCGGAGCAGCGTTCGCTGTCCGGTAAGCAGTCCGGTTCCGGCCGGCAGAAGGCCATCCCCGAGGTCAAGGCGGAAGACGAAGAGTCCGTCGACGAAGAGCGCGAAAGCGCCGAAGTCTCGAGCTGACAACACGCGCCACCCCCTCAGGGCGACACATTCACCACCCGTTTCGAGGCCGCTCCCGCACCGCGGGGGCGGCCTTCCCTATGCCCGCACCCAGGGCCGGGTTACGACCAGCGCCGCGTGATCGTGCGGGTATGGCGCCCGCGCCAGCAACCGGAATGCCAATGGCGACGGTCGTTTTCGCCGCCGTCGGCCGGCCACGCCACGATATGCGCTGTGCCGGGCGGGATCTCGTGATCGCAGCCCGGACATCGGTAGGTCTTCACCGCGCGGGAGCCCGGGATCGTGCGCACCACGAAGGTTTCCGCGCCACCGGGCCCGTCCTCGGTGCGCCCGAAGACGTCACCGATGGGCCGCGGTTCCCGAGGGAGCCGCGATGATGTCGGACGAGGTTTCCGGCGTGGCACGAGCGCCCTCAGAACAACCGGAATTCGGTGCTGTCGGTGCCGCGCAGGGCGTCGTAATCGAGTGTGACGCAGCGGATCCCGCGATCGGTCGCCAGGGTCCGCGCCTGCGGTTTGATCTGCTGTGCCGCGAAGACACCGGTGACCGGCGCCAGCAGCGGATCCCGGTTCAGCAATTCCAGATACCGGGTGAGCTGCTCCACCCCGTCGATCTCGCCCCGGCGTTTGATCTCCACCGCCACCGTGGCGCCGGCGGCGTCGCGGCACAGGATGTCCACCGGGCCGATGGCGGTCATGTATTCGCGGCGGATCAGCGTATAGCCGTCACCCAGCGTGCCGATGTGTTCGGCGAGCAGCTCCTGGAGATGGGCCTCGACGCCATCCTTCACGAGCCCGGGATCCACGCCCAGTTCGTGCGCGGAGTCGTGTTCGATGTCCTCGACAGTGATCCGCAGCTCCTCACCGGCTTTGTTGGTCACCACCCAGAGCTGGGAGCCGTCGGGCATCGTCTCGACATCGGTCTCGCGCTCTTCCATCCAGCAGGGCGGGCTCATCCAGTTCAGCGGCTTGTAGGAACCGCCGTCGGAATGCACCAGCACCGAGCCGTCCGCTTTCATCATCAGCAGCCGGCGGGCCATCGGGAGATGTGCGGTGAGCCGACCCACGTAATCGACCTGGCAACGAGCAATCACAAGGCGCACCGGTCGAGTTTAGGCCCTCCCCGAGACCGCTTGCGCGCGGGGCGATCAGCCGACGAGCAAGATATATCCGAGTACGGCCGCGATGACGAGCAGACCCGTCTCGAACCGGTTGAGCCGGTGTGCGCGGGCATGACCACTGCGCAACAGCAGCCACCCGGTGAGCAGCCCGATCGTCAGGGCGATCAGATGCCCGACATTGGTGAAGGTGTGGCCCATGACGACGCCCGCGACGGCGACGGCACCGAGCGAGATGGCCCATGTCGGTCGCCACTTGGCGGGCAGAACCACCATCAGCGAACCGATGACCGCCAGCGCGCCGTAGCTGACCCCGACGTCCTCGGCGAGGGAGATACTCGTCGGCAGCCATTTCACGCTCACCGCCACCCACAGGCCGCCGGCGACGAGGAGTGTGGCGCCGATATGGCCGGCGATGAAGATGCGCAGCAGCGACAGGGCGCCGAATCGCCATTCCGCCAGAATGAGCAGACAGACCAGCAGCGGGATGAGCAGTGCGCCCGCGGTGCCGTCACCGATCACGAACGCACTGGAGAACAGGGTGCCGAACCGTCCGGCCAGCAGATTGTGCAGATTGGTGCTCGCATGCTGGATGACGCGGGTCTGCTGCGTATCGCTGAGTACCGACACCAGCACGGTCACCGCGATGAGCAGGGCGCCGTAGCTGTAGGTCATCGGCAGCTTGAATCGATCCCGCAGCGTGAGGGAACGGCCGGCCTGCGCGGGGCCGGACTCCAGTGCTGACTGTGTGGCCGGCTCCTGGAGTAGAACCATTCGGATCACCTTCCGCTACCAGACCGGTACCGATTGCACCGGGTCGACACCATCCATGATCCCGATCGATCCCCCGAATGGTGTCAGGCTTACTTAGGAAAGTCCTGTGAACCCGGGGATACCCACCCGAACCGATCCCATTCGCCCGAAAATCCGCCGGGCGAGTCGCAAGTCGACTCGGCCGGCGACGCACGCATCGACCCGACC